>JAGWYK010000122.1 GCA_018969405.1 Acidobacteriota bacterium
AGGCACGGCCCCTGCGGCGGCCAATGCGTGAGCGGCGGATGGAGGGAGGTCGGCGACCGGAACCGCTCGGCGAGGACGCGCCGTTCACATGATCGATCAGCGCGTCGACGAGACCGTCGACGGTGTGGACCTCGGCGACGATCGAGATGCGCATGCCATGGCGACGCGCCACATCGGCGGTGACCGGACCGATGCAGGCCACGGTGCCGGGGAGCGCGCCGAGCCCCAGGGCCGCCATCCACTGATCGACGGTGGAGCCCGAGGTGAACGTGACGACATCGGCCGACTCGATCGCGGCGCGATCCGATGCTGAGACAGCGGCCGGCACCGTGCGATAGGCGATCACGACATCGACCTCCCACCCGAGGTCGCGCAGTCCCTGCGGCAGCACATCGCGGGTGACCTCCGCCGAGGGGAACAGCACCCGGGTGGCGCGTCCGGCGGCGCCCGGATTCGGGAGCGGGAAGGCCTCGAGCAGCGATTCGGCGATGAAACGCTCGGGCACCAGATCGGCGATGAGTTGGTGCCGCTGCAGTTCGGCGACGGTGGCGGTGCCGATGGCGGCGATGCGCACCTCGGCGAGATCGCGCGGATCGCGCAGCAGCCCGCAGAACCGCGCCACCGCGTTCGCCGAGGTGAACACGACCCAGCTGTAGGACTCGAGGTCGCCGACCGCCCGGGCCAGCGCCTCGCCCTCATCGAGGGGATCGACGATCTCGATGGTGGGCACCGAGATGGCATCGGCCCCCTCCGCCCGGAGACGGTCGAGCAGGGCCGACCGCTGATGACGGGGCCGGGTGACCACCACCCGGATCCCCGAGAGGGGTGCGTCCGCCGGTCCGTCCCCGTCTCCCGGGGCTGCTGCGGTCTCGTCCACCCCGAGAGCCTAGGAGGTGAGGAGTTGGTCACATCCGAACGATTTCTCAGGAACGCGGTTGCGCCCGAACCATTTAGCGCTAAATTGCTCCCAGCGGTTCGAACCCCCATCGAAACCGGATTCCGGAGGTAGTCGTGGAGACCCTGCTCATCAGCACCGAACGCCCCTCGTGGATGGATCAGGCCGCCTGCAAGGGCCGGACCAACCTGTTCTTCGGGATCGCCGGCGAGCGGCCGGAACGCCGCCTCCGACGTGAGGAGTCCGCCCGCAAGGTGTGCGCCGAGTGTCCGGTGCTGCTCCCCTGCCGCGACCTCGCCCGCCTGAACCGTGAGAACGGGTTCTGGGGCGGCGAGAACGAGGAGGAGCGGGCCGCTGCCGGCCACGCCCCCCGTTCGATCAGCCGCCGCTCGGTCCAGGAAGCCGCCGTCCGCGCCTCCTGAGCCGCACCACCCCGACCTCCGCAGAGGTCAGGGACCTGTTCACCGAGATCGGGCCGCCTCGTAGGCCGCCAAGGCCCGCTGCCGACTCGCGGCGAGATCCACGATCGGCGACGGATAGTCGACATCGAGCGTGATGCCCGCCGCCGCCAGCTCCAGCGGCCCCACCGTCCACGGTTCGTGGATGGCGGGCGCGCCGAGCCCGACCAGTTCGGGAACCCAGGTGCGGATGTAGGCGCCGTCGGGATCGAACCGCTGACCCTGCAGCACCGGGTTGAAGATCCTGTTGTAGGGCGAGGCGTCGGGGCCGGTGCCGGCCACCCACTGCCAGTTGCCCACGTTCTGGGGGACGTCACCGTCGACGAGGACATGACGGAAGTGACGCTCTCCGCGCCGCCAGTCGATGAGCAGGTTCTTGACGAGGAACGAGGCGGTCACCATCCGCACCCGGTTGTGCATCCATCCGGTGGCCTGCAGTTGGCGCATGCCGGCGTCGACGAACGGGAAGCCGGTGCGACCCTGCACCCAGGCCTCGAATCCGGCGTCGTCGTCGCGCCATTCGAGCGCGGCGTACTGCGGTTTCATGGGTTCGTGCACCAGGTGCGGCGTGGCGTGCAGCAGATGGGCGTACCAGTCGCGCCAGGCCAGTTGGCGCACGAGGGCGGCCCGGCCGGGCGTGGACTCGCCGATGACCTGCGCCGCGGTGCGGGGCGACAGCGTGCCGAACTTGAGATCGGCCGACAGCTCGGAGGTGCCGCGGATGGCGGGGGTGTCGCGTGCCTCCGCGTACTGATCGGCACGTGCCACGGCCTCGAGGAGGCGGGCCCGGGCGCCGATCTCACCGGGAGCGGCAGCGTCTCCGGAGGCGGCGTCGACGAACGGATAGGAGCCGGCCGGAGGGATGACCTCCTCGGCGTGGGCGAGGACCACGGCGCCACCGGATGCCGGCCAGGCGCTCCAGGGCGTGCGGGCCCAGACCTTGTGGAACGGGGTGAAGACCTGCGACAGCCCGCCGGCCGCCGTGCGGACCACGCCCGGCTGGTGCACGAGCGTGCCCCAGTCACCACACCAGCGGATGTCGCGTGCGGCCAGCATCGCGGCGACGGCGCGATCACGACGCTGCGCGTACGGGGAGACATCGAGGTTGACGTGCACCGCCGATGCCCCGAACTCCTCGACCACGGAGGCGACCACGGCGACGGGATCGCCCCGTCGCAGCAGCAGATCACCCCCGAGCTCGCGCAGTCGTCGCTGCAGAGCGGCGAGATCACCGAACAGTCGATCGCGTCGAGCCGCACCGGAGGGGGTGAGCAGCGCCGGATCGAGCACGAACAGCGCCAGCACCGCCGGATGGTCGGCGGTGGCCCGAGCCCAGGCCGGATTGTCGTCGAGGCGGAGATCGCGTCGGAACCAGACGATGCCGGGTCGGTCGGTCACGATGGGCCTCGCCGGCTCAGGCGATCGGGCGC
>JAGWYK010000123.1 GCA_018969405.1 Acidobacteriota bacterium
CGGCGGCCTACGGCATCGTGGTGCTGGTGTTCCAGTGGGGCTGGGCCAAGGGACTGCTCGGCCTCCACGACACCATCCCGATCGTGTCGTTCGTGCCCCTGATCATGTTCGTGATCCTCTTCGGTCTGTCGATGGACTACGAGGTGTTCCTCATGTCACGCATCCGCGAGGAGTGGAACCTGACACAGGATCCGAGCCGATCGGTGGTGCTCGGTGTGGCCAACACGGCACGCGTCATCACCACCGCCGCGCTCATCATGATCGCCGTGTTCGCCTCGTTCGTCACCATCCAGAACCCCACCGTGCAGGTGCTCGGCTTCGGCATGGCGGTGGCGGTGCTGCTGGATTCCACCATCGTCCGGATGGTGCTGGTGCCGGCGGTGATGGAACTGCTGGGCGGGCGCGCCTGGTGGTTCCCGCGCTGGTTGGGCTGGCTGCCGCGACTCGATATCGAGGGCCCACCGGAACCGACCGGGGACGCCGCCTCGACGATCAGTCGTAGATGAGCACGCCGCGGATGTTCTTCCCGTCGCGCATGTCCTGGTATCCCTGATTGATCTCGTCCAGGGTGTAGGTGCGGGTGATCATGTTGTCGAGATCGAGCTGACCCTTGCGATAGAGCTCGGCCAGACGGGGGATGTCGGACCGGGGGTTGGCCGAGCCGAACAGCGAGCCCACGACCTGCTTCTCGGTGAGGGTGAGATCGATCATCGGGATGGTGTTGGTCGGCTCCGACCAGGGGTGGATGTTGGTGACCACCACACGGCCGCGCTTGGAGGTGATCCCCATGATCTGGGCCATCATCTCGCCGCTGCCCACACCCATGGTGAGGATGACCTTGTTGCACATACGGCCCCAGGTCTCCTGCTGGATGAGTTCGAAGGCTTCCTCCACGCTGCTGGCGGTGTGGGTGGCGCCGAACCGCTGGGCGGACTCGCGCTTGAACTCGACCGGGTCGATGGCGAAGATCCGCTCGGCCCCGGCGAGGCGGGCGCCCTGCACGGCGGCCGAACCGAGACCGCCGACACCGACCACCGCCACGTTGTCGCCGGGGCGGACCTCGGCGGCGTAGACCGCGGAACCCCAGCCCGTTGTGGCGCCGCAGCCGAGCAGGCAGATCTTGTCGAGCGGAAGATCGTCGAGCACCTTGACCGCTGACCACTCGTGCACCACGCAGTGGTGGGCGAAGGTGCCGAGACCGGCCATGACCAGCGCATCCTGACCGCGGGCCCGGATGCGGGAGGTGCCGTCGAGCATGCGCCCGGCCATGATGAGATGCCCGTTGTCGCAGAGGTTCGAATGCCCCTCGGCGCAGGACTGACAGGTGCCGCAGGCGGCCACGAACGAGTACACGATGTGATCGCCGACCTTGAAGTTCTTCACATCCGGACCGACGGCCTCGACGATGCCGGCACCCTCATGACCGGCGATCCACGGGTACCCCCCGTGGGGCATGTCGCCGGTGATGAAGTGCTCATCGGAGTGGCACAGGCCCGAGGCGACGTTGCGCACGAGCAGCTCGCTGCCGCGCGGCTCGTCGATCTCGATGTCCTCCACCGACCAGGCGGTGTCCTCGGGGCCCCACAGCATGGCGGCGCGGCTCTTGATCATGATTCCCCCTTGTATGGCGCCCGAGAGCGCCGATGTGTTGGTCGCGGACGATGACTCAGTGCGGCTGACGCTGCACGAGCTTCTTGCAGTTGTCGTACATGATGAGCTGCTGCTCGGCGTCGGTGAACCCGGCCTCGGTGAGATCGGTGGTGAACGAGAGCGGATCGGCGAGACCCTCGGTGTGGGGCCAGTCGGAACCGAGCAGCAGATGGTCGGCGCTCATGATGTCGCGCAGCTTGGCGAGATCGTTCTCGTAGAACGGCGACACCCACACACTGCGCTTGAACTGCTCGACCGGATCGTTCCTGAACGCGCTCGGGGTCTGGCCGTGGATCTTGCCGAGGCGCTTCAGCAGCGGTGCCACCCAGTCGGCTCCGGTCTCGATGGTGGCGAAGCGCAGGTGCGGGAAGCGGTCGAGCAGACCGTGCAGGACGATGGCGGCGAAGGTGTCGGCCACGGCGTCATGCGAGAGCGCCTGACGCAGCGGCTCGAAGCGATGCGCCTCCATCTCGGCGCTCTCCCCCCACATGGTGATGAGGTTGTAGTAGGCGTTGGCCCCGCCGTGATAGGTGACGGCCACGCCGGACTCCTGCACCCGGGCCCAGAACGGATCGAAGCGAGGGTCGGCCGGGGACTTCATGCCCTCGACGGTGGTGACCGGACCGGTCTGGATGATGATGCACCGGGCATCGCGCTCGAGCACCCACTCGAGCTCCGCGATGGCGTTGTCGAGGTCCGAGAGCGTGATGTACGGCACGCCGAAGATGCGGTTCTCGTAGGCGAAGCCCCAGTCGTCGTCGAGCCAGCGGTTGAAGGCGCGGAAGGCGGCCTGCATGGCGGGAAGATCATGGATGAGGGCCTGCTCCATCCCGACGCCGAGGGTGGGGAAGAACAGTGCGCCCTCGATGCCGAGGCTGTCCATGGTCTTGAGCCGGATCTCGCGGTCGCGGTAGGCGGGGTCGCAGGGCAGCAGTTCACCGAAGAGATCCTTGACGCTGTCGCCCTTCGGGTTGTTCCCGCGGAAGTACTCCTCGAGGCTGCCGGGGGCCGAGAGCATGTCGAAGGTGGGGTTCGGGATGAACCGGTTGATCTTGCCGCCCACCAGCAGCATCCTGCGGCCGTTGACATCCGCCCACTGCATGCATCGGCGCTTGAACTCCGGCTCGATG
>JAGWYK010000124.1 GCA_018969405.1 Acidobacteriota bacterium
GGGCGAGCACGCCGGGCTTGTTCTCGACCAGCACCGACAGGATGTGATGACGGACCTCCGCGGGATTGGTGTTCATCACATCGCCTCCGGCCCGACGACGATGTCGGAGTTGGAGCGACCGGCGGGGACCATCGGGAAGACCTTCTCGCGCGCATCGGTGCGGAAGTCGATGACCACGGGACGATCGTCGACCTCGTTGGCCCGCTGGATTGCCGGCAGCACGTCCTCAGGCGATTCGACGCGCATGCCGACACAGCCCATGGCCTCGGCCCACATCTTGTAGTCGGGGAGATCGGGCGAGAGATACACCTCGCTGTAGCGCTCCTCGTAGAACATCTCCTGCCACTGACGCACCATGCCCAGGTACGCGTTGTTGAGGATGGCGATCTTCACCGGGATGCGTTCGCTGGCCGCGGTCACGAGTTCCTGCGCCGTCATCTGGAAGCAGCCGTCGCCATCGACGGCCCACACCATGCGATCGGGTCGGCCGACCTTGGCGCCGATGGCCGCCGGGACCGAGAAGCCCATGGTGCCGAGACCGCCGGAGTTGATCCAGGTGTAGGGATGATTGAACTTCCAGTACTGCGCCGTCCACATCTGATGCTGACCCACCCCCGAGGCGACGATGCAGTCGTCGGGGGTGTTGTCGCGCAGCTGCTCGAGCACGTACTGCGGCTTGAGCAGTTCGCCGACCTCGGACTGCTCGTAGGTGAGCGGGTACTTCTCCTGCCAGCCGCTCAGCGTGGAACGCCAAGCGGTTCGATCGGGCTGGGTGTCGACCCCGAGGGTGCGCAGGGCGCCGATGAGCTCCTCGATCACCAGACGGCAGTCGCCGGTGATGCCGACATCGGGACGCCGCACCTTGCCCAGCTCGGCGGGGTCGATGTCGACGTGGATGATGCGGGCATGGGGGGCGAACTCCGCGACCTTGCCGGTGACCCGATCGTCGAAGCGCGAACCCAGGGCGATGAGCAGATCGGACTCCTGCATCGACATGACCGCGGTGTAGTTGCCGTGCATGCCCGGCATGCCGAGACACAGCGGATGGTCATCAGGGATGGCGCCCCGACCCATGAGCGTGGTGACCACGGGGATGTCGACGAGTTCGGCCAGCGCGGTCAGCGCCTCGGCACCACGGGCCTTGAGGATGCCGCCCCCGGCGTAGATGATCGGACGCTCGCTGGACAGGATCAGTCGGGCTGCCGCCTCGATGAGGGCGGGATCACCCTCGAGCTGCGGGTTGTACCCCGCCAGATCCACCGAGTCGGGCCAGTACCACTCCATGGCCGAGTTCGGATTGGTGGGATCGACGATGTCCTTGGGGATGTCGACCAGCACCGGGCCGGGACGACCGGTGGTGGCGATGTGGAAGGCCTCGCGGATGACGCGGGGGATGTCCTCGGCCCGGGTCACCAGTTCGTTGTGCTTGGTGATCGACCGGGTCATGCCCACGGTGTCGACCTCCTGGAAGGCATCGGTCCCGATGCCGGCGGTGCCGACCTGCCCGGTGATGACCACCATGGGGACCGAGTCCATGTAGGCGTCGGCCAACGGGGTGACGATGTTGGTGGCCGCCGGGCCGCTGGTGACCATGGCCACCCCGGGACGACCGGTGGCATGGGCGTAGCCCTCGGCCATATGACCGGCGCCCTGCTCGTGACGCACGAGGATGTGGCGGATCGGCGAGTCGATGATGGGGTCGTACACCGGCAGGATGGCCCCGCCGGGAAGGCCGAAGATGACCTCGACTCCTTCGAGTTCCAGAGACTTGATGAGGGCGGCGCCGCCGTTCGTCTTCATGGGGTTCCTCACTGCTGATCGGATGCGTCGGGACCGGCACGGGACCGGTTCGGGGACTGCGGGAACTGCGGGGACTGCTGGTGCTTCTGGGAGAGCTGGTGCTTCTGGGAGAGCTGGTGCTGGGGCACAACGCAAACGACCTCCCCGAGGGAGGTCGATTCAGCACACGCGAGCGGGAGCCGGCGTGCGCTAGCGGAGTACGAGGACGAGCAGGTTCGAGATGATGACCGGCGTGCTCATGGGACCTGCAGTCTGCCAGCGGCCCCCTCGAGCGGGCAACTCAGCCGGGGCGCGCTGAGGCTCAGCGGCAGTCGGGCTCGACCTCGAGCCCGGCGAACGGGGCCGTGGCCTCGGCGATGAGGGGATCGAGCCGCTCGGCGAGCGGTGCGACCGGATCGTCCGTTCCGGGATCGGCGGAACCTGCACCGGTGAGGCCGGAGGCGGCCAGGGCGTCGGTGACCTGCTCGGCGGCGGCCGCCCAGCGGCGCCGCAGTTCCTCGCAGTCGATCACGGTCCTGCGCCCTGCGCCCGGTGCGAGCTCCGCCTCCGACGGCCCGGGGCGGCCGGGGCCACCGACGCCGGTCGGGGACCCGATCGGACCGGCCGGGACACCGAGGGCGACCAGACCGATGGCGCCCGAGAGGATGACTCCCACGATGATCACTCCCACGGGTCGGGGACGGAGCCGCCGGTGGCGACGATGACGACGAGCGGTGCGCGGAGGTCGGATTCCGGTCATCGCCGCAGCCTTCCCCGCGCCCGGGGCGACGGGAAGGGTCCGACGGACCGACCCTGCGATCAGAGGATGTGGTGGCGCGGTCGCCGGCCGGTCAGGCCCCGGCGGTCCGTCGGGCGTCGAGGATGGCGGTGACGGCCCGACCGTCGGCCTGACCCTTGGTGGCCTTCATCACGGCGCCGACGAAGAAGCCCTGCAGCTTGCCGCGACGCTTGTCGTCGCCG
>JAGWYK010000046.1 GCA_018969405.1 Acidobacteriota bacterium
AGTTCGACTCGGGAACCGGCTGGCCCAGCTTCTTCGACCCGTTGACCACCGACGCAGTGGCCACCAAGGTCGACACGAGTCACGGGATGATCCGCACCGAGGCGCTGTGCGCGAACTGCGGGGCCCATCTGGGTCATGTGTTCGACGATGGGCCGCGACCCACGGGCCTGCGCTACTGCATGAACTCGGCCTCGCTGGATCTTCGCCCCGCCGACTGATCAGCGCACGAGCAGTCGACGGCGCAGATGGTCGAGCGCCGTGATCACACAGAACTGCCGCACGCGCTCGCGATCGCCGGGGAACCGCACCATGCCCACCTCGGTGATGCCGTCGACGGTGGTGGCCAGGAACGCCGTGCCGGGAGCCACGCCCTCCATCGGAGCCGGGCCGGCGACACCGGTGGTGGCGATGGCGACATCACTGCCGAGCAGTCGGCAGGCGCCCTCGGCCATGGCGATGGCGGTCTCCTCGGTGACCACCGGACCCTCGGGCACACCGAGCACCTCGAACTTCACGGCGCTGGCGTAGGAGACCACACCGCCGCGCAGGACATGGCTCGCTCCCTCCACCCCGGCCAGACGCGAGGCGATCATGCCGCCGGTGAGTGACTCGGCCAGGCCGAGGGTGAGACCGCGGGAGTGCAGCAGATCGATGACCACCCGTTCCATGGGTTCGTCGTCCACGGAGAACACGTAGTCGGCGAGGATGGTGGCCACCTCGGCCACCTCGGCGTCGACGATGGCGTCGGCGGCCTCGGCGGTGTCGGCCTTGGCGGTGACGCGGACCTTGAGCCCCTCGATGCCGCTGGCGAGGAACGCGATGGTGGCGGCACCGGTGCGATCCAGCTCCTCGAGCCGATCGGCGAGCATCTCGGCGATGCCGGATTCGGAATGACCCCAGGTGCGGATGGTGCGACTGCGGATGACCCCGGTGTGGCCGGCTCGTCGCCGCAGTTCGGGGATGACCGTGCCGGTGATCATCTCCTGCATCTCGTAGGGCACACCGGGTACGGCGAACACGACCTTGTCCCCGATGGGGCAGACCAGACCCGGCGCCGTGCCGGGCTGCTGGGCGATGCGGGTGGCCCCGACGGGCACCAGGGCCTGCCGCAGGTTGTTGCGCGGCATGCTCCGACCCCGGGAACCGAACATCTCGAGCAGCCGTTCGACGACCTCGGGATCCTCGACGAGTTCGACACCCATGACCTCGGCGATGACATCGCGGGTGATGTCGTCCTGGGTGGGTCCGAGACCACCGCAGACGATCACGGCATCGCTGCGGTCGAGCGCGAGGCGCAGCGCCCCGGCGATGCGATCCCAGTTGTCGCCGACCTTGGTCTGCAGATAGCAGTCGATGCCGGCGAGCGCGAGCTGCTCACCGATCCAGGACGAGTTCGTGTCGACGATCTGCCCGAGCAGCAGTTCGGTGCCGACCGCGACGACCTCGCAGTTCATCAGTGGGCCTCCGATGATGGGATGGGTGGTGAGGGGATGGGGACCACGGGGTCGGTCCGTTCGCACAGCCGACGGGCGAACACCGAGTGCACGATGGAGATCACGGCGAGCAGCAGGAGGAACTCGCCGGGGGTGACGGCGTCGGCGACGACTGCGGTGGTGCCACCGGCGACGGCCACGGTGGCGGTGAGCAGGCGCAGGGTGAGCAGCGGACCGCGGGGCGAACGACGGCTGAACAACCCGATGAGCGCGAGTCCGATGAAGATGCCGGCATAGGCCGCGGTGAGGATCACGATGGCCTTGGTGGGGACACCATCGGCCCCCACCTGCAGGTACTTCGAGACCCCGACGGCGAGCGCCACGATGGACAGCTGCAGCAGCAGATGGGCCAGCAGCCACATCTCGCCGGAGAGATCGCCGGAGCGGATGCCGGCGTCGGGGATGTCGTCGAAGTAGACGGCGAAGAGGCCGAAGAGGATCACGAACAGCACGGCCACCGCGATGATGTCCCATCCGGTGATGGACCCGGAGGAGATGACGAGCGCGGACTTCACGAAGGCCTCACCCATCACGATGAGGGTGAGCAGCGCAGCCCGTTCGGCGAGATGGTGCTCATCCACCGGGGGCACGGGACGACCGCCCCAGGTGGCCACCGAGGTCGGCAGCACCAGCAGCACGATGGCGATGCTGTAGAGGATCCAGTCGAGACCATCGGGCATGATCAGGCCGGCGAACACCACTGCGCCGGCCAGGGCCAGACGGTTGCGCCGGGAACGGGCCCATGCCCCCACCGGATCGGGGAGGTCCCGGATGCGATGGTGACCGAGGGCCACGATGAGGACGGCCACGAGGTAGCCGGCGCCGACGAGGCTGACATCGGCCAGGGTGGTGTCGACGAAGGCGAGGGTGGTCACGAAGATCATGAACATCTGGGCGAACACCAGCCCGCGCTGGCCGAGATCGTCGCGACGCTCGACGTTCATCAGCACCGTGGTGTGGAACCACAGCAACCAGAGCAGGATGAACATCAGCGAGCAGGTGCCGGCGAGTCGCCAGTTCGCACCGTGGGAGAACTCGTTGGAGATGACCATCGTGGAGGCCACGAACACGAGGTCGTAGAACAGTTCCAGGAACGGCACGATCTGTGCCGGTGCCGGATGATGCTGATCGGCAGCTGCGCTCATCGGGGGATCCCCCGACGGTCGCCCATGGCGGTGGCCGCCCGACTCCCGTCGAGGACGTACTGCAGGGCGCTGAACAGCGCCAGGAGGGTGGCGGCGTAGAGCAGCGAGTCGGCCAGCCAGAGGGCACCGGTGGTGAGCGGGCACAGCACCGCTCCGACCGCCAGCGACTGCACGAGGGTCTTCATCTTGGCCGAGCGCCGGGCGGGCACGGCGAGACCGCGACGACCCCAGTAGACGCGGTAGAGGCTGATGGCGATCTCTCGCACGGCGATGATGACGACCGGCCAGACGGGGAAGCGGCCGTTGGCCACCAGTGAGAACAGCGCCCCGAGGATGAGGACCTTGTCGGCCAGCGGGTCGAGGAAGGCCCCGCTGCGGGTGGTTCCGTGGCGTCGGGCGAACCAGCCGTCGACACCGTCGCTGAACGACAGCACGCACCACAGCAGGAACACGAGCCACCCGCTGGGATGGTCGTTGATCATGGCGAACAGCAGCGGCGACACCAGCAGACGCAGGATGGTGACCATGTTCGCCGGGGTGGCGATGGCATCGGGCCCGTAGTTGGGGTCACTCATCGAGCTCACCTCCCGATGGGGCGCCGAGCGCCACGAGATCGGGGCCGAGGGCGTCGATGATCTCGACCGAGGCGAAGGTGCCCACGGCGAGTGCCGGGTCGAGCATCACGATGCCGTCGATCTCGGGGGCCTCGCGATGCGATCGGCCGCGTCCGGGGGCATCCACGAGCACCTCGAGGGTGGAGCCGATGAGCGCGTCGCGTCGGGAGGCGGTGATGGTGTCCTGCAGTTCGCGCAGCTCAGCGATGCGTTCCATCATGAGGCCCTCCGGGACCACGCCGTCGAGATCAGCAGCGTAGGTTCCATCCTCTCGCGAGAACGTGAAGAAACCGCACCAGTCGAGCTGGGCCTCCTCGATGAACGCCAGCAGCTGATCGTGGTCGTCCTCGGTCTCACCGGGGTACCCGACGATGAAGTTCGAGCGGAACACCGAGGTGGGCTCGCGACGACGGATCTCGACGATCCGCTCCAGGAACCTCGCCCCATCGCCCCATCGCCGCATACGACGCAGCAGCGGGGCCGACACATGCTGCAACGAGAGATCGAAGTAGGGAACACCGGTGGCGCAGATGCCGTCGATGAGGGAGTCGGTGAGATCGGAGGGGTAGAGGTAGAGCAGCCGCACCCGGGCGACCATCGCCGCCACCTGCTCGACCAGCGGCACGATCGCCCGCTCCCCCACCCCCTGGTCGCGGCCGTAGGCGGCGAGGTCCTGGGCGACGAGCACCACCTCGCGCACCTGCAGCTGTTCGACCTCGGCGAGGATGTCGTCGATGCTGCGGGACCGCTGTCTGCCGCGGAAGGTCGGGATGGCGCAGAACCCGCAGGCCCGATCGCAGCCCTCGGCCACCTTCACATAGGCCCAGGGTTCACTGGAGCGGGGCCGGGGCAGGTTGAGCAGGTCGAAGGCGGGCACGGCACGACGGCCCACACCGGGACTGAGCGTCACCGGCACGCCGAACCCCGAGACGGCATCGACCTCGGGAAGGGCCTCGGCCAGCTCCGAGCCGTACCGCTCGGCCATGCAGCCGGTGACCACCAGACGCGCCCCCGGTGCCCGACGGGCATCGAGCCCGAGGATCACATCGATGGACTCCTGCCGGGCCTCCTCGACGAAGGCACAGGTGTTCACCACGACGACATCGGCATGATCGGGGCTCTCGGCGGCGACCAGACCGTCGGCCACGAGGGTGCCCACGAGTTTGTCGGAGTCGACCTGGTTCTTCGGGCAGCCGAGAGTCTCGATCCAGTAGCTGCCGGGCATCGTCACAGCGTAGGCGAGCCGATCACCCGATCACTTCGTGCCGGTCACCCCGGCGTCGAACTCCTCGGGGGTGATGAGCACCGCCCTCGCCTTCGAACCCTCGCTCGGACCCACCACACCGCGCTGCTCGAGCAGATCCATGAGGCGGCCGGCGCGGGCGAACCCGACGCGCAGCTTGCGCTGGAGCATCGAGGTGGAGCCCAACTGCGATCGCACCACCAGCTCGGTGGCGGCCAGCAGCAGATCGTCGTCATCGTCACCGTCGGCGGAGCCTGCGCCACCCGATCCGGAGGATGTCGACTCCTCGGACCCCTGCACCGAGTCGTCGTAGGCCACCTGCGGGGACTGCTTGCGCCAGGCGGCCACGACCGCCCGGACCTCCTCCTCGGTGACCCAGGCGCCCTGGATCCGCTGGGCGATGCTGGAACTGGGACCCAGCAGGAGCATGTCGCCGCGACCGAGGAGCTTCTCGGCGCCGCCCTGGTCGAGGATGACCCGGGAATCGGCGAGGCTCGACACGGCGAAGGCCAAGCGAGCCGGCACATTGGCCTTGATGACACCGGTGATGACGTTCACCGAGGGCCGCTGGGTGGCGATGACGAGGTGGATGCCCACGGCTCGTGCCATCTGGGCGATGCGACAGATCGACTCCTCCACGTCACGGGCCGCCACCATCATGAGATCGTTCAACTCGTCCACCACGACGAGGATGTAGGGCAGACGGCTGAACTCCACGCCCATGTCGGGGTCATCGATGAGTTCACCGCGGTCGTACGCGGTGTTGTAGCCGTCGATGTCGCGGAAGCCCACCTCGGAGAGCAGGTCGTAGCGCCGCTCCATCTCCTTGACCGTCCAGGCCAACGCGTTCGCCGCCTTCTTGGGATTGGTGACGACCTGGGTGAGCAGATGGGGGAGCCGGTTGTACTGGCCGAGTTCGACCCGCTTCGGATCGATGAGGATCAGCCGCACCTGATCGGGCGTGGACCGCATCAGGATGGAGGTGAGCAACGAGTTGATGCAGGAGGACTTGCCCGCACCGGTGGCACCGGCGATGAGGATGTGGGGCATCTTGGACAGATCGGCGAGCACCGCACGTCCGTTGATGTCGCGACCGATCGCCACCTCGAGCGGGTTCTTGGCCGCCTTCGCCTCGGGCGAGGACAGGATGTCGCCCACCGCCACCAGTTGGCGCGAGTCGTTGGGCACCTCGACACCGATGGCCTGCTTGCCCGGGATGGGGGCGAGGATGCGCACATCGGGGGTGGCCATCGAATAGGCGATGTCCTTGTGCAGGCTCGTGACCTTGGCGACCTTCACGCCGGCGGCCAGCTCGAGCTCGTAGCGGGTGACGGTGGGGCCCACGACCATGCCGACGAGACGGGTCTGCACCCCGTGTTCGGCGAGCGCCGCCTCGAGCATCTTCCCCCGGGCCTCGACCGCTGAGCGGTTGACCTCCTGGGCCTTCGAGCGCTCCAGCATCTTGAGCGGCGGCAGCTTCCAGATCACCGGCTTGGCCGCCGGTCCGATCGGCATCACCAGCTGCTCACCACCGACCGCGTCATCGGCGTCGGGGAGATGCACCTCGAGCTCCTCGACGGGCGGTTCGTCGTCGGAGCCGGCCACGAGGACCAGGTCGTCCCCCTCATCGATCGTCTGGAGTCCTCCCTCGTCGACGGGGATCGGATCGGCCTCGGACTCGCCGGTGGTGCTGTCGATGAAGACCGGTCCGTCCTCGGTGGGGGCCGGTCCGGACCCGGCACCCACCTCGAACAGCGAATCGACGCCACGACGCAGCACTCCCTGCACCGGGCGCACCCCATCGGCGGTGCGACGGGCGAAGGTGCGCACCGACACCCCGGTGGTCAGCACCAGACCGATGACTGCGAGGGCGACCATGACCAGCCCGGCACCCCAGGGGGCCAGCAGGGCGACCAGCGGCGTGCCCACGGTGATGCCGAGATACCCGCCGGCGGCGATGACGGCCTCGAGCGGGGCGCCGAGGGACGGGCGGTCGTGGGTGATGAACAGCAGTCCGTCGATGGCGGTGAAGATCAGGAACGTGCCGATGACGAGACGGACGGCACGATGGGACGCCGCGGTGACCGCCTCGGTCGGACCGCGGAGGAGCATCGCCCCGGTCATGACCAGCACCGGGGCCGCCATGATGCGCAGGGTGCCGAAGGCGGCGCCGAAGGCATCGGCGAGCCCGCGCCCGAGGGGTCCGGCGAGGTCGCCGTAGACGCCGAGCGCGGTGAGCAGACCGAGGGCGATGAGCGCCACGCCCCACATGTCGTGGCGATGCCCGGCGAGGGCCTGCGAGACCGCCCCGGGGGCTGCCGACCGGCTCGATGATCGGGCCGGGGTGCGGCCCTTGCCCGACTGCTTGGCGCCGGACGGGCGCGCCGAGGATCGGGTGGTCGTGGCCGACCTTCGCGTCGTGGACTTCGACCGGGACGACGGACGCGCCGAGGCACGGGTCGAGGATCCGGATCGAGCGGAGGTGCGGGATGTCGAGGACTTCTGTTTCGTGGCCACAGGCGTGCGCGATTCTCTCGTGGCCCCTCTCCGCTCGCCGGTGCAGATGGTACCGGCTCGGGGCCGACCGGGGGCGGATGACGCCGGATCGGGCTGCCGGGAGGGCTACGGTGGCCCGACATCTCCCGGGGGTATCCCACATGACGTTCCGTAGACGACTCGCACTGGCCGCCACGATGCTCGTCACGGCGACGACCCTCTCGGTGCTCGGTCCGGGGGCCTCAGCGATCCCGCCGAGCCTGCCGGGGTTCTACACGGTGCCTTCCCCGCTGCCCGCCGGGGCCCCGGGCGAGGTCATCTCGACCGAGCCGGTCCCGGTGGCCGGGCTCGACGGCACCCTCTGGCGGGTCATGTACCACTCCCGTTCGATCGCCGGTGATGACATCGCCGTCACCGGGATGATCGCCCGGCCCGACGATGGTGCGCCCACCCACGACGTGGTCACCTGGGCGCACGGCACCACCGGCATCGCCGATTCCTGTGCACCCTCACTCGACCCGGCCAGCCCCTCCTCGGTGGCGCTCATGAACGCCCTGCTCGACCGCGGCTATGTGGTCACCGCCACCGACTACGAGGGGCTCGGCACGCCTGGTCGCCATCCCTACATCGCCGGCATCAGCGAGGGACGCGGGGTGCTCGACATCGTGCGGGCCGCCGTCGCGCTGCCCGAGGTGAAAGCCTCGACGAACTACATCGTGTGGGGTCATTCCCAGGGCGGCCACGCCGCCATGTTCGCCGGGCACATCGCCGCCGACTGGGCGCCCGAACTCACGCTGAAGGGTGTGGTCGCCGGCGCACCCCCATCGCAGCTGCTGCTCATCAACGCCGCGCTGCAGAAGAGCCCGTTCAAGTACTACATCGGCATGGCGGCCGCCGGCCTCAACGCCGGGTACGGCGACACCCTCGCCCCGCTGGACAAGGTCCTCACCCCGGACGGACTCACCTGGCTCGACAACGTCGACGACGGCTGCACCGGCTATCTCAGCTCGGCCTCCAGCGGCGTGGACTTCACCACCCTGCAGAAGGCCGACCCCGCCACCGTGCCCGAGTGGAGGACCCTGCTTGAGCAGAACGATCCCGGCACCTTCACCGAGGCCTTCGCCGCCCCCCTGCTGGTCATCCACGGCGGGAACGACGAGCAGATCCCTGTGGTGGCCTCGGCTCTCATGTACCAGACCCTCTGCGGCCTCGGTCAGACCCAGTCGCGGTGGGTGCTGCCGGGCCAGAGCCACGCCGGAGTCATCGCCCCCTCGGCCGAGGCGATGCTCACCTGGATGGACGCCCGGTTCGGGGATCGCCCCGTCGACGCCTCCCTCGCTCCGGCGGGTGCCGAGGTGCAGAACTGCTACATCCCGACCCTGGCCACTCCTGCCTACACCGGCTGATCACCCGCCGTCAGGCGGGCAGCTGGCCGTGATCACGGCAGTTCGCCCGCCAGCCGTTCGGAGTGACCAGCACCCGCAGTCGTCGTCCACAGCGCGGACAGAAACGCGGCGGATCGAGGTCGCGCCGACATGGGAGACCAGGGTGTTCGGCCGCCGCGGTGCCGCACCAGCGACAGAAGGGATCCGCGCCGGAGGAGCCGATGGTCAGAACGCCCTCGACAGGGCCCCGATGGGCATCTGCAGATCCTCGAGCATCTGGAGATCCTCGTCCGGCGATCGACCCAGGGTGGTGAGGTAGTTGCCCACGATGAGCGCGTTGATGCCGGAGGTGAGGCCCAGCGCCTGCAGCTCGCGCAGGGTGACCTCGCGTCCACCGGCGTACCGCAGGATGACCGACGGGAGGCCGAGCCGGAACAGGGCGATCCAGCGGATCGCCTCGAGCGGTTCGACCAGCGGCCGGCCGGCGAACGGGGTGCCCGGTCGCGGATTGAGGAAGTTGACCGGGACCTCGGCCGGCTCCACGGCCCGCAGCTGCCCGATGAGCTCGAGACGCTGCTCGACCGATTCACCCATGCCGAGCAGCACACCGCAGCACAGTTCCATGCCGTGCTCATGCACGAGCCGGCAGGTGTCGAAACGCTCGGCCCAGGAATGGGTGGTGACGACATTGGGGAAGAACGACTCGGCGGTCTCGAGGTTGTGGTTGTAGCGATGCACACCACCCTCGGCGAGTCGGCGGGCCTGCTCGTCGGTGATGATGCCGGCACTCACCGCCACGTTGAGTCCGGTCTCGGCGCGCACGATGGGCACCAGCTCCAGGATGCGGGCCATGGTGCGCTCATCGGGACCGCGGATGGCCAGCACGATGCAGAACTCGCTGGCGCCGAGCGCTGCGGTCTCCCGAGCCGCCTCCAGCACCTCGGCGGTGTCGAGGAAGGGTGTGGCCTGCACGGGGGATTCGAACTTCGCCGACTGCGAGCAGAAATGACAGTCCTCGGGGCAGCCGCCGGTCTTGGCCGACAGGATGCCCTCCACCTCGACGGTGTCGCCGCACCACACCAGCCGCACATCGTGGGCCAGCGCAGCCAGAGCCGGCACGGCGGAATCGGGCACATCGGCGAGGGCGGAGAGTTCATCGAGCGTGAGCTGACGGCGTTCGTCGAGCAGCGCCACCCCGGCGGCACGGATGGCGGCCCGGGCCTCCTCGGGCGAGAGTCGCGGCCGCTCGGGCCCGCGGGGATTGGCACTGAGCGTGACGTTGACCTCGGTCATGGTGTCCAAGGGTAGGTGCCGGAGGGTGATGGCCGGAAACGCGGGTCGGGCGAGGAGGTCGATGGCGAGTGCCGCCGGTCGACGGGGCTCAGGCCTCCATGATGACCGGCACGATCATCGGACGCCGCTTGGTCTGCTCGCTCACGAAGCGACCGGCGGCCCGCCGCACGGCGCGTGACAGCGCCTCGGTGTCGGTGCTGTTGCCCCGCAGGGTGTCGAGCACAGCCACCCGGACCTGCTCGGCGCACTGGTCGAGCAGCTCCTCGGCCTCGGGGGCGTGCACCCAGCCCCGGGTGATGATCTCGGGGCCCATGATGATCGAGTGGTCCCGGGGATCGACCCCGACGATGACCACCACCACGCCCTCGTCGGCCAGCACCCGGCGATCGCGCAGCACCCCGGTGCCGACATCGCCGATGATGCCGTCCACGTAGAGATAGCCGGCGGGCACCTGGGCCGCCGGCCGCAGACCGCGCTCGTCGAGGATGACCTGATCGCCGTCGGTGCACACGATGATGTGATCGGCGGGCACGCCCATCTGACGACCCAGCTTGGCGTGGGCCACGAGGTGGCGGTACTCGCCATGCACCGGGATGAACCATTCCGGCTTCACGATCGACAGCAGCATCTTGAGGTCCTCGGACTTGGCATGGCCCGAGGCATGCACATCGGCGATGCCGGAATGCACCACCTCGGCGCCGAGACGGACCAGCCCGTTGATCACCTTGGAGACGTCCTGCTCGTTGCCCGGGATGGGATGCGAACTCATGATGACGACATCATCGGACCCGAGGGTGATCCAGCGGTTCTCGTTGGCGGCCATGAGGGCGAGGGCCGACATGGGCTCGCCCTGACTGCCGGTGGAGATGACGCACACCTTCTCCGGGGGCAGATCGTCGATGTCGGTGATGTCGCGCAGCCGGGATTCGGGGATGTTCAGCAGTCCCATCTCGCGAGCCATGCGCACGTTCTTCTTCATCGACAGACCCATGGTGGCCACGACCCGATCGAAGGCGATGGCGGCATCGGCGATCTGCTGCACCCGATGGATATGACTGGCGAAGCAGGTGGTGATGATGCGACGACCCTCGAAGCGATGGAACAGGTCGTAGAGGACACCGCCCACCGTGGTCTCGGAGGCGGCATGACCGCGCTCATCGGCGTTGGTGGAGTCCGACAGCAGCAGCCGCACGCCCTCGTCGGAGGCGATGGCACCGATCCGGGCGAGATCGGTCAGACGGCCATCGACCGGAGTGAGATCGAGTTTGAAGTCACCGGTGTGGAGGATGACGCCCTGCGGGGTGTGGAACACGGTGGCGAGGCCGTGGGGCACCGAGTGTGTGACAGGGATGAACTCCACGTCGAACGGTCCGATCCGACGTCGTTCACCGTCGGCCACGGCGATGAACTCGGTGCGGTCGAGCAGGCCCGCCTCCTCGATGCGGTTGCGGGCCAGCCCGAGGGTGAGCGCCGAGCCGTAGATCGGGAACGACACCTCGCGCAGCAGATACGAGAGTCCGCCGACATGATCCTCGTGACCGTGGGTGGCGATGCACCCCACGATGCGATCAGCGTTCTCGCGCAGATAGGTGAAGTCGGGCAGGACCAGATCGATGCCGAGCATGTCGAGATCGGGGAACATGAGGCCGCAGTCGACCAGCATGATGGAGCCCTCGACCTCGATGCAGGCGCAGTTGCGACCGATCTCGCCGAGTCCACCGAGGAAGGTGACCCGGACCGGACTGTTCGCCGCCTCAGTGCGTCGAGTCACGCATACAACCTGTGGTGCACGGCGAGGGCCCGGTCCTCGAGATCGTCGGGACCGAAGCCCATGGGAGGTCGACAGGGTCCCGCCGGTCGACCGAGCGCCCGCATCATGGCCTTGGTCGGCACCGGATTGGGATTGAGGTCGCCGGTCTCGAAGGCGTAGCTCTCGAGCAGACGGGCGTTGAGGGCGCGGGCGGCGGCGATGTCGCCGCGCTGGAACGCCGTGATCATGTCGCGCATGACCGGCGCCGCCCAGTGGGTGGCGACCCCGATGACGCCGACAGCTCCCACCGCCAGCAGGGGGAGGGTGAGCGAATCGTCACCGCTGTAGACCTCGAAGCCATCGGGGGCCGCGGCGATGACCTCGGCGGTGGCACCCGGGTCACCGGCGGCATCCTTGAGTCCGACCACGTTCGGGATCTCCCGGGCGAACCGACCGATGAGCTCGGAGGAGATCTTGCGCCCCGTGCGGACCGGGATGTCGTAGACGATGACGGGGAGCTGGGTGCAGCCGGCGACATGGCGGAAATGCGCCTCGATGCCGGCCTGGGAGGGACGGTTGTAATAGGGGGTCACGATGAGCACGGCGTCCATGCCCGCCTCGGCGGCCCGGGCCGTGAGTTCGCCGGCATGGCGCGTGTCGTTGGTGCCGGAACCGGCGATGAGCGGCACATCGACGGCGGCGCGGACGGTGCGCCAGAGTGCCACCTGCTCGTCGTCGGTGAGACAGGCGGCCTCACCGGTGGTGCCGGAGAGCACCAGAGCATCGTTGCCCTGGGTCACCAGCCAGTGCGCCAGTGCGGCAGCACCGTCGTGATCCACCTCGCCGGTGGCGGTGAACGGCGTGATCATGGCGGTGATCACGGAACCGAAACGACTCATGGCTGCTCACCGTACCAGTGCCCCCGCTCGGGGTCGGCAACGGTTCAGGCGGACGCGACCTCGCCCTCGGCGAGGGCGAAGGCCTCGTACTCCTCCTCGGTGTCGGGCATGTGCTCGAAGTCGATCACGCCGAGTTCGGTGAACTTGGTGCGCAGCCAGCCGTCACCGGCGTCGAGCAGGCCGAGCTTCTTGCAGTTGGGGACGATCTTGGCGAACAGCATCTGCTGGAACAGCTGCTGGCCGGGATCCTGCATGACGACGCGGACAGCCTCCTTGACCGGCACGCCCATGCGCTCCCAGACCTCCTGCTGCAGGAAGCGATCGCGCATGCGCACCGCGGCCTCGAAGGCGAACTCCTGACGCTCGCGCAGCTCCGCCTGGGTGAGATCCGCGTAGTACTCCTTGAGCGACAGCACCCCGAAGGCCACATGACGGGCCTCGTCGCTCATGACGTAGCGCAGCAGCTGCTTGAGCAGGGGTTCGGTGGTCATCTGGTGCATGAACCCGAAGGCGGCGAGCGCCAGACCCTCGACCATGATCTGCATACCCAGATAGGTCATGTCCCAGCGGTGATCGGCGACGATGTCGTCGAGCAGCATCTCGAGATGGGCGTTGATCGGATAGAACCCCGAGAGCTTGTCCTGCAGGTACTTGGCGAACACCTCGACGTGGCGAGCCTCGTCCATGACCTGGGTGGCGGCGTAGTACTTGGCGTCGATCCACGGCACGGTCTCGACGATCTTGGCGGTGCAGATGAGCGCACCCTGCTCACCGTGCATGAACTGGCTGAGGGTCCAGTTCTGGGCCTCGATGCCGAGCTTCACCCACTCCTTGTCACCCCACTTCTCGAAGCAGGTGCCGGTGACGTCGAGGTTGGCGCCGCGGTTGTTGGCGGCCTGGTTGGCGATGACCACCGCCTCCTGATCCACGTCGATGTGCCACGGCAGATCGGTCTCGCCGTTCCACTGCGAGGTCTTGGCCTTCTCGTAGAGCTTGTTCAGCGCCGGACGCTCGCCCTTGGCGTAGTTCCAGGTGAAGATGGAGTCCGCGTTGTCGGCGACGGTGTGGATGACCTCGTCGCGATCGGAGTTGGTGATCGACAGGATCGCCTCGAGGTCGTTGATGTCCTCGCGGCCGATGATCTCTTCGGTGGACGCCATGATGTCTCCTTGGGTCTGGGTGGGGTCGGGGGTCGGAACTGGGTCGGGGTCGGAACTGGGTCGGGGTCGAACTGGGTCAGAGAGCGGGATCGGGGGACGGGAAGAACGTGTCGACCAGTCGACGGCAGTCGTCGGGGTCGGTGAGGTCGATGGGTGCACCGGGGGTGCGCAGATGGGCGAGCACGACGCGGGCGATCCAGTCGCCAGCTGCCCGGGCCTGGGCATCGGTGCCGAAGCGGCCGAACAGCGACGGTGACCACTCGGCCACGCGGTCGAGGATGGGTTGGAGGCCCTCGAAGGACAGCAGGGGCAGGATGGCGCCGGGCTCCTCGGCCAGCAGACGCTGCAGCGGTGCGGAGGATCGCAGGGTGGTGGCGGCCGCATGCACCGCCCGGGCCACGGCCTCGGGCAGCGTGGCGGCGTCGACGGAGGCCGCCACCACGACCTCGCGCAGGGCCCGCAGCTGATGCTCGACCGCGGCGTGGAGGAGACCGGCCCGTCCACCGGGGATCACCCGATAGATGCTCGCCCGGCCACAACCGGCCTCCATGGCCACATCGTCGACGCTGGTGCCCCGCAGCCCCTGACGCTCGAGGCAGGTCAGGAAGGCCTCGCAGATGCGGACCGGGAGATCAGCGGTTCGGGAGGGGGCGACGAGGACCGATGTCACAGATGAGACAATACCGCCGGATCTGTCTCATCACACCATCGGGGGTCGTAGTCCGGCCAGGAACCGGGTCCGCACCAGTTCGGCCCGGCGGACCGGATCGGTGAGGTCCCACTCCCCCGGGGTCCCCAGGTACGACAGGAACATCCGCCCGAGGTGATCGGCGGCCATGGCCACGTCCAGATCGGCCCGCACCCGGCCGGCGAGGATCTCCCGACCGAGCTGCTCGGTGATGTAGGCCACGATCACCTCGAGGACCAGATCGGTGGCCACCGCCAGTTCGGTGAGCACCGCCTCGGGTTCGGTGCGCAGGAGCCGATGCAGCAGGGCATGCTCGGCCAGGCCCCGGTCGCCGGCCACGAAGGCGGCGTCGATCCTCGCCTCGAGGTCGTCGAGCTCGGCGATGGCCTCCTCGATGCCGCCGAAGAAGCGGCCCACCTCCCAGGTGATGGTCTCGGTCAGCACCTGCTCGCGTCCGCCCGGGAACTGACGGTAGATGGTGGCCCGTCCCACCTCGGCCCGCCGAGCGATGTCCTCGACGCTGGTGGCGGCCAGACCGTCGGCATCGATGCAGGCCAGCGTCGCCGCGAGGATGCGCTCGCGGGTGTCGAGGCTCATGGTCCGACGGTGACCTCACCGGTCGGCACCGGCGGTTCGGCCGAGTCGTCGACCTGATGACGACGATGGGCGAGGCGGCGCAGCAGCAGCGGATAGACGATGAGCGTCATGGCGCTGAACATGAACCACTGCATGGCGTAGCTGAAGTGCGGACCCTCGTCGGTGAAGTCCGGCGCCGGGAGCACGGCGGGCAGACCCGGGGTCTCGGGTTGCGCCGGGGTCTGGGTCTGCAGGTCCACGTACAGCGGCAGCAGTGCCTCGTCGACCTGCTGGTCGAGCCGGGCGATGTCGACCCGGGCGAAGGTGCGCAGCGTGCCCTCGGAGGGGTCCTTGGGCCCCGGGACGATGCCGGTGGAACGCACCTGGGGCTGCTGGATGGCTCCGGTGATGGTCACGGTGCCGCTGGGCGGTGCGAAATCGGACCAGGAACCATCGGCGGTGTAGGCGTACGGGATCCAGCCCCGGTTGACCACCAGCGCCGTGCCGTCACCCAGATCGAGCGGCGTCAGCACCCAGTACCCGGGAGCGCTGTTCTGGGTCCGGTTGGTGACCAGGACCTGCTGGTCGACCAGATAGCGACCACTGGCCGCGGCCGAGCGATAGCGCACCGACTCGACCTGCTCGTGGGTGGCACCGGCGCCGTCCGGAAGGAGCGCGCCGATCGGCTGGGCCGGCTGGGCCGCCGCCGCACGGAGATCGGCGTTGAACCCCTTGCGCTCGTGGAGCCGGTGCAGCTGCCAGATGCCGAGGTTGATCATGAGCACCACCATGCCCAGCACGAACAGGTGCGACAGGATCCACCGGGGCTTCAGCAGGAAGCGGTACACGGCTGCGACCGTAGGGTCACTCGGTGGAGAAGGTGTAATCGGCGAAGCGCTGTCGCAGTTCGAGCTTGGAGAACTTGCCGACACTGGTCTTCGGCACGGCATCGATGAACTCGACGTCATCGGGCAGCCACCACTTGGCCACGCGACCGTCGAGGAACTCGAGCAGCTCCTCCTTGGTGAGGGTGGCGTCGGGCTTCACCACGACACAGGCCAGCGGACGCTCGCCCCACTTCCTGTGCTTGAGGCCGATGACGGCCGCCTCGGCCACGGCCGGGTGCCCCATGATCTCGTTCTCGAGCTCCACCGAGGAGATCCACTCCCCTCCCGACTTCACCACATCCTTGGTGCGGTCGACGATGCGCATGAAGCCCTCGGCGTCGACGGTGGCGACGTCGCCGGTCTTGAGCCAGCCATCGGCGGTGAACGACTCGGGCGACCGGTCGTCGTTGTAGTACTCGCGGGCGACCCAGGGACCCGACACCTGCAGCTCACCACGTGACTGACCGTCCCAGGGCACCTGCTCGCCGGTGATCTCGTCGACGATGCGGAAGTTCACGCCGATCGAGATGATGCCGATGGAGGCCCGGTAGTCGGCCTGCTCCTCCTCGCTGAGCGCATCGAAGGATGACTTGAGACGGGTGCCGGAGGCCAGCGGGCTGGTCTCGGTCATGCCCCAGGCCTGGAAGATGGGGATGCCGATCTTGGCCCGGTAGGCCTCGGACAGTGACTTCGGCACCGACGAACCACCGCAGGGGATGGCCCGGAGGCTCGACACATCGCGACCGTCGAGCTCGTTGAGCACGCCCATCCAGATGGTGGGCACGCCGGCGGCGACGGTGACGCGCTCGGACTCGATCAGGTTCACGATGGCCGGCGCCGACAGATCGGGACCCGGCATCACCATCGTGGCGCCGGTGGCCACACCGACATGGGCGAGCCCCCAGGCGTTGGCGTGGAACATCGGGACCACCGGGAGGATCACATCGCGCTCGCAGGCCCCGAGACTGTCGGCGGTCATGGCGGCCACTGCATGCAACCAGTTCGAGCGGTGCGAGTAGACGACGCCCTTCGGGTTGCCGGTGGTGCCACTCGTGTAACACATCGATGCCGCCTGGTTCTCGTCGGTGACGGTGAACTCCACCGGCGAGGCGTTGCGCAGCAGGGTCTCGTAGTCGAGCAGGGTGCGGCCACCGGTGT
>JAGWYK010000125.1 GCA_018969405.1 Acidobacteriota bacterium
CTGAGTAGATTGCCGTTCCCAGTCGGTCGCTCCCGGGCGTCGACGGCCACGTCGGAGTGGCGGAATAGGCAGACGCGCCAGCCTAAGGAGCTGGTGCCCGCAAGGGCGTGGGGGTTCAAGTCCCCCCTCCGACACCAGTGAGAGGGACGAACCGGCGGTGATCGCCCTCCGAGCGCTCCGTCCATCGGGACGATCCTGGACGTGGTGGCTGCCCGGGGCGGTGGCTGTGTAGCCAGTGATGGGGCTGCCGCCGTCGTTCGTCGGCGCGGTCCAGGAGACCGTGGCGATCTGGTCGCCGCCGAGGACGGTGACGGCGGTGGGGGGAGCGGGGACCGACGGGATCGTGACCGGGGAGGAGTCGAGGGAGGCCGAACTCGTGTGGGTGGCGTAGTTGAAGCAGAACAGGAAGAAGGAGGTGCAGACCCGGTTGCTGGCGGTGACCGAGAACGTGTACTGGTCTCCGGGGGTCAGACCGGAGATGGTGCAGGAGGTGCCGGAGGTCTGGCAGGTCTGGCCGCCTCGGGCGGCGTTGGTGAGGTTCTTGGCCGTCGCGGTGTACCCGCGCTGGTCGCTTCCACCCTCGAAAGGGGCGGCGTTCCAGATGAGATCCGCACCTCCACCCACCTTCGCGGTGGCACTCAGGCCGGTGGGACAGCCGGGCGAGGACGGCGCACAGGCCGTCGGGGTGGCTGCCGACGCTGGTGTGGTGGCGGCGACGAGGCCGGTGAGGCCGATCGTCAGGGACAGCAGAACAGCAAGAACATGGCGCATTGAAGCCACGTCTCCCCATCCGTGAGTTGGCTGCGCCCGATCAGCCCAGCGCCGAGACCCTAGTTTCACCGGACGCCGCCCGCTCACGATCGGGCGAGATCCGGTCGGGACCGCCTGCCATGGCCGGGCGATCCGCCGCGGGCCGAGGTGGGAGACTCCATCGGTGGCGCTCGGAGACGACGATGGCACAGCAGGTCCGATGAGCAGCCCTCGACTGCGCCTGCTGGTGATGGTGGTCGTTCCGCTGCTTTGCATCCTTGCGGCCGCCGCTCATCCGACCCCGGTGGGCGCAGCGGTCACCCGAGGTCCACTGGGCACGAATCTCGGGGCTGTGAACTACTACGACGGCACGGTCCCCTTCGCCGATCTCATGGATCAGGCCAGCGAGTGGGTGTCGCAGCGCACCGGCGGTGGCTGGGGGAGCGGCGGTGCATTGGCACTTCGTCGTGACGGCTGGCCCTCGAGTCTCCGCGCCGGGCAGTTCGCCACCGCGGTGCTCGCCGACGTCCACTATCCGTCGGGCACCTACACGGTCCTGTGGTCGGGCCGGGGCACATTCGACATCAACGGCCGTCGGTTCGGGTCACTCGCCTCGGCAGGCGGTACGGGCACCATCCGCCTCGACGGTTCCTCCACCGTGCTGCTGAACCTGCGGTCCACCGAGCCGAACGATCCGATCCGGTCGATCGGTGTCCGCGTGCCGGGGGAGTCGCGCACCGCCGTGTTCCGGTCCGCCTATCTGCGCCAGCTGGCCCCCTATCGGGTGCTCCGGTTCATGGACTGGCAGCGCACCAACTCCACCGATGCCGATCCGCGCCGGACCTTCACCTGTCTCGATCGCACCCTGCCGAGCTCGGCGAGCCAGGGGACCTCTGCGGGAGTCTCGATCGAGCGGATGGTGGACCTGGCCAACCGGGTCGATGCCGATCCATGGTTCACGATCCCCCATGAAGCATCCATCGAATGGGTCCGCTGTCACGCCCGCATCGTGGCCGCCAGGCTCGAACCGGGTCTCACGCCCCGCTACGAGTTCTCCAACGAGACCTGGAACCCCCAGTTCCGCGCCTATGGCGCACTCGAGGCCGAGGGGATGGCGGCGGGTCTGGGGGACGGGGATGGTTTCCTGGCGCTGCAGCAACGTCACGCGCAACGCCATGTCGCGGTGATGAACGCCATCGGGCCGATCTTCGACGCCGCTGGACGCACCGTCATCCGGGTGCTGTCGGGTCAGGCGGCCAACGCCTGGGTCCTCGATCAGCGTCTCGGCTCCGCCGGTGCGGCGGCCGTCACCGATGAGATCGCGATCGCACCGTATGTGCACGTGGCCGGTCGCAATCTGTTCGACCCGGTCGACGCCGCCGAGGTCGCCACCTGGAGCCGTTCACAGTTGTTCGCGGCGCTCGATGTCGCGCTGACCGGCGAGGTCGACGGATGGATCCGCGATCACGTCGCCCTGGCGGCGACCTGGAAGCGGAGGCTGGTGACCTACGAGGGTGGTCAGCATCTTGCGGGTGACACCGCCGACGATGCACTGACGACGCTGCTGACCGGCGTCAACCGCGGCGGCCGCATGGAGACGATGTATCTGAAGTATCTGGATCTCTGGCGGCGGCTCAGCCGGGGATCGCTGTTCATGCACTTCACCGATGTGGGACCGGCCACTCGCTACGGCTCGTGGGGGGCGCTCGAGACCGCTGAGCAGTCGACGAGTCCCAAGTACGCCGCGCTCGTCGCCTACTCCGACCGGGGTCGTTGAGGCGGATCGCAGCGCAACCGAACTGCTCCGCCGGCCGCCCTGCGGGGCGATTCGGCGGAACGGACGCGTTCGTAGGTTCTCGTCGCGGATCCGACCTGGGTCCGCCGACCACCC
The DNA here is from genome assembly GCA_018969405.1 of Acidobacteriota bacterium. Taxonomy (GTDB): domain Bacteria; phylum Actinomycetota; class Acidimicrobiia; order Acidimicrobiales; family Acidimicrobilacustridaceae; genus Acidimicrobilacustris. Next base: position 2,642 of record JAGWYK010000125.1, read on the forward strand.
CTGCGAAGGAGAATCATGCGTACGAGTTCCGATCGTCGATCCGTCGACGCCCTGTCGTCCTCCGAG
>JAGWYK010000126.1 GCA_018969405.1 Acidobacteriota bacterium
CGTCGGGGTCGAGGTCCTCGAACCGGCGAGAGAGTTCCTCGGCATGGTCGAGGATGTCCTGGATGGATCGGGGCATGATGATCACCTCGTGAACTTCGGTCGTGCCGTCATGGCATGGACGATGAATTCGATGCCCTCAGCAGTGCTCAGGCCGATCTCGAGAAGCCGAGCCGACCGATCGGGGCCGATCAACATGACAAGGTCATCGAGTCGGAAGGCTCGGATCGGATGCTGATGGGCGTGGAGGATGTCCTCATCGGCGACGCCGTGCTTCCGTGCGCTCTCGAGGATGATCGGGTCCACATGATCAAGTTATCTTGACACATTGGCGGCACCACCGGTCCGAATGGCGTATCGCGCTGCCGCGATGAGGTGGGTTCGATCGGCCCGAGAACGGGCCGCGAGCGGCCCTCGGTACCGTCGCAGCCATGGGCAACGCCGTCACCTGTCGCGGCCTCCGCAAGACCTTCGGGACCACCGTCGCCCTCGACGGACTCGACCTCGAGGTGGCCTGCGGAGAGATCCACGGCTTCCTCGGACCCAACGGTGCCGGCAAGACCGTCACCATGCGCGTCCTGCTGGGACTGCTGCGCAGCGACGGCGGCCGGGTGGAGGTGTTCGGTCACGACCCGTGGACCGAGGCGGTGGCCCTGCACCGACGCATGGCGTACGTGCCCGGCGACACGAACCTGTGGCCCAATCTCACCGGGGGCGAGATCCTCGATGTGCTCGGCGGTCTGCACGGAGGTGTCGACACCGCCCGTCGTGCTGACCTCGTGCGCCGGTTCGAACTCGACCTGCGCAAGCGAGCTCGGGGCTATTCGAAGGGGAACCGTCAGAAGGTGGCCCTCATCGCCGCACTGACCGCCGATGTGGAACTGCTGGTGCTCGACGAACCGACCGCCGGTCTCGACCCTCTCATGGAATCGGTGTTCCGCGACGAGATCTTCGCGGCGCGCGCCGACGGTCGGGCCATCCTGCTGTCGAGTCATGTGCTCGGCGAGATCGAGAGGACCTGCGACCGCGTCACGATCGTGCGTCGAGGCCGGACCCTGCAGACCGGGACGCTCGACGAGCTGCGTCATCTCACCCGCACCCGGGTGCACGCCCACACCGCGCATGCGCCGGACATCTCCATCGGTGATCGCTGGGCCCGGGATCTGGCGGTGGACGGCGAGGCGGTCACCTTCGATGTGGAGGGCACCGATCTCGATGCTGCGGTGACCTATCTCGCCACCCTCGGTCTGCAGTCGCTCGAATGCCATCCGCCGACGCTCGAGGAACTGTTCCTCAGCCACTACCAGCAGGACCTGGTGGGCAATGGCGAGGTCGTGTCCGGGACGACCACGGCGACGCATCGATGACCACGACGGTGCATTCCGCATCGCGGCCGAGTTCCCGATCGGGATCGCTCACCGGTCTCGGGGCACTGGTGCGGTTCACGCTGCGCCGCGACCGGGGCCGCCTCACCACCTGGATCGTAGCGACGGCGGTGGTGATCGGGGTGTCGGCCTGGAACCTGCGCAACGTGTACGGCACCCAACAGGCCGTGGAGGCCTATGTGCGGCTGTTCGGGAACAACCCGGCACTGGTGGCCTTCGCCGGACCGGGGTTCGGGTTCGACCGACCGAGCATCGGTGTGATCCTCGTCAACGAGACCCAGCTGTGGGGGATGATCACCCTCGCCATCCTCAGCATCTTCCTCGTGAACCGTCACACCCGAGCCGAGGAGGACACCGAACGCATCGAACTGGTGCTGTCGCAGGTGGTGGGTCGCCATGCGCCGACCGGCGCCTCGATGGTCGTGGTGGCGGCCACCGAACTGCTCATCGGGGTGCTCGCCGCGGTCACCTTCATCCTCGCCGGCTACCCCGTGCTGGGGTCGATCTCGTTGGCGGGATCGATGCTGGCGGTCGGACTGGTGTTCATCGGCGTGACCGCGGCGGCCGCACAGTTCTTCAGCACCGGTCGGGCCACGACCGGGGCCTCGTTGATGGTGCTGCTGGTGGCGTTCATCCTCCGAGCCGTGGGCGACATCGGCCACAACCGCGCCACCTGGTTGTCGCCGATCGGGTGGGCCCAGTCGGTGCGCTCCTTCGCCGATGAACGATGGTGGCCGCTGGCGGTGTGCGCGGTGGTCGGTGCGGCGCTCGTCGGCGGTTCCTTCTGGTTGGCCGACCATCGCGACCTCGGATCGGGGTTCATCGGCACTCGACCGGGACGGGCGCGCGCGGCGCGCAGTCTCACCGATCCGTTCGGTTTCGCCCTGCGATTGCAGCGCGGTCTCATCGGCATCTGGGTGATCGGACTGTTCACCACCGGGTACGTGTTCGGGATCATCGCCGATGACGTCGACGCCATGGCGCGGGACAACCCGCAGTTCGCCGAGGTGTTCGCGCAGATGGGGAAGGGGACGATCACCGACTCGTACCTCGCCACCGCCATGGCCATGCTCGGGCTGATGGCCGGCGGGTTCGGCATCGCCGCCATGCTGGCATCCAGCAACGAGGAACGATCGGGTCATCTCGAGCTCATGCTGTCCCGACGGGTCGGTCGGCTGCGCTGGATCGGTTCGCATCTGGCCATCGCCACCCTGGGCACGGTGGTGCTGATGATCGCCTCCGGACTCGGCGTGGGTGTGGCCTACGCGCGGGTCACCGG
>JAGWYK010000005.1 GCA_018969405.1 Acidobacteriota bacterium
ACGTCACCGCCGGTGATGCCCGCACGAAGCCCACGGAGGGCGGTCGAGGGACGACCGGTGCCGGTCGGCACCGACTGGGTGCCGAGCGAGGTGCCGCCGAACAGGTACTCCGAGGAGATACCGGTGGTCACACCAGTGGCCGGGGCGCACATGGCCAGCGAGGTCGGGACCCACGGGAGCGTGATCTTGGCGGTGTTGACGCCGAAGTTCTTGCCACCGATGGTCTCGGCCGAGGTACGCAGGGACACGAAGGCCCAGAAGCTCACCACGGCGGTCGGGTACTTGATGGCACCGATGGTCTGCGACGGGGCCTTGATGGCACCGATCACGAGACCGGACTGGCCGACGGTGACGGAGGCCGACTGCTGACCACCCTGCGAGGCACCGATCTGGGACGGGTTGTACCACTGACCCATGATGGTGGTGCCCTCATAGGTGTTGAGGTTGCAGGCGTCCGAGCCGGAGACCAGCGACGGGCTCAGGTTGAGCGTGCTGGACACCATGGACATCACGTCGCCGTTGTTCGGAGCCGAGGACGAGGGCAGACCGATGGTCACGTTGATGCCGTAGGCGTCGACCGCCGCACACGGACCGGCACCGTAGACGCCACCCTTGAGGGTGATCGAGGAGCCGTTCGGCGAGACGCTCTCCACGTAGTTCTGACCGGTGGTGTCCGGGGTGTTGGTGCCGTTGGCGCCGATGAAGACACCACAGCCGCCCACGGGCAGACCGACGTCGGAAGCACGGAAGGAGTTGGCCGGGCCGGTGATCTTCTTGTTCGGGACGTCGAACGAGAAGTCGCTGTTCGAGCTGAGGCTCACCGTACGGGTGGTGGAGACGATCTCGTCAGCGCCGACGCTGATCGAGTTCGGCTGCGGGATGGCGGCCGACAGGTTGGCTGCCGACTGCGTGACCACACCGGACACCTGGGCGAAGGTGAAGCCCACCAGCGCATCGGTGCCGTTGGCCGGGTTGCCACCGCCGGTGATCAGGCGGGAGAGACCGCTCGCCACCGTGCCGGTGTTGAGGATCTTGGCGCCCGAGGCGAGGGCCGTGCCGGTGATCGAGCGGCCGACGTCAGAGGCGGCGAAGCCGATGGTGGGCGAGATGACCATGCCGAGGGTGTTCAGCGTGACCGTCTGGTTGGCGATGGTGGACGGGACCGCCGCGCTGAGCGTGGCCACGCCGCCATTGGCGACCGAGACGATGAGCGCAGAACCGCCGGTGATGCGGGTGCTCACGATCTGCTTGCCGACATCAGCCGCCGTCCAGGTGCTCTTCGTGGCCTTGGCGGTGGTGCCCGCCGAACCAGCGGTGAATGCCACACCGGTGACCGAGGCGGTCGAGTTGGGCACGGTCACCGCACCGACACCGGCGCGGATGTCGGAGTTCTCCAGCTTGGCATCGAGGACGATCGCATCGTCAGTGGTCTTGCCCGCGACGCCAGTGGTGGTGGCCGGCATGTTCAGCAGCGCGGTGCTGGCGTTCACGACCACCTTGATGTTGGTGTAGCCGCCGATGGCCGCACCGTTGATGGTTCCCGAGATGATGTGGTTGGTGTCATCCTGGGTGAAGTGGGCGTTGGGCGAGTAGATGGCGGTGAGGCCGTACGCACCCTCGAAGGCGATGCCGTTGACCGCACGAGCCGCACCGTTGTGCCAGATGGCATTGGTGAAGTCGCTGATCGTGTTGCCGACCGGGATGTTCGACTGGGTCGGGAAGTTGCACGCGAGGCGCAGGGCGCTCTGCGAGCCGAGCGACGACGGATTGGTCGTCGCGGAGCAGCCGTCGGTGACGGCCGCACCAGCGGGCGCCGCGAGCGGCACCAGCATGGCGGAGCTCGCCACCACCGAGGAGGCGACGATCACCGCCAGCCTGCTTCTCAATGCTTTCATGGATAACCCCCATAGAAGAGTGCCCGGGAGATCCGGACCCCGTGAGCGTACCTGTGACGGGCGACACTCTGTCAAGTCACCCCCAGAAGTTCGTAAGGGGAAGGTGAGGTGGTCCCACGCGGTCGTCGCCGACACCCCCGGCGCTACTGTCTCGCCCCATGAGACCAACCCTGCGCCGCCTCCCCGGGGTGCTCGCCGCCACCCTCCTCGCCACCCTCGCCATCGCCCTGCTGGGGGCCACCGGCCCGGCCGGGGCGGCCGGGCCGGGGACCGTCATCTCCCCGGGACTCAACACCACCGGGGCCACCGTCACCGCCGCCGATGGCAGCACCCGCACGGTGTCGAGCACCGACGCCGCCGGCATGATGCAGCCGTTGGTGGCCAGCATGTACTTCGGGACCCCGCAGTTCACCGACCCACCGGCCACCGCCACCCGCTCGACGATCGTGTTCGACTGGGTGTTCACCGCCCAGACCCCGAGCACCTCGGGCACCCTCACCGTCGACTACGCCCAGCAGGGCACCACAGGCTGGGTCGCCCTGCCCGCCCAGGCCCTGTGGCCGGGCGCGGGGATCATGGAGGAGACCGCCGGCAAGTGGTTCGTCATCAGCCCCTCCTTCGTCTCGGCCTTCAACGGTCAGGCCACCGTGGAGACCTTCGCCCCCGATGGCGGCGGCAGCAATGGCTCGTCGAGCTCCTCCTCCATCAACGGCGCGCTGGTGGTCGGTGTGATCGTGCTCGCGGTGCTCGTGCTGGCCGGCGCGCTGGTTGTCCGACGCCGACGCACCGACACCGCGACCCGCTGATCATCCACCCATGAGCATCCTCGGGCACCGGGTCCCGCGTCGCGAGGACCCCGCCCTGCTCACCGGGAGCAGCACCTATGTCGATGATGTGCCCTGCGCGGATGCCGCCCATGTGGTGTTCGTCCGCGCCACCATCGCCCACGGCCTCATCACCGCCATCGATGGGCGCGAGGCGCAGACCGCGCCCGGTGTGCTGGCAGTGGTGTCGGCTGCCGATCTGGCGCTGCCGCCCATCGTGCCCATCACCATGGTCGAGCAGCGCATGGTCCGACCGGTGCTGGCCACGGACCGCGTGCGTTTCGTGGGTGAACCCATCGTGGCGGTGGTGGCCGAGACACGCGCCGCCGCACTGGATGCCGCCGAGGCCGTGGTGGTGGACATCGATCCGCTCCCTGCGCTCATCGACCCCGAACGCGCCACCGATCCCGACGCCCCGCTGCTGCATCCCGAGGTGGGCAGCAACCTGGCGCTGCAGTTCACCCAGCGCGGCGAACCGCTGGACTTCGCGGACTGCGAGGTGGTCGTCACCCGTCGCATCGTCAACCAGCGGGTGGCGGCCGCGCCCATCGAGGCCCGCTCGGCGCTGTGCTGGTGGGAGGAGGACCGACTGGTGCTCGAGATCGGCTGTCAGGGACCGCATCCGATCCGCACGGCGCTGGCGGCGGCCTACGGCCTGGAACCCGAGCAGGTGCGGGTGATCTGTCCCGATGTGGGCGGCGGGTTCGGGGCCAAGGCCCAGCTGCCGGCCGAGGCCATGGTGCTGGGTGAGCTGGCGCGGCGGGTGGGCCGACCGGTGCGCTGGAGCGAGACCCGCACCGAGAACCTCATGGCCATGAACCAGGGCCGGGGCCAGATCCAGACCGTCACCCTCGGCGGCACCCGCGACGGCCAGCTCCTCGCCTACCGGCTGCACATCACCCAGGAGGCCGGCGCCTATCCGACCATGGGCGCCATGCTGCCGCTGGCCACCCGCATCATGGCCAGCGGCACCTACACCATCGGGCGGGTGCAGTTCGATGCGCAGTCGGTGGTCACCACCACCACCCCCACCGGCGCCTACCGCGGGGCCGGGCGACCCGAGGCCACCGCCGCCATCGAACGCATCGTGGATGTGTTCGCCGCCGAGATCGGTCTCGACCCGGCCGAGGTGCGGCGCCGCAACCTCATCGGTGCCGACGCGTTCCCCTACACCACCCCCACGCGCACCACCTACGACTCCGGCGACTACGCCGGTGCCCTCGACCGGGCGCTGGCCGCGGCGGGCTACGAGGACCTGCGCGCCGAACAGGCCCGTCGTCGCGCCACCGACGACCCGCGGCTGCTCGGCATCGGTCTGTCCTGCTACGTGGAGATCACCGCCATGCCCGGCGGCGACGAGTTCGGCTCCGTCGAACTGCTCCCCGACGGACGGCTGCGCGTCGTCACCGGCTCGACCCCCTACGGACAGGGACATCAGACTTCGTGGGCGATGCTGGTGGCGGAACGCACCGGCGTGCCGATGGATCGCATCCTGGTGGAGTACGGCGACACCGATGTGGTGCCCCGCGGCGAGGTCACCGGAGGGTCGCGTTCGCTGCAGATCGCGGGCGCGGCGGTGTTCGACGCATCGACGCGTCTGGTCGATCAGGCCCGCGAGCGCGCCGCCGAACTGCTCGAGGCCGCCCTCGACGACATCGTGCTCGACACCGACACCGCCCGGTTCCATGTCTCCGGTGCCCCTGCGGTCGACATCGGCTGGGAGGACATCGCCGCCACCGTCGACACCACGCAGGGCGGGGCGCCGCTCCTGGCGCTGAGCGAGTTCGTGGCCTCCGGTCCGACCTTCCCGTTCGGCGCCCATGTGGCGGTGGTCGAGGTGGATCGCGAGACCGGACGGGTGGAACTGCTGCGTCTCGTCGCCTGCGACGACGCCGGTCGCATCCTCAATCCGCTCATCGTCGACGGACAGGTGCACGGCGGCCTCGCCCAGGGCGTGGCCCAGGCGCTGTTCGAGGAGGTGCGGTTCGATGATGACGGCAACCCGCTCACCGCCACCTTCATCGACTACGCCATCCCCTCGGCCGCCGAGTTCCCGATGTTCGAACGCGTCGAGATGGAGACCCCCACGCCGATCAACCCGCTGGGGGCCAAGGGCATCGGCGAATCGGGCACCATCGGCTCCACCCCGGCGGTGCACAACGCCGTGATCGACGCCGTACGGCATCTGGGCGTCGATCACATCGACATGCCGTTGACACCGCTGCGGGTGTGGACGGCACTGCAGGCCGCCGGAGCCTGAGGCCGTCGATCAGCGGGCGGTGGCGAGGCGACGCCGGGTGACCTCGAAACAGGCCAGCGCCCCGGCGGCGGCCACGTTCAACGAGGCCAGTTGGCCGATGAGGGGGATGCCGGCCACGGCGTCGCAGCGTTCGCGCACCAGTCGTGACAGTCCCTTGCCCTCGGCGCCCATGACCAGACACACGGCCTGATCGGCCACCTCGAGATCGAACAGATCGGTGTCACCACCCATGTCGAGTCCGATGACCCACACTCCGGCGGCCTTGAGCTCGTTGATGGCGTTGGGCAGTCCACCCACCAGGGTCATGGGCAGATACTCGATGGCACCGGCGGCGGCCTTGGTGACGGTGGGGGTGATGTGCACAGCCCGATGCTTGGGCAGCACGATGCCCGAGACCCCGGCGCACTCGGCCGAGCGCAGCAGCGCACCGAGGTTGCCGGGATCGGTGACACCGTCCACGGCCAGCAGGAACGGCGGCGCCCCGGCCACGGTGCGGGCCCGGGCGAGATCGTGCAGTTCGTACTCGGGCAGCTCGGCGGCCCGCGCCAGCACACCCTGCGGTGCTTCGGTGCGGGCGAAGCTCAGCAGGCGCGTGCGCGTGACCTCGCGCACCGGCACCTTGAGATCGAGGGCCAGATCGACGATGTCCTGCAGGACCTCGTTGTCCTCCTGCTCCTCGGCCACATAGATCTCGCGCACCCGTCGGGTGCCGGCCAGCAGCAGTTCGCGCACGGCCTGACGACCCTCGACCTGATCGCCCCCGAGGCCGCGGGCCGCCCGCTGACCCGCCTGATCGCCGGGCATGACACCGCGCCCGGGTCGACGACGGGCGCCGGGCTTGTCGGCGTTGCGCACCGACGCGGCGGCGTGACGTTCCTTCTTGGCCGCCACCGCCTTCTGGGCGGCGGGCGACAGGGGCTTGGCGGCGCGGCCGCCCGCGGACTTCGGTGCGGCGCCGCGCTTCGGGGCCGCACCCTTGGAGGCGGCACCGCGTGCAGGTGTCGCACCGCGAGCGGAGGATGCGCCCCGCTTGGGAGCAGTGCCCTTCGCCGCACCCTTCCCTGCACCGCCCCGCTTCGGCGCGGAACCCTTGGGTGCGCCGCCGCGCTTGGAGGACGACGCGCGCTTGGGGGCGCCACCCCGGGGCGGAGTCACGGCGCGCTCACGATCGCCACCGCGAAACAGGCGATGCCCTCGGCCCGACCGATGGCCCCGAGGCCCTCGGCCCGGTTGCCCTTGACCGTGACCGGCGCCCCGACCGCCGCTGAGAGACGCTCCTGCATCGCATCACGATGCGGGGCCAGACGGGGACGCTCACAGACCACGGCGCAGTCGACGTTGCCGGGCAGGAAGCCGGCGGCGCGCACCCGGCCCGCCACCTCGGAGAGCAGCGCGATGCTGTCGGCCCCCGCCCACTGCGGATCGGTGTCGGGGAAGTGCTGGCCGATGTCGCCGAGACCGGCGGCGCCCAGCAGTGCATCGGCACAGGCATGGGCGACCACATCGGCATCGCTGTGACCGACGAGTCCGGCCTCGCCGATGAACTCCACGCCGCCGAGCACCAGCACCCGGGCGGGATCGGTGGAGAACGCATGGACGTCGAATCCCTGACCGACCCTGACCGTCATGATCTGCAACCTACCCGAGGGTGGCGAGCAGCACGGCGGCCACGGCCAGATCATGGGGGCCGGTGATCTTGATGTTGGTGGTCTCACCATCGACGATGACCACACGACCGCCCATCGCCTCGACCAGCGCGGCATCGTCGGTGGCATCCGCGGCGTCCCGGTGCGCCGAGCGCAGCACCGGAGCGCGGAAGGCCTGGGGCGTCTGCACCGCCACCAGTTCGCTGCGTTCGACCGTGGCGGCGACCACGGTCGCACCGCGCTCGTCGGTGTGCACCCGCTTGATGGTGTCCACCACCGGCACCGCAGGGATGGCGGCATCGGCGCCGGCATGCACCGCGTCGACCACGGCGAGGTGCAGCGCAGCCGAGGCCAGCGGACGAGCGGCATCGTGCACCACGATGACCGCAGCATCGGGGTCGATGACCGCCAGTGCGTGGCGCACCGAATCGGACCGTTGGGCTCCGCCGATCACGAAGGCATCCGCGAGGCCGGCCGCGACCATCCGTTCACCCTCGGACTCATCACCGGGAGGGAGCACGAGGATCACATGATCGGCCGCGGCGCGGCAGGTGGTGAGGGCCCGATCGATGACGCGCACACCGTCGAGCAGCTCGTACTGCTTGGGCGCACCGCCGAAGCGACGACCACTGCCCGCCGCCAGCACCACGGCCCACACCGGACCATCAGCCGGTCCTTCGGCCAGTCCATCGTGCAGGCCATCGGACGGGACCCGGCTCCGATCATCGGACCGAGAGGCAGCAGCGTCATCCACGACCACACCTCCGGACGATCGGTCGAACGGACGTGAGGCTACGAACCCCACGCCGACGGAACAACCTGGATGAGCGACCACAGATGGTTCAGGAATTCCGGAGCGTACGAACGCACCACTAAGGTGACGACGTGGTCGATCGTGATCTGCTCAGTGCCATCGAGTTCTTCAAGGGTTTCGACGACTCCGCGTTCGGAACCATCATCGGCTCGGCGAACGCGCAGGAGTACGCCCGGGGCGGGGTGCTGTTCACCGAGAACGATCCGGCCGCCGAGCTGTTCGTGGTGGTCTCGGGACGCATCGCCATCGCCAACCGATCGGTCGACGGCCGTGAGTCGGTCATCGCCCTGATGGAGCGCGGCGACCTCTTCGGCGAGATGCCCCTGTTCGATGGCATGGCCCGCTCGGCCGAGGCCCGGGCCCTCGAGGGATCCGAGGTCATCGCCATCCCCTACGCGCCGCTGCGCGAGATCTACCGCAGCACCCCGGAACTGCTCTGGAACGTGGTGGCCATGCTCGCCACCCGCCTGCGCAGCACCGATGAGCACCTGGCTGATTCGGTGTTCCTCGACGTCACCGGGCGCACGGCCAAGCGTCTGCTGGAGCTGGCCGGCGACGATGACGAGTTCTCGCTGCCGATCACCCAGGAGGAGCTCGCCGGCATGGTGGGCGCCTCGCGGGAGCGGGTCAACAAGGCCATCGCCAGTTTCGTGAAGCTGGGCTGGATCGAGCAGTCCGACCGTCGCTACCGCATCACCAACCGCGATCAGTTGGCCCTGCGGGCCAGCTGACCGGCGCTCAGGCGAAGGTCTCCCCCACCAGATCCTCCGACAGCGCCCACAGTCGCGCCGCCGCATCGGGGTCGGTGGCGTACGGCGCCGCGGTGGCCTCGGCGCAGTCGGCCAGATACAGACCACCGCGACCCTCCAGCTCGGCGGCGGTGGCGGCCCACACCGTGGTGGCGGCACCCACATCGGGCTGCACCAGGTCGAGTCCTCCGCCCGAGGAACCACCCTTCGTCCCTCTGCGGGCGGGCTTCGACGCCTTGGCGGCGGCGGCGGCCCGCGCCGCGATGTCGGCGAAGTCCTCGGCGGTGAAGTGACGACCGAGCTCGGTGGCCACCATGCCCGGATGCACCGCCACGGCGTGGATGCCCCGGGGACCGTGCCGACGCTCGAGCTCGACGGCATGGAGGATGTTGGCGGTCTTGGACTGTCCGTAGGCCTCCATCTTCGAGTACTCGGTGCCGGCGAAGTTGGGGTCGTCCCAGATGATGTCGCCCATGCCATGACCGGCCGAGCTGAGCAGCACGATGCGCGAGGGCGAGGCCAGCAGCAGCGAGGGCAGCAACCGGCCGATGAGCACGAAGTGGCCGAGATGGTTGGTGCCGAACTGCAGCTCGAAACCGTCCTCGGTCCGACCGAAGGGCACCGCCATGATGCCGGCGTTGGCGATGAGCACGTCGATGCGCGGGAGCCGACGCCGGATGTCGGTGGCGGCGGCCCGCACGCTGTCGAGCGACCCCAGCTCCAGGATCTCGTAGCTGAAGTCGCCGGTGGGCACGAGGGCGCGCAGTCGGGCGATGGCGTCCTCGCCCTTCTCCTCGGTCCGAGCGGTGATCATCACCGAGGCACCGGCGGCACCGAGGGCCCGAGCCGTCTCGAACCCGAGACCGGTGGACCCTCCGGTGATGAGGATGACCTCGCCGCCGAGATCGATGCCCTCGAGCACCTCGGTGGTGGTCCTGCGGGTCGTGGTGCTCACAGCACATCCTCCGGAGCCGGCCAGGTGTCCGGCCAATCGTCGGTGACGGTCATCGACCATCGGGGTTCACGTCGTTCGAGGAACGCCATCACGCCCTCACGGGCATCGGGCTCGCCCATCACATGATGGTGCAGTTCTGTCTCGGCCCGGTCGATCTGTGCCGGGTCGAGGGCGAACGAACCCCACAGCAGCCGCTTGGTGACCGCCACCGACACCGGCGCGGTGTTGATCGCCATGTCGTGGGCCACCTCGAGCGCAGCGGGCAGGACCTCCTCGGCCGGCAGCACCCGAGAGGCGACACCCAGTTGCACCGCCTCGGCGCCGGTGAAGGTGCGGCCGGTGAGCAGCAGGTCGGCGGCGGTGGCCATGCCGGCGATGCGGGGCAGGGTCCAGTGGCTGAACGCATCGGGCATGACCCCGCGACGGACCTGCACGATGCCGTACTTCGCCTCGAGGGCCATGAACCGGATGTCGCAGTGCAGGGTGAGGGTGAAGCCGATGCCGATGGCATGACCGTTCACCGCGGCGATGACGGGCGTGCGGATGCGCCAGGCCGGGGGCCACACGGGGCTGGCCCGGAAGGTGTCGGCGTCGGAGCGCTCGAACACCTCGGCGCCACTGCTGAAGTCCGCGCCGGCACAGAACGCCGGTGGGGTTCCGGTGAGCACCACGACGCGCACGGCGTCGTCGAGATCGGCTCGTTCGTACAGCGCACCCAGGGCCCGACCCATCGCGCCGCTGAACGCGTTGCGGGTCTCGGGCCGGTTGAGGATGGCCACCAGCACGCCGTCGTCATGGAGCTCGGCGAGCAGATCCTCGGTGCCGGTGTCGATCGCGGAGGCCATCGATCAGGCTCCGGTACGCCCAGGGGCGGCGGCCCGCACCGCGGCGATGGTCTCGGCGATGCAGTCGTCGGAGATGGGGTAGCCGGGGAAGTAGAGACAGACCCGGTCGGCCACTGCGCCGTAGCGCCGGGCGATCTCGGCGGCGACCTGCTGGGGGGTGCCGACCACGGCGATGGTGTGCAGCACCTCGTCGGTGATGCGCTGGGCCATGCCGCCCCAGTCACCCTGCTTGGACAGCGCGTTCAGCTCCGGCTGGAGATCGCCCCATCCCTCGACATCGAGCACCGGGCGGTACGAGGGTGTCGAGCCGTAGAACGCCAGCAGCATCTTCACGCCGTTCGCCGCCGCCGCGATCTCGGCCTCGGTGGTGCCGACGGCGCAGATCACCTCGAGGATGATCTCGATGTCGTCCCGGCGGCGACCGGCGGTGGCCAGTCCGCGATCCACTGCGGGAAGCGTGCGTTCGACGAAGTGCCGTTCGGAGTTGAACGGCATCACGAGGATGCCGTCGGCCACCTCGGCGGTCATCTCGCACATCTTCGGCCCCAGCGCCCCCACCAGCACCGGTGGCGGTCCGTACGGGTTCGGCCCGGGATCGAAGTTGGGCGTCATCAGGGTGTGGGTGGTCCATTCGCCGCGGAAGTCGAAGGGACCCTCGCCGGCGAAGTGGGCGAGGATGGCCTTGATGGCCAGCACCGACTCGCGCATCTGGGCCACCGGCCGTTCCCACACCGAGCCGTAGCGCTTCTGGATGTGCGGGCGGATCTGGGTGCCGAGGCCGAGGCGGAACCGACCCCCGCTCAGCTCCTGCAGATCGTTGGCGGCATAGGCCATGTGCAGCGGACTGCGAGGGAACGCCATGGCCACATTGGTCATGAGGTCCACCTCGGTGGTGGCGCTGGCCAGCACGAGCGGGAAGAACACGTCATGGGCGTTCTCGAAGCTGAACAGACCGTCGGTGCCGAGCGCCGCCAGTTCGGCGGCCCGTTCCCCGGCCCCCATGGGTCCGGCCATGGCCAATGAGATGTCGACCTTCATGGACGTCCCCCGGAGGTGTCGAGGGGACCGACCCTAGGCGGTCAGGACCCGGCGAGGAACCCGATGACGCGGGCCCAGGCATCGGCGGCATCCGCGGCGCGATGGGCCGGACGCGAGGCATCGTGCACGAACCCGTGCTCGGCCCCCTCGTAGCGCACCACCTGCACACCGGCCGCCTCGGCATCGGCCACATCGGCGGGCGGGGTGTAGGGATCGGCGGTGCCGATGATGGCGAGGGTGGGGCACCGCTCCGGCCGGCGCAGGACGTCGAGGGCATCGGCGAGATCGGGACCGCGCCAGGCCTCGGGCAGTCGGATCATGCCGTAGAACCCCGCCACCCGATCGAAGGCCCCGGAACCGGCGGCCTTGAACGCCAGCATGCCCCCCATGCAGAAGCCGATGGCGCCGACGGCATCGCAGCCGGTGGCGGCCGCGGCCGCCTCCGCATCGGCGCGCAGGCGGGTGTCGGACAGGGTGCGCATGGCCGCCATCCGCTCCTCGATCCCGAAGGGTCCGTCCTCGGCCGCCCCGCTCGGACCGGGGAAGGGTTCGGGTGCACACACCACCCAGCCCTGCTCGCCGGCGAGCCGTTCGCACAGCTCGTCGAACAGGGGACGCAGCCCCATGATGTCGGGGAACACCACCAGACCGCGGGTGGACCCATCGACATGATCGGGGCGGACGAGTTCCGCGGGCGTGCCGGTGGACAGTTCGATGCGCATGGGGCCTCAGCTGTAGTGGTCGAGGATCGAGGACTCGGCGATCCGGCGCAGACCGTCCTTGATGGCCCGGGCCCGCTGGGGACTGACCCCCTCGACGGCGTCGAGCTCCTTCTCGCTGGCCCGCAGGATGCGGGCCAGGCTGCCGAAGGTGGTGACGACACGATCGATGATGGGCTCGCGCAGTCGCGGAAGGCGCGACAGCATGCGATGACCCCGGGGGGACAGCGGCGCATCGGGCGTGGAGGCCGCCGCCGGAAGATGCAGCGTGGCGATGACGAGATCCAGATCGAGCAGTTCCTCGGTGTCGAGCTCGGAGATGCGCGCGAGGGCGTCGTCGACATGCCAGTCGGTGTCCTCGTTGACGTAGTCGCGCAGCACCAGCCGACGCTGATCGGCCACCCCGGCCAGCACCTCATCGAGCTGCAGCCGCACCAGTCGACCCTCGGTGCCCAGCTCGACGATGTCGATGGCGATCTCGTCGGCGATGCGCAGCACCATCTCGTTGCGCTGCAGCAGCGTGGCGACATCGCGCACGGTGACCAGATCCTCGACCTCCAGAGCGTCGAGGTTGCTCGAGACCTCGACGAGGCGCTGCTTGTAGCGCTCGAGGGTCTGCAGGGCCTGATCGGCGCGATCGAGGAGTCGGGGCACGGGGATGAGCTGATGCTTCTCGGCCCCGGTGTAGACGGCGATGACGGCCATGTCCTCGGAGACCGAGATGACCGGGAGGCCCATGGCCCGGGCCACGCGCTCGGCGGTGCGATGACGGGTGCCGGTCTCGGAGGTGGGGATGGACGGATCGGGCACCAGATGGACATTCGCCCGGGCGATGCGACTGGTGTCGGCGGCCAGCACGATGGCGCCGTCCATCTTGGCCAGCTCCGAGAGACGCTGGGGGCTGAAGGCGGCGTCGAGCAGGAACCCGCCGGAGCAGATGCTGAGCACCTTGGGTCCGTCCCCGACCACGATCAGCGCGCCCATGCCCGACTGCAGGATGCGATCGACGCCCTCGCGCAGCGGTTGTCCCGGCGCCACCACCGACAGGGCGTGGAGCATGGCATCCGAGCGGCGGCGAGGCATCGCGGGAGTGTAGCGAGCGACCCCGGGAACCTCTCCGGGGCCGGGGGACCGGCGTGGTGCGGTGGTCAGCCGCGGCTGGACGGGACGGTGATCCCGATGGCCGACACCGCTTCGGTGAGGGAGCCGACGCGGATGGCGGTGATGCCCTCGGGCGGCTCGGGCGACAGGCGCGGCACCAGGGCGCGGGTGAACCCGAGTCGGGCCGCCTCGGCGAGACGGCGCTCGCAGTGGGCGACCTGCCGCAGTTCCCCGCCGAGGCCGACCTCGCCGCAGACCACGAGATCGGCGGGCAGCGGCTGCCCCGCCAGCGCCGAGGCCAATGCCATCGTGAGGCCGAGATCGGCGGCGGGTTCGGCGACCTTCACGCCGCCGACGGCGAGGGCGTACACATCGCGCTCGGCGAAGGAGAACCCGGCCCGCTCGGCCAGCACGGCCAGCAGCAGCGAGAGCCGACCGTTGTCGACGCCCTGGGAGGAACGGCGCGGGGAGGCGAGCGAGCTGCGGGTGACCAGGGCCTGCAGTTCGACCAGCAGCGGGCGATGACCCTCCATGGTGGGCACCACCACCGAACCGGACACCCCGCGGCGACGATCGGCGAGGAAGAGACGACTGGGGTCGGGCACGCCGACCAGACCGTCGCCGGTCATCTCGAACAGGCCGAGCTGATCGGTGGCGCCGAACCGATGCTTGGCGGCGCGCAGCAGCCGCAGCGCATGGTGGCGGTCGCCCTCGAAGGCCAGCACGGTGTCGACCACATGCTCGAGCACCCGCGGACCGGCGAGGCCACCCTCCTTGGTGACATGGCCGACCAGCACGATGGCGAGATCGCGGGACTTGGCCGTGGCCACCAGCCGCGCCGCGCAGTCGCGCACCTGGGCCACCGAGCCCGGGGCCGAGGAGATGTCGGGATGGTGCACCGACTGGATGGAGTCGACGATGACCACGGTGGGACCGATGCGATCGATGTGGTCGAGGATGTGGGGCAGGGAGGTCTCCGAGGCCAACCACAGCGTGGGCTGCAGGGTGCCGAGCCGCTCGGCCCGCAGCCGCACCTGCTGCTTGGACTCCTCGGCGGAGATGTAGAGCACGGTGACGCCCTCGGTGGCGATGGCGGCCATGGCCTGCAGCAGCAGCGTGGACTTGCCGATGCCGGGCTCGCCCCCGATGAGGGTGACCGAACCGGGCACCAGACCCCCGCCGAGCACCCGATCGAGCTCGTCGATGCGGGTGGGACGGGCCTGCCATTCGGCGACGTCGACCTCGGAGATGGGGGTGGGCTCGTCGCGGGGGCCGAGCACCGCGGTGGTGGCCGAGGGGGCGACGTCGAACTCCTCGATGAGGGTGTTCCACTCCTCGCAGCCCGGGCAGCGGCCGGCCCACTTGGGCACGGTGGTGCCGCATTCGGCACAACGGAAGACGGTTCGGGGCCGGGCCATCGGTCAGACCCTACGCAGCGCGACCGACAGCAGCAGGGCCGACAGCAGCGGGGCCGACAGCAGCGGGGCCGGAGGCCTCACCGCTGGAACGGTCCGCGGCGCATGAGCCGACGGGTGCGCATCCGGTGGGCGCGGACCCGCAGACCGATCACCGACACCGTGCCCACCGCCAACGCCACCACCACCAGGGTGCGCATCCGCTCCTTGAGCTTGCTGTGCGAGGCGCTCACCCGGAACGCCGACGGGTTGGGATCGGAGAACGCCACCTCGGTGGTGCGCGAGATGCCGGGGATGTCAGCGGTGAACGCCACCGTCACCATGTCGGCGGCCGGGCGTCCCTCCGCGGCGGCGATGCGGTCGAGCAGTCCCCCGGTGCCGTCGCCCCCCATCGTCGAGATGAGTTCGGGATCGCCGAACATGCGGAACCCCGCAGTGGTGTCGATGACGCCGGAGACCGACGAGGAGGTCGACAGCAGACCATCGTCATGGGTGACCTCGACATCGCGGTACGGCCCGTCGGGACCGCTCAGCTGCGCCAGCAGCGCCGTGGCCTCGGCCGCGTCGCCGAAGGGATGATGGGCGCGGACCCAGGTGGTGTCACCCTCCTTGGTGGCCGGGTCGACCGTCCAGCCCGCCTGCACGAGGTCCTCGGTGCGCAGCTGCCTGCCGAGATCGCCGACGCGTCGAAGGGCAGCGTCGTCGAAACCGACCGCACCGGTGACGGTGCCGCGCCCGTTGCTCTGCATGGTGATGGTCGTGCGGATCTGCACCTGACAGCCGGTGAGCGCGATCACCAGGACCAGCACCGCCAGCGCAGGGCGGAGCGAGCGGGCGACGGACACGGCTCGGACGCTACCAGCGGCCCTTCGCGAGGAGCGCTCGGACGGGCCCGGACGCGGACCGCCCGGGCCGAGGGCCCGGGCGGTCCGACACCGGAGATGATCGGGATCAGTCGGTGATGGTCTCGGCCAGCTCGATCGAGGGCGGTTCGAACCCCGGGGTGGCCCGGAAGACGATGATGCGCTCGCCGGTCTCGGGATCGGGTTCGGCATCGACGAGGATCATGTCGCCGGCGCGGAACTCCTTGAACAGGAGCCGCTCCGAGAGCGGATCCTCGACCATGCGCTGGATGGCTCGACGCAGTGGCCGGGCACCGAGCGCCGGGTCGTAGCCCTTGTCGGCGAGCAGCAGCTTGGCGGCGTCGGTGAGTTCGAGACCCATGCCCTGACCCTCGAGCTGCGTGGCCACCCGCTTGATGAGCAGGTCGACGATGGTGGTGACCTCGGACTTGGACAGCTCGTGGAAGACGATGGTGTCGTCGATGCGGTTGAGGAACTCGGGGCGGAAGTGCGCCTTGAGGGCCTCGTTCACCTTCTCCTTCATCTTCTCGTAGCTGATGGCCTCATCGGCCTTGCCGAACCCGATGGTGCTCTTGCGCAGATCGGTGGAGCCGAGGTTGGAGGTCATGATCAGCACGGTGTTGCGGAAGTCCACCGAGCGGCCCTGGCTGTCGGTGAGACGACCCTCCTCGAGGATCTGCAGCAGCGTGTTGAACACATCGGGGTGGGCCTTCTCGATCTCGTCGAACAGCACGACCGAGAACGGCTTGCGGCGCACCGCCTCGGTGAGCTGGCCGCCCTCCTCGTAGCCCACGTAGCCGGGGGGCGAACCCACCAGACGACTGACGGTGTGCTTCTCCATGTACTCGCTCATGTCGAGCTGGATGAGGGCCTGATCGTCGCCGAACAGGAACTCCGAGAGGGTCTTGGCCAACTCGGTCTTGCCCACACCGGTGGGGCCCAGGAAGATGAACGAGCCGCTCGGACGCTTCGGGTCCTTGAGACCGGCGCGGGTGCGACGGATGGCCTGGCTGACCGCCTTGATGGCGTTCTCCTGACCGATGACCCGCTTGTGGAGCTCGTCCTCCATGCGCAGCAGGCGGGCGGTCTCCTCCTCGGTGAGCTTGTAGACCGGGATGCCGGTCCAGAGGGAGAGGACCTCGGCGATGGCCTCCTCGTCGACCTCGTCGAAGAGGTCGATGCCGGAGTCCTTCATCTCGCGCTCCTTGAGCTCCTTCTGGGCGAGGAGCTCCTTCTCGCGGTCGCGCAGACGGCCGGCCTCCTCGAAGCTCTGGGCCTCGACGGCCTCCTTCTTCTCGGCCACGACCTTGGCGATCTCGTTCTCGAGCTCCTTGAAATCAGGAGGGGTCTCCATGCGCTTGATGCGCAGACGCGAGCCGGCCTCGTCGATGAGATCGATGGCCTTGTCGGGGAGATGACGATCGGAGATGTAGCGATCGGCGAGGTTGGCCGCGGCCACCAGCGCCTGATCGGTGATGGTGACCCGATGGTGCTCCTCGTAGCGATCGCGCAGACCCTTGAGGATCTCGATGGTGTGGGCCACGGTGGGCTCCTCCACCTTGACCGGCTGGAACCGACGCTCGAGGGCGGCGTCCTTCTCGAGATGCTTGCGGTACTCGTCCAGGGTGGTGGCACCGATGGTCTGGAGCTCGCCACGGGCCAGCATGGGCTTGAGGATGCTGGCGGCGTCGATGGCGCCCTCGGCGGCACCGGCACCGACGAGGGTGTGGATCTCGTCGATGAACAGGATGATGTCGCCGCGGGTCTTGATCTCCTTGAGGACCTTCTTCAGCCGCTCCTCGAAATCGCCGCGGTAGCGCGACCCGGCGACCAGGGCGCCCAGATCGAGGGTGTAGAGCTGCTTGTTGTGCAGGGTCTCGGGGACGTTGTCGGCGGCGATGGCCTGGGCGAGGCCCTCGACGATGGCGGTCTTGCCGACACCGGGTTCACCGATGAGCACGGGGTTGTTCTTGGTGCGGCGGCTGAGCACCTGCATGACGCGTTCGGTCTCGCGGGCCCGGCCGATGACCGGATCCAGCTTCTTCTCGCGGGCCAGCTGCGTGAGGTTGCGGCCGAACTGGTCGAGGACCGCGGAGCCTGACGGGGTCTGCTCGCCGGAGCCGCCAGCGGTGGCACCGGCCTTCTCGCCCTGCGGACCGGGACCCGAGTAGCCCGAGAGCAGCTGGATGACCTGCTGGCGCACGCGGGAGAGATCGGCACCGAGCTTGACGAGCACCTGGGCGGCCACGCCCTCACCCTCACGGATCAGCCCGAGCAGGATGTGCTCGGTACCGATGTAGTTGTGGCCGAGCTGCAGCGCTTCGCGCAGCGACAGCTCGAGCACCTTCTTGGCGCGGGGCGTGAACGGGATGTGGCCCGAGGGTGACGACCCGCCCTGACCGATGATCTCCTCGACCTGGGAGCGCACTGCCTCGAGCGAGATGCCGAGCGACTCCAGCGCCTTGGCGGCCACGCCCTCGCCCTCATGGATCAGCCCGAGCAGGATGTGCTCGGTACCGATGTAGTTGTGGTTGAGCAGTCGCGCCTCCTCCTGAGCGAGGACGACGACCCGACGAGCCCGATCGGTGAATCTTTCGAACACTGTGCACCTGCCTCCCATGGCGGGAATCCGATGACCGAGTGTACCCAGCACCTCTGCGATCCACTCGTCGGAGCAGGACCGGGCCCTGCGACAGTTCTCACACCGACCTGCAGCGGTTTTCCGGCGCCCGGTTGCGGTCGGATCGGACATCGCCGCTACCGTTCGCCGCGTGTCCGGCACCTCCCCCCTTCTGCTGCTCCCCGTGCTCCAGGCCGACCTGGAGCGGGTCGAGACGGCGCTGCTGCGGTCGGTGCGCACCGACGACCCCTTCCTGACCGAGGTCGCCGCCCACCTCATCACCGCCGGCGGCAAACGGGTGCGGCCGGCGTTCGCCCTCACCTCGGCGGCCACCGCCATCGCCACCATGACCCACGCCGCAGATGATGTCGTCATGGGTGCGGTCTCGGTCGAACTGGTGCATCTCGGGTCGCTCTACCACGACGACGTCATGGACGATGCCACCACCCGACGCACCGTGGACAGCGTCAACGCCCGCTGGGGCAACCTCACCGCCATCCTCGCCGGTGACTACCTGCTGGCCAAGGCCTCCGAGATCGCCGCCTCGCTCGGCACCGAGGTGGCGGGTCTGCTGGCCGCCACCATCGGCCGGCTCTGCGAGGGCCAGATCCTGGAACTGCGTCACGCCTTCGACCTCGGTCGCACCGAGGAGGCGTACCTCGACTCCATCGACGGCAAGACCGCATCGCTGCTCGGCACCGCCTGTCGGATCGGCGGCATCGTGGCCGGCCTCCCCCGCCCCCAGATCGACGCCCTCACCACCTTCGGCAGCAGCTTCGGCATGGCGTTCCAGATCGTCGACGATCTGCTCGACGTCACCGCCACCGATGAGGAGCTCGGCAAGCCCGCCGGTCACGATCTCGTCGAGGGCACCTACACCCTGCCGGTCATCCGCACCCTGGCCGCCGGGGGCGACCGGGCCGAGGAGCTGGCCGGACTGCTGCGCCGCCTCGCCCCCACCGACGGATCCATCGAACCGGTCGACGACCCCACCACCCTCGAGGCGGCGCGCCAGCTGCTGCGCTCCTCGCCGGCCGTGGTCGAATCGCTCGACGTGGCCCGTGGCTACGTCGAGGCCGGCCAACAGGCGCTGGCGCCCTATGCCGGTACCGAGGCCGTCACCGCGCTCGAGGCGGCCGCCGAACATCTGCTCGGCACGGTGCGCGCCGCCGGCTGAGCCGGACCACGACGCACCGCAGCGTCGTCCTAGACGTTCTTCTCGTGGACCAGGCGAAGGCCGTGGAGCGTGATCCACGGTTCGATGTGTTCGATGCGCGCCGAGAACGGCGTGATGAGTTCGGCGAGTCCGCCGGTGCTGATCACCGTGCAGGTGCCGAGCTCGGCCTCGATGCGATCGCAGAGCCCGTCGACCTGGGCGGCGAAGCCGTAGACCGCACCGGACTGGATGGACTCGACGGTGGACTTGCCCAGCACGCTGCGCGGGGCGCGCAGCTCGACCGCCCGCAGGGCCGCGGCGCGACCCACGAGGGCGTCCATGGACACCTCGATGCCCGGGGCGATGGCCCCTCCCAGGTACACACCGTCGGCGGAGATCGCATCGCAGGTGGT
This sequence comes from Acidobacteriota bacterium, assembly GCA_018969405.1. GTDB lineage: Bacteria > Actinomycetota > Acidimicrobiia > Acidimicrobiales > Acidimicrobilacustridaceae > Acidimicrobilacustris. The sequence continues at coordinate 19,314 of JAGWYK010000005.1, forward strand.
GGCGGTGCCGAAGTCGGCCACGATGGTGGGTCCGCCGTAGAGATCGAACGCCCCGATGGCGTTGGCGATGCGATCGGCGCCGACCTCCTTGGGATTGTCGTAGTCGATGCGGATGCCGGTGCGGACACCGGGTTCGATCACGATCGGTTCGAAGTCGAGATGACGCTCGGCGATCTCGCGCAGCGTGGCGGTGACCCGGGGCACGCCCGAGGAGACCACGATGCCGTCGAGATCGGCGAAGCTGTTGCGCCGCAGGGCCAGGAACCCCTGCAGCAGCACGGCGAACTCATCGGAGGTGCGATCGGCGGCGGTGGAGATCCGCCAGTGGTCGAGCAGTCCCTCCTCGGGGCGACGCCCGGCGGCGGAACCTCCCTCGAGGTCGTAGAGACCGATGACGGTCTGGGTGTTGCCGGCATCGACGGCGAGCAGCATGGGTCCCCCGATCAGACCGGATCGATGTCGAGGCCGATGTCGAGCACCGGCGCACTGTTGGTGAGGCCACCGATCGAGATGCAGTCGACCCCGGTGGCGGCGTAGTCGGCGACGGTGTCGAGGGTGATGCCCCCGGAGGCCTCGACCAGCGGACGACGGGCGGAGGCCGCGGCCTCGGCCACACAGTCGGCGACCTGCTGCGGGGTCATGTTGTCGAGCAGCAGCGCATCGGCTCCGGCGGCGAGCGCCTCATGCACCTGCTCGGGATGATCGCACTCGACATGCACGGTGCGGCCCGGCCACATCGAGCGGGCCCGGGCCACCGCGTCGGTGATGCCGAACAGCGCGATGTGGTTGTCCTTGAGCAGGATCCAGTCCGAGAGGTTGCCGCGATGGTTCGTGCCCCCACCGGCGCGCACGGCGGCCTTCTCCAGCACCCGCAGGCCCGGTGTGGTCTTGCGGGTGTCCCAGATGCGCACATCGTCGCCGGCGGCGTCGACGAAGGCGCGGGTTCGGGTGGCGATGCCGGAGAGATGCCCGAGGAAGTTGAGCGCGGTGCGCTCGGCGGTGAGGATCGAGGCCAACCGACCCGAGGCCTCGGCCAGCACCATGCCGGGGGCCACGCGATCGCCGTCGGCCACCGACCACACCAGCGCGACCGAGGGGTCGATCTGGGCGAACGCCTCGGTGGCACAGGCCGTGCCGGCCACCACACCGGACGCACGAGACACGAAGCGGGCGGTGGCGGTGAGATCGGTCGGCAGCAGCGCCGAGGTGAGGTCGCCGAGAGGGAGGAGGTCCTCGGCCAGGGCCCGTTCGACGGCATCGACGACCGCAGTGGTGGGCGGCGGGACGGGCGGGGTCATGCCGAGAGCCTGCCCGCTGCAGGGGGTTCGGGGCGAACCGCGCCACCGATGACGATCCGACGGGCGAGCTCGGCCGAGACCGCCGGGAAGTCCTCGCGGGTGTGGGCGCCCCGGCTCTCGGTGCGCTCCAGCGCGGCGGCCAGCAGGGCCGAGGCCACCGCCGCCAGGTTGGCCAGTTCCCAGGCGGGAGCCCCCGATCCCTCCGAGGCCACAGCGGCCGCCCGCTCGACGACCGACGCGGTGCGGGCCAGCGAGTCGGCATCGCGCAGCACCCCGGCCCCCTGGGTCATGGTCCGCTGCAGTTCGGTGCGGGCGGCGATGACCTCGGCGGGCGCAGCGGGGGGCGCATCAAGAGCCAGCGATGGGGCGGCCCGATACATGGCGACCGGGACACCGGAATCCTGCGGGGGCGATCCGTCGGGGCCCAGCGCGGCGCGCATGGCCCCGGTGGCCCCCGGTCGATCGACACCGCGCTCGACCGCCTCCACCACCCGGGCACCGAACACCATGCCCTCGAGCAGCGAGTTGGAGGCCAACCGGTTGGCGCCGTGCACACCGGAACAGGCGACCTCGCCGGCCGCCCAGAGTCCGGGCAGCAGGGTGGCTCCGTCGAGATCGGTGAGGATGCCACCGCACAGGTAGTGGGCGGCCGGGGCGATGGGCAGCCAGTCACGACTCGGATCGAGCCCGACCTCCGCCAGCGCCGCAGCGATGGTGGGGAAGCGCTCGGAGAAGTGATCGAGACCGGTGGCGTCGAGCCAGCAGTGATCCACATCGAGTTCGATCATGCGCCGGGTCATGGCCCGGCTGACCTGATCCCGCGGGAGCAGTTCGTCCACGAACTGTTCACCGGTCGTGTCGCGCAGCAGTGCACCATGACCGCGCAGCGCCTCCGACAGCAGCGGCCGGGGCATGCGCGGATGGTGGAGCGCGGTGGGATGGAACTGCACGAACTCCACATCGGCCACGGCCACACCTGCCCGCAGGGCCATGGCCACACCGTCACCGGTGGCCTCGAGCGGATTGGTGGTGACGGCGAACAGCTGCCCCGCTCCCCCGGCGGCCAGCAGCACATGACGGGCGCGCACCACCGTGATGGCACCGGTGGGATCCGCCGCCCGGACCCCGACGCACCGACCGTCCTCGATCACGAGGTCGAGAGCGAAGTGGTTCTCGAGGATGACGGCGGCCGAGCGGCGCACCGCCACCACGAGGGCCCGTTCGATCTCGGCCCCGGTGGCCGCTCCTCCGGCGTGCACGACGCGGGCGAGCGAATGCCCGCCCTCGCGGGCCAGTTCGAGACGTCCCTGCTCGTCGCGATCGAACGCCGCCCCGAGGGTGATGAGATCGCGCACACGACCCGGTCCCTCCTCCACCAGCACACGAACTGCATCGATGTCGCAGAGTCCCGCTCCGGCGGCGAGGGTGTCGGCCAGATGGAGATCGGTGGAGTCGGGATCGCCGCCGAGCACCGCGGCCACCCCACCCTGGGCCCATCGGGTGGTGGACTGCTCGAGATCACCCTTGGTGAGCACCCCCACCCGCAGCCCGTGGGCATCAGCGGCCCGCACCGCCGCGGACAGGCCGGCCACCCCGGAACCGATCACCAGCAGATCGAGATCCGTGGTCATGGGGCCACCACCCCGATGTTGTCGAGCAGACGGGTGGAACCGAACCGGGCCGTGAGGATGACGCGGGCCGCCACACCGGGGAGGAGTTCGGTGAGCGGCTCGAGCGAGGAGGCGTCGACCACGGCGACGTACTCGAGCGCGGCGCGGGGCTCGGCCCCGAGACGGGTGCTGACGAGCCCGATGAGTGCTCGGGCATCGCGTTCGCCGCCGGCGACGGCATCGGCGGCGTCGCGCAGGGCCCGATGCAGCACCGGGGCCGCGGCGCGGTCCTCGGCCGACAGGTAGACGTTCCGGCTCGACAGCGCCAGGCCGTCGGCCTCGCGCAGGATCGGGCAGGGCACCACCGTGACGGGCTGGTCCAGGTCGGCCGCCATGCGGGTGACCACGGCGAGCTGCTGGTAGTCCTTCTCACCGAAGTAGGCACGACAGGCACCGGCGAGGTTGAACAACTTGGTGACCACGGTGGTGACCCCATCGAAATGCGTGGGTCGGGCCGCGCCCTCCATGGTGGCGGTGAGCCCATCGACATGCACGGTGGTCAGGGTGGGCATCGGGTACATCTCGACGTCCGACGGGGTGAACACCACGGTGGTGCCGACCTCGGCCGCCAGTTCGAGGTCGCGTTCGAGGGTCCGCGGATAGGCGCTGAGGTCCTCGCCGGCGGCGAACTGCAGCGGGTTCACGAAGATGGTGAGCGCCACCACATCACAGTCACGGCGGGCCGCCTCGAGCAGGGATCGGTGACCGGCGTGCAGCGCACCCATGGTGGGCACCAGTCCGATGCTGCGACCGGCTCGACGTTCAGCCTCCAGGACCCGCCGGAACTCCGCCCTCGTCGGGACCACCAGCATGCTCATGCTCCGCCCCGGTGCTCAGTGCGACTCAGCAGCCAACGGGCCGAGGCGATCGACATGCCCCTCAGCCTGCTCCCGCCAGTCGGCACCGGCAACATCGGGGGCGAGATCGGCCAGCGGCGCCATGACGAACCGGCGGCTGCGCATCCGCGGATGGGGGATCTCGAGATCGGGCTCGGCGATGGTGACGCCGTCCATCCAGACGATGTCGACATCGAGGGTGCGCGGACCCCAGCGCACCACGCGGACGCGATCAGCCGCCGCCTCGAGGCGATGGCACACACCGAGAAGTTCATGCGGAGTGAGATCGGTGTCGATCTCGACGACGATGTTGAGGAAGGGATCCTGTTCGGGTCCGCCGACCGGATCGGTGCGGTAGAGCGGTGACACCGCGACCACCCCGTCGAGGGAGTCCACCGCGTTGCGCAGCAGCGTCAGCGAGTCACCCATGTTGGAGCCGAGACTCAGGAACGCACGGGTCATTCAGCGTCCCCGTGTGATGCACACACCCGAGGTGGCCAGTGCCTGGGGCACCGGTGGTCGCAGCTTTCGGACCGTGACCGTGACCGACAGCACCCGGGGATCGACGAGCATGGCGTCCGCGATCAGTTGGACCAGTCGTTCGAGCAGGATCGGTTCGGCGGTGAGGATGACCCGTTCGATCTCGGCGGTGAGGGCGCCGTAGTCGAGGGTGTCGGCGAGGCGGTCGGTGGCGCCGGCGAGGGAGAGGTCGGCGACGAGATCGAGATCGACCTCGAGCGGCTGGGGCCGCACGCGCTCCTCGGGGAGGGCGCCGCAGATGCCGACGACCACGAGGCCGCGCAGTTCGATGCGATCGGTGGAGGACATGGCGGGTGGTTCAGACCTCGGGGGACGGGAGACGCTCGGCCATCGAGACCAGTTCGCGGCCCAGAGGGCCGAGCTGCCGCTGCGTGAGTCGCTCGACCACCGTGACCGTGCGCGGTGCGGTGTCCACGAGGCCGTTCCAGAGGAGGTAGCCGGCGATCAGACCGCAGACGCGATCGCCGAGTTCCTCGGAGTGGATCAGCACCCGTTCACCGGACTCGAGCAGCTGGCGGAGCTCACGGAAGAACGTCAGCTCGAAGGCCGCCCGATCGTCCTCGGGGAGGGGCCGATGGCGCCACACCACCCCGAGCTCGTCGTAGTTGTGCAGATTGTGCGGGGCCCCGGTGATGGAGATGACGCAGGTGAACCCCTGCTCCCGCACCCAGATGATCTCCTCCTGGCGGCGCACCTTGCGATGGTTGGCGCCGTAGCCGCCGGGGCGTTCGCACACGGCCAGGTGATCGGTGATCACCCAGTGGAAGTTGCGGGGTCGGATCCCCTGCGCCCACTTGCCCTTGCTTGCCACGGCCATCATGCTGCCACGACTCTGGCCGCCTGGACGGCGGCCCGCACATCGTGGGCCCGGACCATCGCCGCGCCCCGGTGCATGGCCCAGACCTCGGTGGCGATCGAGCCGGCCAGTCGGTCGGTGGGGTCCACCGGATCGGGGACCCGGTCGGAATCGGCCAGGATCCGCCCCAGGGTGGCCTTCCGGCTGGTTCCGACCAGCACCGGACGACCCAGCGCCACCACACGGTCGAGATGGGCGAGCAGGTCGAGATTGTGCTGGTGGGTCTTGCCGAAGCCGAATCCCGGGTCGATCCAGACCTCGGTCACCCCGGCCCGCTCGGCCTGTGCCGCCCGCTGGTCGAGGAACTCGCAGACCTCCGCCACCACATCGTCATAGGTGGGTTCGACCTGCATGGTGGCCGGCTCGCCCTGCATGTGCATGGCCACCCAGCCCACGCCGAGATCGGCGGCCACGGTCCACAGTTCGGCCGACACATCGTTGATGAGCGTGGCGCCGGCAGCCACCGCGGCGCGGGCCACCTCCGGTTTGCGGGTGTCGATGCTGACCCGGCCATGGGCGACCAGACGCTCGATCACCGGCACGACACGACGGATCTCCTCGGCGGCGTCGACCGGAGCGGCGCCGGGTCGGGTGGATTCACCACCGACATCGATGATCGAGGCGCCCTCGGCGAACAGCTCCACGCCATGGAGGACAGCGGCATCGGGTTCGAGGAAGCGTCCACCGTCGCTGAAGGAGTCGGGCGTGACGTTGAGGATCCCCATGACCATGGGGATGGAGGGTGAGGCCCCGGTCGTCATCTAGCGGCGTTCGATGAAGCGCATGGCTTCGGCCCGCGTTGATGCACTCTCCCGGAACAGACCACGGACCGCCGAGGTCACCGTGGAGGACCCGGGCTTGCGCACGCCGCGCATGGACATGCACAGATGCTCGGCCTCGATGACCACCAGCACACCGCGGGGGGCCAGTGTGCGCTCGAGCTCATCGGCGATCTGACCGGTGAGCCGCTCCTGCACCTGCGGCCGCTTGGCGTAGGCGTCGACGAGGCGGGCGATCTTCGACAGACCGGTGACCCGTCCGTCGGGGGCGGGGATGTAGGCGACATGGGCGTGGCCCATGAAGGGCACGAGATGGTGCTCGCACATGGAGGTCATCGGGATGTCCCGCACCATGACCATCTCATCGTGGTTGGCCTCGAACATCACCTTCAGATGCGACTGGGGATCGTCGCGGAGGCCGGCGAAGACCTCGGCGTACATCCGGGCCACCCGCTGCGGGGTGTCGAGCAGACCATCTCGGTCGGGGTCCTCGCCGATGGCGGCGAGGATCTCGCGGACAGCGGCGGCGATGCGGGGAAGATCGACGGGTTCCATCAGGATCGATTCCTGTTCGGGGTGACCGGAGGGTCACACGGACGAGGTCGGGAACGGTGCTTCGCTCTGGGGCTCGGGAGTTCTCAACCGCCGGACGGGGAGACACCGCTGTCGTGGCCGACATAGGTGCGGATGTCGCGGAGATTGCGGTACCGCTCGGCGACGTCGAGACCGTAGCCCACGATGAAGGTGTTGGCGATCCGGAACCCGACATAGGCGAGTTCGGGTTCGACCTTCTGCTGACCCTCCTTGAGCAGCAGCGCACAGACGGCGAGCGAGGCCGGGTTGCGAGCAGCCAGGTTCTTCAGCAGGTAGTTGAGCGTGAGACCGCTGTCGACGATGTCCTCCACCACGATGACGTCACGACCACCGAGGTCGATGTCGAGATCCTTGACGATCCGCACCACACCACTGGTCTTGGTGGCGGTGCCGTAGGACGAGACCGCCATGAAGTCCAGCTCGACCGGGAGGTTGATGTGGCGGGCGAGGTCGGCCATGAACAGCACCGCGCCCTTGAGCACACAGATCAGCAGCGGTGCCCGACCGGCGTAGTCACGGGTGATCTCCGCACCGAGCTCGCCGAGTCGACGCTGGATGTCGTCATGGGTGACGACGATGTCGCCGAGCATCGGATCGTCATCAGGAGCGGGGAACGAAGCGGCGACATCAGCGGAGTCGGGCACAGCCGATGAAGTTAGCCCACCGTCGGTTCCGCCTCGCCCGGCACGAGACGGAGTCGACCGGCGGTGCGCTCGACACGACGACCGCCGCCGACATCGGTGGCGAGCGCGTCGAGACGGGCGACGGCCAGCACCCGCTCGACGGTGGCCGCATCGGGAGGATGGGCGTCGAGATCGTCGATCCGCAACCACTCCCGGATGGCGACCCTCGCCACCACCACATCGGCGGCGGCCAGGGCGCGTGCATCGGTGACGTCGAGCGCAGCCGCCTCGGAGCGCAGATGATCGGAGATGGCCGCCAGCAGATCGCCCTGACGGACCAGCACGGGCACGGCATCGCGGTGGGCGAGATCGCGCAGCAGCGGCAGCAGTTCGTGACGGATCCGATTGCGCAGGAAGGCCGGGTCGCGGTTGGAGGGATCCACGAAGGGGACGAGATCCTCGGCGACGCACACCGCTTCGGTCTCGGCCCGCCGGAGTTCGACGATGGGATGGCGCGGCCCCGGGCGGATGCCGGCCAGACCATCGAGGCCCGCCCCGCGCAGCAGGTTGAGCAGGATGGTCTCGGCCCGATCGTCGGCGGTGTGGCCGAGCGCGGCATCGGGACCGAGCACCTCATGGCGAAGACGCCGGGCCCGGGCCTCGAGGTTCGGACCCGGATCGAGGGCGATCCGCTCGGCGCGGAACTCCGCCCCGAAGCGGGCGGCGACGGCGGCCACCATCTCGGCCTCGGCCGCCGAACCGGTCCGCAGCCCGTGATCGACGTGCACCGCGGTCACCCGGCAGCCGGCGGCGACGGCGAGCAGGAGCAGCGCCAGGGAATCGGCACCCCCCGACACCCCGCAGGTCAGCGCCGTGCCCGGCGCCGGGAACGCACATCGGCGCAGCAGCTCGCCATGGCGCGCCCGCAGCTGCTCGACGAGATCGGCCATGGGGTGGTCAGGCCACGACCAGCGGGGCCCGCATGCGTTCGATCCAGCGATGCGGTTCGCGGATCTCGAGCAGCGAGGGCAGATTGTCGGCCGACTCCCAGGCCCGGGCCAACAGGGTCGAGCCACCCTCGCGTTCGACCGCGGCGATGAACGCCTCGCCGTGCGCGTACTGGTTCAACTTGGCCTCGAGACCGATGAGACGCTGCAGCAGCTTCGCCACACCGGTGGCCGACTGCCGACGCTCGCGCAGCACCTGACCGAACCGCGCCGCGCTGGGCACCAACCCCTCGCCGGCCCGATCCATGGTGACGTCGCCATGTCCCTCGAGCAGGCTCATCATGCCGCTGATGCGATCCAGCACGGCCCGCTGCTCCGGGCCGGCGAACAGCGTGGCGAGGCCGCCATCGGCGAGCGGATCGGTGCCGGAGCGCCATGCGGTGGCCGCCCGCGAGAAGTTCTCGAAGAGACGCCCGGGATCGGGGTCGACGGCCCCGACGGTCTCGTGCACCAACCCGATGAAGTGCTCGCGCAACCAGGGCACGCCGGTGAACTGCATGCGATGGGTGACCTCGTGCAGCGCCAGCCACAGGCGGAACTGCTCGGGCGGGAAGGCGAACCGCTTCTCGATGGCGAGCACGTTCGGACCGACGTAGTACACGATGTCCTGGTCGAGGGGATCCTGTTCCTCGACCACGAGCAGGTCGTACTGACCCAGCACCCGACCCGACATCCAGCCCAGCACCAGACCGAGTTCGGCACCGGCCAGCCGAGCCATGACCGGCGCCGCCGCTCCGGACCCGAGACGACCGTCGAACTTCTCGATCAGCGGGCTGAGCAGACGACGGAACGCCGAGATGTTGGCGCGGATCCAGCCCGCCCGATCGGTGACCCGACTGCGGGCCGGACCGGCGAGCGACCGCAGACCGGTCTCGCGCTCGACGAGTTCCTCGGCCAGCGCGGTGAGACGGGTGAAATCCGGTGCGAGCGAGTCGTAGTGGTAGCTGCGGGCGAACGGCTCGGTGCCCGAGGCGCGGATGGCGATCCGCTCGGCCACCGACCAATCGACCGAGCCCGCCATCGGTGTCAGCGCTTCGGGTAGCGGGGCATCACGACTTTGTAGACGTACCCGGCGATGATCCCGAGGATGGCCAGGATGGCGGGGACGACCAGCGCGACAGCGATCCAGAAATGCCAGACGACGGCCAGAAGAGGAGTCATGCGCCGATCCTAGGCCTCCCGTGCCGGAGGTTCGCCACTGCGGGGGCCATCGCCCGCCCCCCCGGCCTCACCGCGGGTGAGCATGGTGAGCCGCTCGAGGATCCGGATCCGCAGTTCCTCGGGCACGGCATCGCGGCGGGCCCGGGTGGAGATGACGATGCGGAGCTCGGCCTCGAAGTCGAACGCCTCGATACAGGGGTTGCAGCCGGCCAGATGACCGGCGATGAGGGCCCGCCGCTCCTCGGTGAGCTCGCCGTCGAGGTAGGTGTAGATCTCGGCGAGCGCGTCGGAGCAGTCGGTGTCGTCCGGGGCGGGATGATCGTGATCGTGGTGGTCGGCCATGGTGCGCAGGTGTCCGCTCAGGAGTCGGACCGGTCCTCGGGGACGGGCTCGGTGGGGACGGGCTCGGTGGGGACGGGCTCGGTGAGCCCTCGAGCGAGGGCGTAGGTGTACAACTTCTTCTGCAGGGATTTTCTTCCCCGATGGAGCCGGCTCATCACCGTACCGATGGGGATCTCGAGCATCTCGGCGATCTCCTTGTAGGAGAAGCCCTCGACGTCGGCCAGCAGCACCGGGATCCGGAAGCTCTCCGGGAGGGACTCCAGGGCACCGGTCACCTCGGCGTCGGTGAACCAGTCCATGAGTTCGTCCTCGGCGCTGCGGGCCGCGGCGAACGCCTCGAGGCCCCCGAGGCGGCGGAAGAGATGGAGGTCCTCGCCCTCATCGAGCTCGGTCTCCATCGGGCGGCGCTTCCTGGTCCGATAGGAGTTGATGAAGGTGTTGGTGAGGATGCGGTAGAGCCAGGCCCGCAGATTGGTGCCGGCCTGGAAGCCACCGAAGCTCCGATAGGCCTTGAGATAGGTCTCCTGGACGAGATCCTCGGCATCGGCAGGGTTGCGGGTCATGCGCAGGGCCGCCGAGTACAGCGCGGGCATGAACTCCATCGCCTGGTCGGCGAACTCAGCCTGATCAGCCATGAGAGCCCGAGAGGAGAATCGAACTCCTGACCTGCTCATTACGAGTGAGCCGCTCTGCCGACTGAGCTACCCGGGCGGGGTGGGGGCCGATCGTAGCCGCAGGCTCCGCGCGCCCATCAAGCGAGATGCATCGGTGTCACCGATGGCGCAGGGCGGAGAGTTCGCTGAACAGCGCGGCCAGCTGGAGCCGCAGATTGGGGTTGCGGACCAGTTCCCGATCGAGCTCCGCGATGGCGGCGAGCGCGGCGATCTGCTGCTGGGGCCGGGTCGACTCGAGCATGTCGTCGCGACAGCGACGGGAGAGTTCGGCCAGTCCGAAGCGGATCTCGTCGGTGCGATGCCGGCGGGTCTGCCGCTTGTGGCGGTCCTCCAGCTGCTTGCGACCGGAGCCCCGTTCGCCCCGGGCCTTGATCACCGCAGCCATGGCGTCGATCTCCGCGGCCTGCTGGGCGGCGAGCGGCGCCATGGCGTCCTCGATCATGGCCAGCAGCGAATCGACCTGCTCCATGGTGGACGACCCGGAGCCGTCGAGCCGATCGGGGACCGACCGCCAGGCCTCGCGGCGCAGCGCGAGACGTTCGTCGGTGGCGAGCAGCCGGGCCCGGGCCATGCTGCCGCCGGAGGCCATCGCCAGCATCGAGGCCTGATCAGGATCGACGCCCTCGCGCAGCAGCTGCTCGGCGACGGCGTCGTCGGTCACCGGGCCGAGCTCGATGCGCACACACCGACTGGCGATGGTGATGAGCTCCTCGGGCACCTCGTCGGCCAGCACGATGAACACGGTGTCGGGGGGCGGCTCCTCGATGGACTTGAGCAGTCGAGGCGCCTGGCCGGCCACGAGATGGAACTCGTCGAGCACGAGCACCCGCCGACCACCCTCCCGGGACGACCGACTCGCCATGGCGATGATCTCGTCGATCTGCTCCTTCCGGATCGATGCGCCCTCCCGCTCGACGACGGTCAGGTCGGGATGGCCGCCGGCGAGGGCGAGCCTGGCGTGATGGGCGGCGTCGTCGCCGTCCCGGTGCTCACTGAGCAGGGCCGCTGCGAAGGCCCGGGCGAGTTCCCGCTTGCCGCTGCCGCGGGGTCCGACGAGCAGGTAGGCGTGCACCGGGGTCCGGCTGGCGGCCCGGGCCATGGCGACCGCCGCGCTCTGGCCGACGACCTGCGACCAGAGGTCGACACCAGCCCGTTCGGCGGCGAGCAGCGGTTGATCGGTCACAGCGACAGTTGTAGCCGGTCGGCCACGAGGGTCCGCACGGCGAGGGCCACCGCATCGATCGACCCGGTGCCGTCCACCACCGCCCAGCGCTGCGGTTCGGCGGCCGCCTGGGTCCGGAAGCCGGCGATGACCGCCTCATGGAACGACGGCGCCTCGGCCTCCATGCGATCACGTTCGGACCCGAGACGGCGGTCGGCCTCGGCCATGGGCACATCGAGCAGGATGATCAGGTCCGGCCACACCCCTCCGGTGGCCCAGCGCGACAGCTGTTCGATCTCCTCCACCGGCAGGCCCCGGCCGTACCCCTGATAGGCGATCGAGGAACCGGCGAAGCGATCGGTGACGACATGACGACCGGTGGCGAGGGCCGGTTCGACGAGTTCGGCCACATGCTGGGCCCGGTCGGCGGCCATGAGCAGCGCCTCAGCCCGCGGCGCCAGACCGACGGTGGCGGGCGAGAGCACCAGTTCGCGCAGCCGGGCGCCGATGGCGGTGCCCCCGGGTTCGCGGGTGAGCAGGGCGTCGAGCGAGGTGGCCAGGAGTGCCGCCTGGGTGGACTTGCCACAGGCCTCACCGCCCTCGAAGGCGATGAAGCGTCCCCGCGACCCCGATGCCGGCCCCATCAGCGGTTCTCCTCCGCTGCACTGTGGCGGGAGGGATGCGGTGAACGGTCGGCACTCTGCTCGCGCTGACCGGCGCGCAACGAGGCCAGCGCGGCGAACCCGGCCACGACGATGATGGCGGCGGCCAGCCACAGCGCCAGCCGCACACCCGGGAGCCAGATGGTGATGCGTCCGATGGTGAGTTCACCGCCGCACACTGCGTTGGAGATGCCCCCGAGCAGTGCAGCCAGCAGCGGACCGACCACCATCGAGATGAGGATGCACAGGCGTACGAGGGTGTTGAGCGAACTGAACACCCGACCGCGCATCTCGTCGTCGACCTCCTGCTGCAGCAGGGCGTAGCCGATGACGTAGACCGGTCCGACCGACATGCCCATGAGCAGCACGAAGGTGAAGGCCACCGGCAACGACGAGGAGGACGCGGCGAGGAACAGCGAGAGGCCCGCCATGAACAACGAGCCGGTGAACACCGTGGTCTTGCGCACTCGCTTCTGCAGCGCGGAGATGCCGATCACCCCGATGGCCACCCCGAAACCCAGTGCCGTGGTGAACAGACCGAAACCGGCCGCCCCGGCACCGAGCACCTGGGTGGAGAACACCGCACCGAGCGGGATGAGCATGCCACCGCCGATGAGACCGGTGGCGAGGCCGAGGTTCACGGCGCGCACGGTGTGGTTCGAGAACACCTCGCGCCAACCGTCGATGAGTTCGTCGACGGTGCGACGGATGTCGACGCGACGCGACTGGTCGTCGAGCGCATCGACCCGCTTGGGCCGCGAGGGCATGCGCAGTCGATGGACCATCCAGGCCGAGAACAGGAACGTGACCACATCGACGTAGAACGCCAGCGCCATCTGGTTGTTCTCCAGCCAATGCAGCCCGGGGATCTGGCCGATCCAGATGGAGATGCCGGCGAGCAGCGCGAACAGCAACGACGCGAACGGGAAGGTGCCGTACGCCGCCGCCAGTGACAGCGAGTTGGCCGTGGTGAGGTGATCGCGGGGCACGAGGTTGGGGACCTCGGAGTCCTTGGCCGGTCCCCACAGCAGGGTGAGCACCTCGAGGGCCAACGAGGCCAGCACCAGACCGATCACATCACCGACGAACGGCAGCAGGGCGAGCACGACGGCCCGACCGATGTCGCAGCTGACCATGACCTTCTTGCGGTCCCAGCGATCGACGAGCACCCCCGCCAGCGGACCGAAGAAGAACCCGGGCACGATGCGGGCGGCCATGACCAGCGAGATGGCGCCGGCCCCGGCACCACCACCGATACGGGCCGCCAGCAGGATGATGGCCGAGAACCCGAGCCAGTCGCCGGTGGCCGACACCACCTGCACCAGCCAGAGGCGGAAGAACTCGGGCGACCCGAACAGTCGCACATGCCAGCCGGCCCGATCGTTGCCGTAGAGCGTGTAGTAGGCCTCGGTGTCGGAGCCGAGGACCTCGGAGCGGGACAGCTCGGTGAGGGTGGGATCGTCCTCAGGGGTCGCCGGGGTCGCCACGTCGGGGGCCGACGTCAGCGGATCGGGGGCGCTCGACGGAGCGCCGGCGTCGTCCCGGGGGCCGGGGCGGGGCACAGCCATGGACCAACCCTACGACCGTGCCGCCGATGGTTCGGGAACTGCAGGAGGACGCCGATCGGCGGGATCGGCCGGCGCCGGGCCGATCGATCCGGTTCAGTCGGGTCGACCCGGGACGCCGGTGACCCGCTGCGCCGAGGAACGAGCGCCGGCGGCCTTCGTGGCCGCCCCCGCCTTCGAACGCTTCGAGGTGCCCTTCTTCACCGTGCGGGTGACGGTGCCGCCGACCCCGTCACCATCAGCTGACTTCTTGGCAGCTGACTTCTTGGCAGCTGACTTCTTGGCAGCTGACTTCCCGGCGGCTGACTTCTTGACGGCCGACTTCTTGGCGGGAGTCTTCTTCGCCGCAGTGCCGACGGTGCCGTTGGCCACCGCATCACGACGGGCCTGCAGCAGTTCGGCCCCACGTTCGGGGCTGAGGGCGATGGGGTCATCACCCACGCGCAACGAGGCGTTGGTCTCGCCATCGGTGACGTACGGACCGAACTTCCCGTCCTTGATCACCATCGGTCGGTTGGTCACCGGATCAGGTCCGAGCTCGGCCAGCGGCGGCTTGGGGGCACTGCGACCCCGACGCCGGGGCTCGGCGAAGAGTCGGAGCGCCTCGGCGAGGTCGACGGTGAGGAGGTCCTCCTCGGTGGCCAGGGACCGGGTGTCGGGCTTCGTGTCGTCCCCATCGTTGCCCTTGGTGAGATACGGGCCGTACTGGCCGTTCTGGGCGCGGATGGTCTCACCGGTGGTGGGGTCGACCCCGAGGACCTTGGGGAACGACAGAAGTTCGAGCGCGGTCTCGAGCGGAACGGTGTACGGATCCATGCTCTTGAACAACGAGGCCCGTCGGGGCTTGCCCTCAGGAGCCTCGTCGGTCTCACCGAGCTGCACGTACGGGCCGAACTTCCCGCTCATGATGAACACGGTGAGTCCGGTCTCCGGGTCCGTGCCCAGTGGTTTGCCCCCCTTGGGCATCCGCAGGAGTTCGAGCGCCCTTTCCACGGAGAGATCAGCCGGCGCCAGGTTCTCGGGGATGCTCGCGGTGTCATCGCCGCGCTGCACATAGGGACCGAACCGGCCGGGCTTGGCGATGATCGGCATGCCGTGGTCATCCTCACCCAGTTCGAAGGTGTTGATGGCGGCCGCGTCGATCTCGGGGAGTCGGTCGGTGACGAGATCGCGCAGACCCCCGGTGCGGACCCCCTCGCCATCGATCGGTCCGCGGTAGAAGTCCTCCAGCGTGGCGACCCGATCCATCTGACCCGAGGCGATGCGATCGAGCAGCTCCTCGAGATCGCGGGTGAACCCGTAGTCGACGAGTTCGGCGAAATGCTGCTCGAGCATGGTGATCACGGCGAACGCCGACCAGCTCGGGACCAGCGCCGAGCCCTTCTTCCAGACGTAGCCGCGGTTCTGGATCGTCTCGATGATGGAGGCGTAGGTGGAGGGGCGACCGACCCCGAGCTCCTCGAGCTTGGCCACCAGCGTGGGTTCGGTGAAGCGCGCCGGTGGCTTGGTGGTGTGGCCCTCGGGGATGAGCTCGGTGGCATCGAGCGCATCGCCCTCGCGCACCGGAGGCAGGCGGCGCTCGGCGTCCTCATCCTCAGCGTCGTCGGTGGGGTTCCAGTCGTAGGCCTGCATCCAGCCGCGTTCGGTGATGACCGTGCCGGCGGCGGAGAACTCGGCATCGCGCCCGGAGGCCGCCCTCGCCCCCAGCCGGACCGTGACGGTCTCCCCGGTGGCGTCGACCATCTGGCTGGCCACCGTGCGGCTCCAGATCAGCTCGTAGAGGCGGGCCTCGCCCGGTTGCAGTTCGCGGCGCACCTCATCGGGTGAGCGGAACCGATCGCCGGCGGGGCGGATGGCCTCATGGGCCTCCTGGGCGTTGACCGCCTGCTTGCCGAAGGTGCGCGGGGAATCGGGCACGGAGCCGGACCCGTACCGCTCGGTGGCCTCGGCGCGGGCGGCGGCGATGGCCGCTCCCGACAGGCTCGTGGAGTCGGTGCGCATGTAGGTGATGTACCCCTGCTGGTAGAGGCTCTGGGCCATCGACATGACCTGCTTGGCCGACACCTTCAACATGCGACCCGCCACCTGCTGCAGCGAGGAGGTGATGAACGGGGCGAACGGGCGACGCCGATACGGCTTGGACTCGACCGACCGCACCGCGAACGACGCGGACCCGAGCTCGGTGGCGAGTGATCGGGCCTCGTCCTCGGAGAGCACCACGCGATCGGGGCGCGACAGTTCGCCGAACTCGCTGAAGTCGCTGCCGGTGGCCACACGGGTGCCGTCGACGGCGACGAGCCTGGCGTCGAAGGGGATCGGTTCGGTGGCTGCGGCGAAGGTGCCGGTGATGTCCCACCAGTCGGCGGAGACGAAGGCCATGATGTCGCGCTCCCGATCCACGACGAGACGTGTGGCCACGCTCTGCACCCGGCCGGCCGACAGACCGCGGTTGACCTTCTGCCAGACCGCCTTGCTGACGTCGTAGCCGTAGAGCCGGTCGAGGATGCGGCGGGTCTCCTGGGACTCGACCAGTCGGGTGTCGACCTCACGAGGGTTGGCGAAGGCCTCGCGGATGGCCGGCTCGGTGATCTCGTGGAACACCATGCGATACACCGGCATGTCCTTCGGCGGCTTCAGGGTGTCGAGCAGATGCCACGCGATGGCCTCCCCCTCGCGATCCTCATCGGTGGCGAGATAGAGGGAGTCCGCGTTCTTGAGAGCCCGCTTGAGTTCGGTGACCACCGACTTCTTCGCATCCGGCACCACGTAGAAGGGCCGGTAGTCGTTGTCGACGTCGATGCAGAGATAGGCCCACCAGCTCTTCCGCACACTCTCCGGCAGCTGTGACGCCTTCATCGCGAGGTCACGGATATGGCCCACCGAGGCGATGACGGTGGGTGCATCACCATCGGTGGCGAGACCACTGAGGAACTCGGTGATCTTCTTCGCCTTTGTGGGTGATTCGACGATGACGAGCGGGCCGGACATGGCCGACAGGATTGGCAAGGGCCGGCGGCGCTGTCAACCGCGTCGGGTCCGATCACCCACTCGGGGACCCCCCTTGGGGGTCCCCGAAGAATGGGCGATCGCAGCCCGATCCTCGTCCCCATCGCCCGGTTTCGGCCATACTCGCTGCATGTCCGTCTCCGATCAGAGCCCGCGATCCGATGGGGAGACCCGTCCCTGGGGACGGTTCCTCGTCCTCGACGACACGCCGACCTGCAAGGTCAAGCGCATCATCGTCGAACCCGGTCAGCGACTCTCGTACCAGCTCCACCACCGTCGCTCCGAGCACTGGATCGTCGTGTCGGGCACTGCGCTCGTCACACTCAACGGCGAGGACGTCACCGTGGAGCCCGGCTCCTCGATCGACATCCCCCGCGGCGCCGATCACCGCGTGCGCAATCCGGGCACCGAGCCGCTCGAGTTCATCGAGGTGCAGATGGGCGACTACTTCGGTGAGGACGACATCGTCCGCCTCGAGGACGACTACGGCCGCGCCGGCCAGTGACCTGCACCACCACGCCCATCATCCCCCGCTGAAGGATCACCATGGATTTCGCACCCAGCCCGCGCGGCGCCGAACTGATCGAACGTCTCGAGGCGTTCATGGTCGAGGAGGTGCATCCGGCCGAACCGATCTTCTTCGAGGAGATGCGCGCCTCGGGTGACCCGCACTTCCATCCCCATGTCATGGAGGAGCTCAAGGCCAAGGCTCGCGAGCGCGGTCTGTGGAACCTCTTCCTCCCCCACGTCACGGAGTGGACCCCCGAACCGGTGTCCAACACCGACTACGCGCCCCTCGCCGAGATCTCCGGTCGCAGTCCGCTGGGACCGGAGGCACTGAACTCGGCGGCCCCCGACACCGGCAACATGGAGATCCTGTCGCTGTTCGGCACGCCCGAGCAGAAGGATCGCTGGCTGGTGCCGCTGCTCGCCGGCGAGATCCGCTCCTGCTTCGCCATGACCGAACCCGATGTGGCCTCGAGCGATGCCCGCAACATCCAGCTCTCGATCCGCCGCGAAGGTGACGAGTACGTGCTCAACGGCCGCAAGTGGTGGATCAGCGGTGCCGCCAACCCCCGCTGCCGGGTCGCCATCGTCATGGGCAAGACCGATCCCGACGCTCCCACCTACCGACAGCAGTCGATGGTGCTGGTGCCAATGGACACCCCGGGACTCACCATCGTCCGGGATCTTCTGGTGTTCGGCTACAACGACCGCGAAGGTCACTGCGAGCTGCGCTTCGACGATGTGCGCGTGCCGGTCACGAACCTTCTGGGCGAGGAGGGCGGCGGGTTCGCCATCGCCCAGGCCCGGCTCGGCCCCGGTCGCATCCACCACTGCATGCGCTGCATCGGCATGGCCGAGCGAGCACTCGAACTGATGTGTCGACGCGTCGTCTCCCGCGAGGCCTTCGGGAAGTCACTCGCCCAGCAGGGTGTCATCCAGGAATGGATCGCCGATTCGCGCATCGAGATCGAGCAGGCCCGTCTGCTCACCATGAAGGCGGCCTGGCTCATGGACACCATCGGCAACAAGGGTGCCCGGGTCGAGATCTCCGCCATCAAGGTGGTCGCTCCCACCATGGCGCTGCGAGTGGTCGACCGCGCCATCCAGGCCCATGGCGGTGGTGGCGTGTCGCAGGACTTCCCGCTCGCCGCCATGTACGCCGGTCTGCGCACCCTGCGTTTCGCCGACGGACCCGACGAGGTGCATCGCATGCAGCTGGCCCGCCGCGAACTGGGGCGCTACCTCACCACCGACTGATCAGTCGAGGATCGGGGCGCGCTCCTCGAACACCTCGGCGTTCTCAGCCGCCTCGATGGCCAGTTCACCGGCCGATGACCGAGCAGCGGCGAGGCGCAGCACCAGACCCGAGAGCACGGCGGCGACCGCCGAGGCCAGCAGGATGCCGACCTTGGCCTGATCGGTGAAGGTGGGTTCGTCGAAGGCCAGGCCGGTCACGAACAGCGCCACGGTGAACCCGATGCCGGCCGCCATGGCGATGCCCAACATGTGCAGGTTGGTGGCACCGCGGGGGCGCACGGCGATGCCGAGACGGATGGCGAGCAGTGCCGCACCGCACACGCCCACGGTCTTGCCCACCACGAGACCGATGGCGACACCCCAGGTGACCGAGGAACCGGCGGCCTGCCGCAGGGCCTCACCGGTGAGCAGGATGCCGGCGTTGCACAGGGCGAAGATCGGGATGATGACGTAACTGGTCCAGGGCAGGAGACGATCGACGAGCCGTTCGCCGACGGGGACCGATTCGCGGATGAGGAACGACGCGTGCTGCACGTCCTCGGCCGAGAGCTCGGCGCGGTTCTCGAGTCGATCGGCGATGGCCTCGGCATCGAGATCGGGGCGGAGCGGATCGGTCGGCGTGAGGAAGCCCATCGCCACGCCGGCGACGGTGGCGTGCACACCGGACTTCAACATGCAGTACCAGACGACCACGGCGATGGCGAAGTAGAGCGGTCCGTACCAGATGCGTCGGCGGCGCATGAACCACACCAGCACCAGCAGCGCCACCGCAGCACCCAGCCAGGCGAACCGCACGCTCTGGCTGTAGAAGACCGCGATGACACCGATGGCCCCGAGGTCATCGGCGACGGCGAGGGTGAGCAGGAACAGCTTGAGCGCCACCGGGACTCGGTTGCCCAGCAGCGACACGATGCCCACTGCGAACGCGATGTCGGTGGCCATGGGGATGCCCCAGCCATGGGCCGTCGGGGTGCCGGCGTTGAACAGGTAATAGATGAGCGCGGGGACCACCATCCCCCCCAGCGCGGCGATGATCGGCAGCGCCGCGGCGCGCCGGTCGCGCAGCTCTCCCTTGACCAGCTCACGCTTGATCTCGAGACCGGCCACGAAGAAGAAGAACGCCATGAGCGCGTCGTTGACGAACTCCTGCACCGTGAGGTGGAAGCCGACGGGGCCGGCATCGAGGATGACCTCGGCGTTCAGGAACGAGGCATAGGAGTTCTTCCAGGGCGAGTTCGCCCAGACCAGCGCCACGACGGTGGCGACCAGCAGCAGGATGCCGCTGGAGGCCTCGATGGAGAGGAACCGGGCCACCGGTCGGGCCAGACGGCGGGCGAGCAGTCGGTCGGTGCCGAGCCAGGTCAGCGACCAGGGATGGTCATGGTGGACGTCGGGGGAGCGATCCATGGCCGCCTGTCTAGTGGTCGGAGCGTTCCCGGGTGTTTCCCGAAGATGACGGCTGGATGACAACTGCTGGAGGACAGAGGATCGGGTCGGACCAGCAGGGCCCGGGACGGCTCAGGGACGGCTCAGGGACCGCTCAGGGCAGGTTCGGGCCCAGTGCGGTCACGGCGGCCTCGACGTCGGGGTGCACGGGAAGGATCTCGTCGATCCGGGTGAGGTGCAGCAGCGCGAGCACCTGGGGTTCGGCCCGGCACAGGGCGACCTCCCCACCACGGCTGCGGCAGACCACCACCCCGGCCAGCAGCACGCCGATGCCGACGGCGTCGAGCAGGTCCAGCCCGAGCAGGTCGAGCACCAGCAGCGGTGGATCCGCGCACTGGTGCACCGCCCGCAGGATCTGGCGGCGGGCCTCGGGGGCGGTGGCCAGATCGAGATCGCCGACCAGACCCACGACGGTGACCCCGTCGACGGTGGAGATGATGGTCTCGATGCTCATGCCCGCACCCTGTGCATCGCCCGACAGTACCTGTCGACCCTGCGACGGGCCGTGTGGGAGTCGCAGGCCAGCCGTACCATCGGTCCGATGCCCCGACGATCGGAGACCACTGCGCGCCCCCTCGCCGACATCGTCGAGCAGCTGCGCACCGACCCACGGGTGGTGCATGTCGAACAGGTCCCGGCCCGGCCGGCGCGTCATGCGGTCCCGACCACGCCGCTGCGGCCCGAGGTCGCCCACGCCTTCGGCGATCGCGACCTCTGGTCGCATCAGGCCGAGGCCATCGACCTCGCCCGCGCCGGGCGGTCGGTGGCCATCGCCACGGGCACCGCCTCGGGCAAGTCGCTGTGCTTCCAGATCCCCATCGCCGAGGCCATCACCGACACCCGCCCGGCCACGGCCCTGCTGCTGTACCCCACCAAGGCACTCGCCCAGGATCAGCTGCGATCCCTCACCGCCCTCGGAGTCCCCGGCCTCGTGGCCGGCACCTACGACGGCGACAGTTCACCCGAGGAACGCGCCTGGGTGCGCCGCAACGCCAACGTCATCCTCACCAACCCCGACATGCTCCATGCCGGTCTGCTCCCCTCCCACGACAACTGGGGCACGTTCCTGCACCGACTCCGCTACGTCGTGATCGACGAGCTCCACACCATGCGCGGAGTGTTCGGAAGTCACGTGGCCCACATCCTGCGTCGACTCCGCCGCCTCTGCGCCCACTACGGCTCCGACCCGACCTTCATCTTCACCTCGGCCACCATCGGTCGTCCCGCCGATCTCGCCCACGAGCTCAGCGGCCTCCCGGTCATCGGGATCACCGAGGACGGCTCACCCCGCGGGAGACGACACTTCGTGCTCTGGAACCCGGGTGCCGAGGACCCTGAGACCTTCTCGGCCAACCGCGACACCGCCGAGCTGCTCTCGGCATTCGTGCAGCAGGGTCATCGAGCCATCGCGTTCTGTCGAAGTCGCAAGGGCACCGAGGTGGTGGCGGCCGATGCCCGACGACGACTCCCGGCGCGACTCTCCCCATCGGTCCGTCCCTACCGGGGCGGCTATCTCCGGGCCGAGCGACGCGAGATCGAACAGGCCCTCTTCGACGGCTCGCTGCGCGGTGTGGTTGCCACCAGTGCCCTCGAGCTCGGCATCGACGTCGGCGGGCTCGATGTGTGCATCCTCAACGGCTTCCCCGGCACCATCGCCTCGATGTGGCAGCAGTCCGGCCGAGCCGGCCGACAGCGCCAGGAATCGCTCGCCGCGCTGGTGGCGGGTGACGACCAGCTCGACCACTGGTTCATCAGCCACCCCGAGGAGCTGTTCAGCCGACCGCCGGAACCCGCCGTCATCAACGCCACCAACACCCATGTGCTGCTGCCCCATCTGGCCTGTGCCGCCTACGAACTGCCCCTCACCCCCGAGGACGACCACTGGTGGGGCGATGTCCTCGACGACGCCATCCGCGAACTGGTCCATCGCGATCTGCTCCGTCTGCGTCCACCCACCCATCAGAAGGGGCCCGCTGCGGTGTGGGCCGGTCGGCGGCGCCCCTCCACCGGGGTCGACCTGCGCAGCAGCGCAGGCGAGGAGTTCCGCATCGCCGTCGCCGACGGCACCCTCATCGGCACCGTCGACGCCTCACGGGCACTGCGCCTGATCCACCCGGGTGCCATCTATCTGCACCAGGGTGAGTCCTGGCGGGTCGATTCCCTCGATCTCGAGGATCGGGTCGCCCTGGTCGAACCGGCCGATGGCGGCGAGTACACCCAGCCGCGCGCCACCACCGACATCGAGATCCTCGACTCCGAGCAGCACCGGGTCGTCGGTGGCGCGGAGCTGCACCTCGGCCGGGTCCGGGTGCGCTCCCATGTCACCGGGTACCGACGGCTCAACACCTACACCGGGGAGCAGCTCGGCCTGCATCCACTCGATCTGCCCCCGTCCGAGCTCGAGACCCGTGCCTTCTGGTACGTCATCGGTGACACCGTCCTGCGCACCGCCGGGCTCGACGCCGGCGCGCTCCAGACCGCTGGACCCGGTGCCGGTGCAGCACCGGGGGCCCTGCACGCGGTCGAGCACGCCGCCATCGGGATGATGCCGCTGTTCACCATCTGCGATCGCTGGGACGTGGGCGGCCTGTCCACCCCGTACCTCGAGGACACCGGTGCCGCCACCATCATCATCTACGACGGCTACCCGGGGGGCGCCGGGATCGCGGAGCTGGGGTTCGCCGCCGGGCGGCGCCATCTCGAAGCCACCCTGGAGATCATCAGCACCTGCGGATGCAGCGCCGGGTGCCCGTCCTGCGTGCAGTCACCGAAATGCGGCAACGGCAACGACCCGCTCGACAAGTCCGGTGCCATCGCCCTGCTGCAGGCCCTGCTCGACGCCCCCGACCCCTGATCGGCGGGAGGCCGACGGCCGCCGCCGCTGACCGCTCAGCGATCGGCCTCGAGTCGCATGGTGGCATCCGCGGTCATCCTCAGATCCGGGAGCAGGAGGCCGACCACCGGGAGATCGCTGCGGCTCAGGTACTCGACTCGGACCCGGACCCGGTCACCACCCGGAAGCACCTCCTCGCTCACCTGCAACCGATCGGGATCCAGCGGACCGGCGGTGGTCGCACCTCGTCGAGCGGCACTCCCGCGCTCGGCGATGGTGGCCACCGCCGCGGACCGCACCGCCTCCCGGGCGGCGTGCACGAGGAGCAGATGATCACGCACCGCCAGCGCCACCTGCACCATCAGCAGCAGGAGCACGACGATCACGGGCAGCGCCAGGGCGAGTTCCACCGTGGACTGCCCGCGATCGCGGGCCCGGGTCACTTGACCTTTCCGACGATCCCGCTGAGCACGACGTCGAAGAGCTTGCCGATGGCGCCGGATCGGGTGGCCCAGCCCAGCAGCAGCATGGCGACACCGGCGGCGCCGAGCATGACCAGGGCGTACTCGGCTGTGGTCTGGCCACGATCCTCGCGCTGCAGCAGCGCGGTGGCGCGGTGCTGCACATCGAGCAGCATCCGGATCATGAGGTCGAACATGGTGGTCTCCTGGGTGAGGTGGTTCACGCGGGGGAAGGATCGGCCGTCGTGCGGTTCAGAACGACAGTGCGCCCAGTGAGGTGACGAGGAGCGGCACCACTGCGAGCAGGACGAACGCCGGGAGCACACAGAGCACCAGGGGGAACAGCAGGAGCACCGGGAGTCGTCGTGCCTCCTGCTCGGCCCGGCGACGACGGAGGGCCCGGGCCTCGGTCGCCGACCGATCGAGCGAGGTCGACAGGGAGGTTCCCTCGAACGCTGCGGCGCGCAGTGCTGCGAGCACCGGATGGGCGGCGTCACCCAGCACGGTGAGGGCCTCGAGCGCGTCGCCGAGCCGGGCACCGCGCGCGACCCGACGCTGCACCTCGACGAAGGCCGGCCGCACTGCGGCGGGGAGGGCATCGAGCACCGTGGGGATGAGCAGATGCACCGAGAGACCCGAATGCACCCCGAGACGAAGGATGTCGATCATCTCGGGCAACGACCGCTCGATGATCGCGAGTCGACCGATGAGGACGCTGCGGGCCCGACGCACACGCCACCCGCGGATCAGCAGGGCCATGACGGCGAACAGCAGCAGCCCCGCCAGGAGATCGGTGATCATCGCACCCTCGCGATCATCCGCGTCATCCAGATGGCGCCCACGATGTCGAGGGCGAGACCGGCCAGCGTGCAGATCCACCCGAGCGGCGACGCGAACTGGGTGCGGGCGATCCGCGTGTCGATGGTGGCCATGAGGACGGCGAACCCGATCGGGGCCATGATGAGCACCGCCGCCGACGCGCGGGCCTGGGAGCAGAGAGCGGCCACCTCGCGATCGAGCAGGAGGCGATCACGGAGGCTGTCGGCCACACCGTCGAGCACGGGGGCGACCGCGCCACCGGTGGTGGCGGCGAGACGCAGCGCACTGCCCACGAGCACCTGTGCCGATGAGCCGTCGATCATCCACTCGTCGACCGCATCGACCATCGATCGTCCCGATCGGAGGGCGACAGCGATGGCGCGGTCGGTGGGATCGGGTGCGGCATCGGAGGCGGACTCGACCGCCGAGCGCACCGAGGCGCCGGCGCGCAGCCCTCGCGTGATGCTCTCGAGCAGCGTGAGCACCCGTCGGTCCCGGGCCCGATCAGCGGCGCCGGTGGTCAGGTCGAGCAGGGGCCGGAGACGGGCGTCGAGGGTCGCCAGGACGCGGGCCCCGCGTCGACCGATCGAGGGGAGGGATCCCGGACGGAGCCGACTCCGGACCACGGTGCTCGCCCTGATCCGATCGAACAGCACCAGCCCCCGGAGGGTTCCCCCCACCGCCACCGCCGCACCGAACGCGGCGACGAGCATCGGCCATGAGGCCCCCGGGGCGATGCGGATCAGGCCGAGGGCGCGCATTCGATCCAGACCGGGGAGGGGGCCGCGGCGAACGCACCGCGTGGTCGACGGGTCGGCAGCTGTCGGAGCGCTCCGGCCTCATCGGTGAGGACCCGCATCTCGACACCACCCTCGGGTGCTGGGGACTCCCCCACCTCGCCGACGGCCATCACCCGACGGGAACCGTCCGGGCGGCGGGCCACACAGACCACGAGATCGATCGCCGAGCGGAGCTGCTCGCGGATGGCCGCCAGGGGGAGGGCCACATCACCCATGAGCACGAGGGTCTCGAGGCGACGAAGGGCATCGGCCGGACCGTTGGCATGACAGGTGGACAACGAACCGTCATGTCCGGTGTTCATGGCCTGGAGCATGTCGATGGCCTCACCCGAGCGCACCTCACCGACGATGATGCGATCAGGTCGCATGCGCAGCGCGTTGCGCACCAGGTCGCGCACGCGCACCTCACCCACACCCTCGGCCCCGGCCGGACGGGCCTCGAGCCGGACCACATGGTCACCGGGCAGTCGCAGTTCCGCGGCATCCTCGACGGTGACGATGCGCTCCTCGGTGGGGATCTCGGCGGCCAGTGCGTTGAGCAGCGTGGTCTTGCCCGCACCCGCTCCACCGCACACCACGAGGTTGAGCCGACTCCGGACCGCCCAACGGAGCAGGGCGGTGGTGCCGGGGGTGGACACCGCAGCGAGATCGATCCGCCGGGCGCCGAACCGACGGATGGTGAGGCAGGGTCCATCGACGGCGAGGGGACGGACGATGGCGTTGACCCGGGACCCGTCGGGCAGACGGGCGTCGACGATCGGCGAGACACGATCGACCGAGAGCCCCAACGGACCGACGATGCGTTCGACGAGCTGCAGCAGGGTGGGTTCGTCGATGAGGAGGTCGGTGCGGGCGAGCTGACCATCGCGCTCGACCCAGACCCGACCACCACCGTTGACCATGATCTCGCTGATGGCGGGATCGGCCAGCAGTGGTTCGAGCACCCCGAGCCCGTTCAGACGGGCATCGACCTGCTCGACCACCCTGGCGACCTCGGCCTCGGGCAGCAGGGGATCCTCGGCACGGGTCAGTTCACGGATGGAGCTGGGATCGGGACTCGGGATGTCGTCACCCACCAGTCGATGATGGAGACGGGCGACGAGGGCATCGGCCTGCTCGCGACGGCCGACGGACTCAGGCCGCATGGCGCAACGACCGTTCGAGCCCGCGGGGCATGCGCATGGCGAGGGTGCCGGCATCGACGGCGCGCGACACCGCGGACTCGATCGGCACCTCGGCGACCACCGGTGCACCGAGGATGTCCTCGACCTCGCGACGCCCGAGCGCCCGACCCTCCTCGGTGACCAGCACGATGCCGGTGGGACGGACCGGCGAGGCCAGCGCCCGACGCAGCGAGAGGAAGCAGGGTCGGGTGACCAGCAGCGACTGCTCGGCCCCCTCGGCCAGCTCCGCGGCGACGGCGGGCAGCGCACCTGAGCCGGCGCCGAGCCGACCAAGGTCGATGACGACATGGCGCGTCTGCGCCTGCAGCACCTCGAGCAGCGGTGCGACCCGATCGGTCCCCTCTGGGGCGGCGGTCCCGGTCGGCAGCAGTGCGACATGCTCCGACACCTGCTGCTCGATGCGTCCGAGGGCGTCGGACGGCACCTGGTCGCCCGCCGCCAGCCAGTCGGTCACGCCCGGGCCGATCGGCTCGGGCAGACCCATCACACTCGGGCAGTCGCCGGCGAGATCGACCAGCAACGCTCCGTGGTCGCCCTCACGACCCCGCATCGTGGCGAGAGCGACCGCCACCACCGTTGTTCCCGATCCGCCCTTGGCGGACCAGCACGACACCACGGTCATCGCACATCTCCTGTCATGGCACACCACTCACCCGGGGAAGGCGGGGGCAGCGTACGGATCGACCCCATCCCCCGCAATGGGTGCAGTGGCCCATCCTCGCCGGACTCCTATGCTCGAAGCCGTGACGGAGGCCGCGTTCTTCGATCTCGACAAGACCGTCATCGCGCACGGTGCACTCGTGGCCTTCGGTGGGCCGTTCCGCCGTGCCGGCATGGTGAATCGCCGCGTCCTGGCCCGCACGATCTGGAACGGCATGGTGTTCCGCACCTTCGGGGCCGACGAGGAACGCATGCGGCGCTTCCGTGAGTCGACGCTGCAGATCACCCGTGGCTGGGACCATGCCACCGTCACCTCCATCGTGCAGCGCACCCTCGCCGATGTCATCGATCCCATCGTCTACGACGAGGCGATCGTGCTCATCGAGGGCCACCGTGCCGCCGGCCGGAAGGTGTACCTGGTGTCGGCCTCACCCGAGGAGATCGTCGCCCCCCTGGCGATGCACCTCGGACTCGACGGTCTGATCGCCAGTCGCGCCCGGCTCGATGCCGATGGTCGCTACACCGGCGAGGTCGGGTTCTACTGCTACGGCGAGCAGAAGGTCATGGCCATGCGCGAGCTGGCGACTCGGGAGGGCATCGACCTCTCCGCCAGCTTCGCCTACTCCGATTCAGCCACCGATCTGCCCATGCTGCGTTCGGTCGGTCATCCGATCGCGGTGAACCCGGACCGCGAACTCACGCGGGTGGCGCGGGCCGAGGGTTGGCCGATCGTGGAGTTCGAGCATCGAGTGCCACTGCGCGAACGCGTGGCGCTGCCCACGACCACCAGAGCGCGGGTCGTGTCGACCGCTGCGGTGATCATGGCGATCGGGTCGGTTGTGGCGGCGGCCTCGCTCATCCATCGGCGGACGAGCGAGCGCGTCGCGATCAGGCGTCCTGCAGCTTCTTGACCGCGAAGGCGGCGAGACCGAGGACCACGGCGACGAACAGGAGCTTCTTCATGGCTCCGAGTGTAGGGCGACCCCCTCGGATCTTCCACGGTCGGGCCGAGGAAGACCCCATGTGCGGCACCGCCCGGCGGCGGAGTCGGGGCGAGGAGCGGTCAGCCGGCCGGTCGGGATCCGGCGGGCCACCGATCGATGCTCACGACCCGACAGGTGAACACCACATCGGGGCGGGTTGGCACCGAGGTCGACCAGTTGCTGGTGCGATGGGCCGTGACCCCGTCGACGGTGAGTGAGGTGGAGCCGAACTCGGTCCCGTCGGCATCGTTGCGGAAGGACACGATCACCCGGTAGTCGCTGTCGGTGTCGGTCCAGTTGGTGATGGTGCCGGCGGCACGGGCTCCGGAGGATCCGTCGGACTCACAGGTTCCGATGCGGATGTCGCGTTGGGGCGGATGCGTGATGTCATCGGTGCTGGTGGCGATGCCGGTCTGGTCGACGACCTCCTTCTCCGCCTTCTGGGCCGAGACGGAACTGCGGCTGAACACCGAACGGGCGATGACGAGGACCACCAGCAGCATCAGGACGGCCACCAGCAGCCCGACCCCGGCGACCCACAACGGGATCAGGCGCGGCAGATGGGCGTGCTGGTGCTCGGACGCGCCGGCCCCGGGATCACCGATGTCGACCCCGGCAGCGGTCGACGGATCGCCGGGTTCGGCCGGTGCGGCGCTGTCGTCGGTCATCGCACGGCGGCGCAGCGACGAGGATCAGACGGCCAGGAGGTCGCGGGCGCCGGTGTCGGAGGAGGGATGACGCAGCTTCGACATGGCGCGGGCCTCGATCTGACGGATGCGCTCGCGGGTGAGGTTGAAGTGCTCGCCCACCTCTTCGAGGGTGCGGGGCTCGCCGCGGTCGAGGCCGAAGCGGAGCTTGAGGATCTCGCGCTCGCGCTCGTCGAGCGGCGAGAGGAGTCGAGCGATCTCCTCGGGGAGCAGTGCCGTGGCCGCCTCCTCGAAGGGGGACTCGGCGGAGCGATCCTCGACCACATCGCCGAGTTCGGCGTCGCCGTCCTCGCGCAGCGGTTCGGAGAGCGAGAGCGGTTCAGCGGCGAAGCGCAGGGCCTCGGTGACCTTGTCCTCGGGCATCTCGACCTCGGCGGAGAGCTCGGCGAGGGTGGCCGGGCGACCGAACTTGAGCTCGAGACGGGCCCGGGCCTTCTGCAGCCGGGCGAGGGTGTCGCCGGCGTGGACCGGGAGGCGGATGGTGCGACCGGTGTTGGCGATGCCGCGGGTGATGGCCTGACGGATCCACCAGGTGGCATAGGTCGAGAACTTGAAGCCCTTGCGCCAGTCGAACTTCTCGACGGCGTGCATCAGACCGAGGTTGCCCTCCTGGATGAGATCCAACAGGGGCAGACCGGAGGCCTGGTACTTCTTGGCGATGGAGACGACCAGACGGAGGTTGGACTGCACGAAGGTGCGCTCGGCGTCGTCACCCACCTTGATGGCACGTCGGAGCTCGCGCTTGCGCGCCGGGGTGATGGTGCCACCGGCGTCCATCTCGGCGCGGGCTGCGACACCACCCTCGATGGCCTGGGCGAGACGGACCTCGTCGTCCTTGGTGAGCAGCGGGTACTGCCCGATGTCGGTGAGGTAGAGACGGACGAGATCCTCTTCGTCCCGTTCCACGCGCTCCTTGGCCACAACGACTCCTCGACTGGTTCGACGGCAGCGACTGCGATGGTCACATCGGGGACGACACCATCATCGGGTGATGATGCTGCCGCCGGAGGATGAGCACCCCCTGCTGCGGGAGGGGTGTCCGACAACGATACCGGCCGGGTGCGACCATGATGCACGGCAGGGGCGAATCCGTCAGATCAGGGCAAGGAGATCCTCGGCGGAGAGCGCCCGCAGACGCCCCAGCACCGACCCGGGCTCGAGGGCGGATCCCGCGTCGGCGGACCCGGCGGGTGGGCCCCCATCGGCCTCGGTGAGGTCCCGGATCCGCTCCAGATCGGCGGCGATGTCGGTCCGGGCGAACCCGCAGATGCGCCGCACCGAGGCACCGGCGAGTGGAGCCGACCGGTCGGCGAGGTCTCCGGTGAGGACGTCGATCAGGATCAGCAGCGCCTCGGCGAGCAGCACGACCTCGGCGGACGGGGCTGTCCCGAGCACGTCGACGATCTCGGTGAGCAGTGCCTCCACCGATGGCGGAGCGGCGACGAGCACGTCGGCACCGGGCGGGGCGGTGGGCAGCAGCTCGTACCAGCGCTGAGTCCGCCAGGCGGCATGCTCGGCGACCTCGAGCATGGTGAGCTTGACCTCGGGATCCTCGAGATCGACCACGCGCCCACCGAGCGCCATGAACATCTGCTGCTCGAGCCAGCAGCACAGGCCGATGGCCCGGGCGGACGCGGGAGCGGACAGCGGGGTGCGCATGGCTGCAGGCTAGGCCCCCACCGCCCACCGGACGTGCCCGGTTCAGCGGCGATATCGGTTGACGATGGGAAGACGACGATCCTTGCCGAACCCCTTGGCCGTGACACGGGGACCGGGGGGCGACTGCCGCCGCTTGTACTCGGCGAGATCGACGAGTCGCACGATGCGCTCCACGGTCGCCGGATCATGCCCGGCGGCGATGATCTCCTCGGCCGACCGATCACCCTCGACATAGAGGGCGAGGATCGGATCGAGCTGGTCATAGGGCGGCAGGCTCTGGTCGTCGCGCTGATCGGGTCGGAGTTCGGCCGACGGGGGCTTGATCAGCACCGACTCGGGGATGATCTCACGCCCGGCGCTCAGGTTGCGTTGGCGGCACAGGCGGTAGACGAGCAGTTTCGAGACGTCCTTGATGACTGCGTACCCACCGGCACTGTCGCCGTAGAGCGTCGAGTACCCGACCGAGGACTCGCTCTTGTTGCCGGTGTTGAGCAGCAACCACCCGAAGGCGTTGGAGAGCCCCATGAGGATGACGGCGCGGAGACGACTCTGCAGGTTCTCCTCGGCGAGCCCGATGGAGTGACCGGCATAGGAGGGCGCCAGCATCTCCATGAGCGCCACATGCGCCGGTTCGATGGGGATGGTGCGGTGCTCGATGCCGAGGTTGTCGGCGAGGGCGATCGCATCGGAGATGGAGTGCTCGCTGGAGTAGCGCGAGGGCATGAGCACGCCGTGGACATGGGCGGACCCCAGCGCCTCGGTGGCGATGGCGGCGACGAGGGCGGAATCGATGCCCCCGGAGAGTCCGATGACGACATCGGTGAAGCCGTTCTTGCGCACGAAATCACCGGTGCCGAGCACGAGGGCCTCCCACACCTCCGCCTCGGGCGACAGACGAGGGGCGACCGTGGCGGCCTCGACGGGTGAGCGATGCGCAGGAGCACCGGGGATCTCGATGATCGGCAACGAGGGTCGATCCCCCTCGACGGGGATCTCGATGTCGACGACATGCAGTCCCGCTCGGAACTGCGGGGCCCGGAACACCACCGACCCGGCCCGGTCGACGACCATGGAATCGCCGTCGAAGACCAGCTCGTCCTGTCCCCCCACCTGGTTCACGTACGCGATGGCGGCGTCGGCCTCGCGGGCGCGCTCGGCGAGGACGGACTGCCGCGCCGAGGCCTTGCCCGTGTTGAACGGCGACGCATTGATGTTGACGATGAGGTCGGCTCCGCCACGACCGAGCGCGGCGATCGGCCCCTCGGGCGACCATGCGTCCTCACAGATCGAGACACCGACATCGACGCCGGCGATGCGGAACAGGGCCAGCGGCTCCGCACCGGCGACGAAGTAGCGCTGCTCGTCGAACACCGAGTAGTTGGGGAGTGCTCGCTTGCGATAGACGCCGAGCAGTCGTCCCTCGGCGCACACCGCGGCGCTGTTGTGGAGTGTGGCGATGGCACCACGGCCATCGCCATCGGCGTTCTCGGCATGGTCGGTCGAGGCATGGGCATCATGACCACCGGCCTCGGGGAAACCGACGACGACCACGGTGCGACGCGTCGCCGCCACGACACGATCGAGCGCGGCACGGGTGTCGCGCACGAAACTGGGACGGAGCAGCAGATCCTCGGGTGGGTACCCGGTGAGCGCCAGTTCGGGGAGGGCGACGAGATCGCAGCCCTGAGCCTCCGCGGAGGCGATGACCGCGAGGATGCGATCGACGTTGCCGTCGAGATCCCCCACGACGGGATTGATCTGGGCGAGGCCCACACGGATCGATGCCACGGCCGAACACTACGACCTCGTCACCGCCGACCAATAGCCTCATCGGTATGGCCGACCGGCGGTTCTCCACCACCATCGAGGACCTCGTGCAGCGCAGCGCCGATCCGACGGCGGTGCGCCTCGCCCTCGATGCACTCGACGACCGATGGCGCGAACTCATCGAGGCGGAGGAGATGGTGGCCCGGGGTCTCATCGCCCTCGCCGCGGCCAGTCGATCCATCACCCGGTTCCTGCTCGCCGACCCGTCTGCTGCACTGCAGGTGCTCGGCGCCCTCGATCGACGGCCCGAGCTCGACCCCGACAGCAGCGAGGACGACGGTGCCATCGCAGCGCTCGTGCACTGGCGCGGCCTCGAGTTCCTCCGCATCACCGCCCGGGACCTGCTCGGGATCGACCCGCTCGAGGTGGTGGGGGATCGACTCGCGGCGCTGGGCCGAGACGTGCTGGGGCGCGCCGTCACGCTCGCCGCTCGACGTCATGCGGATCCACCGACACTCGCCGTGATCGGTATGGGGAAGTTGGGCGGCGAGGAGCTCAACTACTCCAGCGACATCGATGTGATGTTCGTCGGTGAGGGCGACCCCCGTGATCTCGAGCGCATGGCGCGCCACGTGCTCGAGATCGCCGGTCGCTGCTTCCGCGTCGACGCCAATCTCCGACCGGAGGGACGCAACGGTCCCCTCGTCCGTTCGATCCCCTCCTATGAGGCGTACTGGGACCGCTGGGCCCTGCCCTGGGAGTTCCAGGCGCTGCTGAAGGCCCGACCGGCCGCCGGCGATCCGGCACTGGCGACGCAGTGGTGGGAGAGCGCCCAGCGCACACTGTGGTCACGGCCCTTCGACGCCGATGCGCTGCGGTCGATCCGCCAGATGAAGGAACGAGCCGAGGCCGAGGTGGCCCGCAAGGACCTCTCGGCTCGGCAGCTCAAGCTCGGACCCGGTGGCATCCGCGACATCGAGTTCACCGTGCAGCTGCTGCAACTGGTGCATGGCCATCTCGACCCCGAGGTGCGCTCTGCCAACACCCTCACCACCCTCGGGATCCTCGACAGTGCCGGGTACATCGACGGTGGCGATGCCACCGCCATGGTCGATGCCTATCGGCTGCTGCGCACCGTCGAGCATCGGCTCCAACTGGTCGACGAACAGCAGGTGCACACACTGCCCACCGACGACGGCGAGATCGACCGCCTGGCGCGTGTGATGGGGCTCACCGATGCAGCCGCAGGCACCGCCGGTGAGCAGCTGCAGCGCCAGCTCACCCACAACCGGGCGATCGTGCGCAGCATCCACGAGCGGGTCTACTTCCGCCCGCTGCTCGAGGCCTTCGCCTCGTCCACCGCAGAACCCACGACACCCGACGAGGCGGGACTCACGACGGAGGCGATCAGCGCCCGACTCACCGCCTTCGGGTTCACCGACGCACTGCGCACCCGGGCCGCCGTGCGCGATCTCACCCGGGGCCTCAGTCGATCGAGCCGTCTGATGCAGCAGATGCTCCCGCTGCTGCTCACCTGGCTGTCGGCCTCACCCGATCCCGACCTCGGTCTGCTGATCGTGCGCAACCTGCTCAGCGGACCGACCCGGATGCGCCAGCTGGTCGAGGTGTTCCGCGACTCACCGGCGGCCGCGCAGGGGTTGTGCCGGGTGGCGGGCACCAGTCGCCTCCTCGGCGAGATCCTGATGCGCAACCCCGATCTCATCGCCCGACTCCCCCATGCCGAACAGCTCATCACCCGCCAACGCGACGATCTGCTGGCGCGGGCCGCCGCCGTGCTCGATCTGCGCCACGCCCCCGAGGATCAGCAGGCGGCGCTGCAGCGCTGGAAGCAGCGGAACCTGCTCGGCATCGCTGCCCGCGACCTGTTCGGCATCGCCGATGTGCGCACCGTGGGCGTCGACCTCACCGCGCTGGCCGAGGCCTGTGTGCATGGGGCCCTCCTCGTCGCCGAACCACGGATCCCCGTCGCCGTGTTCGCCCTCGGTCGGTTCGGCGGCAGCGAGATGGCCTACGCCAGCGATCTCGATGTGATGTTCGTGCATCGGGGCGACCGGGCCGACGACATCGACGAGGCACGACGGGTCGCCGAGTCCGTGATGCGCTTCATCCGCGGCAGCACACCAGCCATCCGGATCTACGAGATCGACGCCGATCTCCGACCCGAGGGACGCAACGGCGTCCTGTCCCGCACTGTTGCCGGTCACCGCTCCTACTGGGCCGACCACGCCCTCACCTGGGAGCGTCAGGCGATGTCGCGAGCCCGCTTCGTGGCCGGCGATCCCGAGCTCGGCGCCGAGATGCAGCAGGCGCTCGACGAGTTCGTCTGGGGATCGGGTCTCACCGAGGATGAACGGCGGGAGATCCGGCGCATGAAGGCCCGCATCGAGACCGAGCGGATCCCGGTCGGCGAGGATCCCGACTTCCATCTCAAACTCGGACGGGGCTCGCTCTCCGACATCGAGTTCACCGCTCAGATGCTGCAGCTCGAGCACTCGGTCCGATCGGCGAGCACACTCGGGGGGCTCACCGAGCTGGCCTCGATCGGGGCGCTCGAATCCACCGACGCCGCCATCCTCGCCGAGGCCTTCGAGTTCTGCGAACGGGTGCGGAACCGTTGGTACCTGGTCAACAGCGCACCCGGTGATGCACTGCCCTCCCAACCCGAGCAGATGCTCTGGCTGGCCCGAGCGCTCGACACCAGCTCCACCGAGCTGCGCAGCGAGTACCGACGCGTCACCCGCCGGGCGCGGGCCGTGGTCGATCGGGTGTTCTACGGCCGGCCGGGACGCTCCTGAATCCGAGCGGCCCTACTCGCAGGCCACGCCGTCCTTGTCGCCGTCGAGCGCGCTCCGGTAGCCGGGATCACCGCGCCGGATCGGTGCGGCACCCGCCGCCCGCGCTGCGCTGCAGTTGGCGTAGTACACCTCACCACCACCCGAGCCACCACCCGTGCCGCCGCCATCGGGAGTGGGCGGCGGTGCGTCGGTGGAACCCGCCGGGGTGCCGCCCCCGGCGACAGCCGCTCCGACACCCGGCCACACCGCACCGGCCGGACCGCAGGTGTCGAGCATCTGTCCGAGCGCATCACGCTCCTCGGTGGTGGCGGTCAGTCCCCAGGTCACCTTGATCGCCACCCAACCGGTCGCGTAGGCGCACCAGGCGTCACGGTTCGCCGGTCGCCAGGCGTCGGGTGGATCCGAACCTTTGCTCCGGTTGGAACTGGCCGAGGTCACGACGAGCTCCCGGGGATCGTTGGCGAAGGCACGACGACGTGTGGAGTCCCACTGCCAGCCGCCCGAGTTGAACGCGTTCTCGAGCGGAACCAGATGATCGACATCGAAGGTCCCCGGCACCGAGGTGGTGACTCCGTCATAGGGGGAGATCCACGAACCGGTGATCACACGGCAGCCGCGGGTCCGGTCCACCGTGGCGGGGACCACCGACCAGGCGATGAGTGCGTCCTGGCGCGCGTCGCAGCCGTTGCCCTCGATGTCGTCCCAGTGCGGCCATGCCCCCCGGTCGTAGCGTCCCTGCGGACTGGGTCGATCATCGATCCGCAGTGCGGCGAGCTGCTCACGGGTCGAGGGTGCCGGACCCGGGTCGACCTGTCGGGGCGCCGGCGCGACCGACGACGGGACTGTCGACTCGGCGGTGGTCGACGACGGCGACGGGCGCGAGGTGCTGGTGCTCGTCGAGGTGGAGCTCGATCCACCGCAGGCCGCCACCAGCAGCCCGACCGCGATGATCGACGCACCCATCACCATGCGAGGGTGCCGAAGTCGCCGGGGGCCGCCGCGTCGGCCGATCAGAGGTTCCACCACCGCTGAGGCTACGGCCTCGGCAGACCCCGACACGAGCGGGCACATGGACGCGCCGGAGGCCGGCCCCGAGGGACCGGCCTCCGATCGAACAACCCTCGGCCGCAGGGCCAATGGACCAGCGGGCGGACGCCCTGCGGGATCAGACGTCGTAGTAGAGGCTGAACTCGTAGGGGTGCGGACGCAGGCGGATGGCGTCGACCTCGTTCTTGCGCTTGTAGGCGACCCAGGTCTCGATGAGGTCGTCGGTGAACACGCCACCGCGCTTGAGGAACTCGTTGTCGGCCTCGAGGGCGTCGAGCGCCTGCTCGAGCGTGGCCGGCACCTGCGGGACCTTGGCCAGTTCCTCCGGCGGGAGGTCGTAGAGGTCCTTGTCCACCGGCGCCGGCGGCTCGATCTTGTTCATGATGCCGTCGAGACCGGCCATCATCATGGCCGCGAACGCCAGGTACGGGTTCGAGGTGGAGTCGGGGCAGCGGAACTCGATGCGCTTGGCCTTCGGGCTCTGCGAGGCCAGCGGGATGCGGCAGGAGGCCGACCGATTGCGCTGGCTGTAGACGAGGTTCACGGGAGCCTCGTAGCCCGGCACCAGCCGCTTGAAGCTGTTGGTGGTCGGGTTGGTGAAGGCGATCACCGCATGAGCGTGGTGGAGCAGACCACCGATGTACCACCGGGCGATGTCGGACAGGCCGGCATAGCCGTTGGCGTCGTAGAACAGCGGCTCACCGTTGTTCCACAGCGACTGGTGGGTGTGCATGCCCGAGCCGTTGTCCTCGAAGATCGGCTTCGGCATGAACGTGAGCGACTTGCCGTGCTGCCAGGCCACGTTCTTGAGCACGTACTTGAAGGTCATCAGCTGATCGGCCATCTTCAGCAGCGTGTTGAACTTGATGCCGATCTCGCCCTGACCACCCGAGGCGACCTCATGGTGATGGAGCTCGGTCTCGATGCCCACGTTGTGGAGCTCGACCGACATGTCGGAGCGGAGGTCCTGGTAGTGGTCCATCGGAGGCACCGGGAAGTAGCCCTGCTTGGTGCGGGGCTTGTAGGCGAGGTTCGGGCCCTCGTCGGTGCCGGTGTTCCACTGACCCTCGACGGAGTCGACCATGTAGAACGAACCGTTGGGCTCGGTGCCGAAACGCACGTCGTCGAACACGAAGAACTCGGCCTCGGGACCGAAGAAGGCGGTGTCGGCGATGCCGGTGGTCTTGAGGAAGGCCTCGGCCTTCTGGGCCACATAGCGGGGATCACGGGAGTAGCTCTCGTGGGTGATCGGGTCGGCCACGTAGCAGTGGATGACCGCGGTCTTCCGCTTCATGAAGGGGTCGATGTAGCAGGTGTTCGGATCGGTGATGAGCACCATGTCCGATTCCTGGATCTCCTGGAACCCACGGATCGACGAGCCGTCGAAGCCATGGCCCTCGGTGAAGTGGTCGAGCGAGAGCACGTGTGCCGGGATGGTGACGTGCTGCATGATGCCGGGGAGATCGATGAATCGGAGATCGACGAACTCGCAGCCTTCGGCCTGGACGAAGGCCAGGACTTCTTCTGGTGTGCGTTCCTGCACGGTTCCTCCTGTTGGGGGTGCGACCGTGGGGAGCGGGTCGCCGGGTGGGAGTGGACACTATCGCCGGGTGGGGGACCCCTTCGAAGGTGACCGCCGGCAGCGTCGCAGGCCGGGTTTTCCCACGTGTTGCCCTTCTGTGAACGGATGATGAACGAGCCGGGGTGGACGTGACGGGCGACACGCCGAGGAACGACCCGAACCGGGGTGCTTTGGGGCGCCCGAGGACCCGTGTGGGAGGATCCGACCATGGAACGCCAGCAGGATTACGTGCTCCGGACCGCCGAGGAACGTGGGGTCCGGCTCATCCGACTCTGGTTCACCGATGTGCTCGGGCAGCTCAAGTCGGTGGCCATCTCCCCCAACGAGCTCGAGAACGCCTTCGCCGAGGGCATGCACTTCGACGGCTCGGCCATCAACGGGTTCAGCCGAGTGCAGGAGAGCGACGTGCTCGCCATGCCCGATCCCAGCACCTTCGAGCTGCTGCCCTGGGGCGACAGCAGCGATGTCACCGCCCGGATGTTCTGCGACATCATGAACCCCGACGGCACCCCGTTCGGCGGCGACCCCCGGCAGGTGCTGAAGCGGAACCTCGACCGGGCCCATGAGCGCGGGTACTCGTTCTTCGTGGCCCCCGAGATGGAGTTCTTCTACTTCCGCAACGGCGACCCCTCCCAACCCCTCGAACCGCTCGACACCGGTTCGTACTTCGACCTCACCACCGCCGATGTGGCCAGCGACCTGCGCAAGCGCACGCTGCTCGTCCTCGAGAACATGGGCATCCCGGTCGAGTACTCCTTCCATGAGGACGCCCCGAGCCAGCACGAGATCGACCTGCGCTACACCGATGCCCTGAGCATGGCCGACAACGTCATGACCTTCCGGCTCGTGGTGCGCGAGATCGCCATGGAGCAGGGCGCCTTCGCCACGTTCATGCCCAAGCCCCTCGCCGGGGTGCAGGGCTCGGGCATGCACACCCACATGTCGCTGTTCGAGGGCGACGAGAACGCCTTCCACGAGACCGGCGACCCCTACGGGCTCTCGGCGGTGGGCCGTCAGTTCATCGCCGGTCTGCTGCACCACGCCCCGGAGATCACCGCCATCACCAACCAGCTGGTCAACTCCTACAAGCGGCTGGTCGCCGGCTACGAGGCGCCGGTGTACGTCACCTGGGCCCGGAACAACCAGTCGGCCCTGGTGCGACTGCCGGTCACCAAGCGGGGCAAGTCCTCGTCGACCCGCATCGAGTACCGGGCCCCCGACCCGGCCTGCAACCCCTACCTCGCCTACTCGGTCATGCTCGCCGCCGGCCTCAGGGGCATCGAGGAGGGCTACGAACTGCCCCCCGAGGCCTCGGCCAACGTGTTCGAGATGACCGACGAGGAGCGCGCCGCCGAGGGCATGCGGCCGCTGCCGCAGTCACTCTCCGAGGCCCTCGACGCCATGGAGCGCTCCGAGCTGGTCGCCGAGGCGCTCGGTGAGCACATCTTCGAATGGTTCCTGCGCAACAAGCGGGCCGAGTGGCACGACTACAAGGCTCAGGTCACCCAGTTCGAACTCGATCGGTACCTCCCCGGCTGGTAGATCCGATGGAACCGATCCTCGTCTTCCCCGATCCCGCTCCACCGGAACTGGCCCAGGTCCTCGACCTCGGTGGCTACCCATGGAAAGCGGTCAACGATGACATCACCGCGCAGCGCCTCGCCCCCAACGCCGGGTGGTCGGGTGCGGTCATCTGCGCCACCGCCGATCCCGATCGAGCCTTCGCGCTGTGTCGATCACTGCGACGCGGCGACAACGAACTGGCCCCGCTGATGATCCTGGTGAACGGCACCCAGCTCGGTGAGCTCGACGACCGCGGCGAACTCTTCGAGGACTTCTGTCTCTCGCCGTTCCATCCCCGCGAGCTCGAGGCGCGACTGCGCCATCTGTTCCGCCGGGTCGGTGTGCATGCCGACCATCCCGATCTCGTGGAGTACGGCGATCTCGTGCTCAACCTCGAGACCTACCAGGCCGCCATCGCCGGTCGTCCGCTCGATCTCACCTTCATGGAGTACGAGCTGCTCAAGTTCCTGTCATCGAACCCGGGCAAGGTGTTCACCCGCGAGACCCTGCTCAGCCGGGTGTGGGGCTACGAGTACTACGGCGGGGCCCGCACGGTCGACGTGCACATCCGCCGACTGCGGGCCAAGCTCGGCGAGCATCACGCCGGTCTCATCCAGACGGTGCGCAGTGTGGGGTATCGGTTCGGTCAGTCCCGTTGGGGCGCCACCGGCGAGTGAGCCGCACACGGACGTCCCCGTGACGACGTGCCCACAACGACGGGCCCACAACGACGGGCCCACAACGACGATGGGCCACCCCCGGAGGAGCGGCCCATCGATCGAGAGTTGAGAAGAGATTCAGACGGGACGGACGTCCTGAGCCTGATCACCCTTCGGTCCGGTCGTGACCTCGAACTCGACGGCCTGACCTTCTTCGAGCGAGCGGTAACCCGAGCCGCTGATCGCGCTGTAATGCACGAACACGTCGGGACCCCCCTCGCGTGAGATGAAGCCGAAACCCTTCTCGGCGTTGAACCACTTGACGGTACCGGTAGCCATTTCCGACTGCCCTTTCTTTCCTGCGGGGTCGGAACACCTTCCCAGCACTACATGATGGGCGAGACGCTAGCGCCCAACGGCCGCGAATGCGATACGAACGTGGCCGAAGGGGTCGAACGGACCGCCGATGCCATGGGGCGTCCGGCGGATGGGGGTTCGCCTCAGGCCGCGGATCCGGCGCCGGGATGGGCGAGGTCGTAGTGCTCGGTACCGACATTCGCGGCATCGACCTCTGACTCGACGGTCCAACCGAGCACCCCGGCGACGATGGTCATGGTCATGAGGAACCCCACGGGGATGGCCACCAGCAGGACGATGAGGATGATGATGACTCCGGGCACGGGAGAACCTTATCGGGCGAGCGGGGCATGGGCCCACGCTTCG
Source organism: Acidobacteriota bacterium (assembly GCA_018969405.1). Classification (GTDB taxonomy): domain Bacteria; phylum Actinomycetota; class Acidimicrobiia; order Acidimicrobiales; family Acidimicrobilacustridaceae; genus Acidimicrobilacustris. The sequence goes on from JAGWYK010000005.1 coordinate 59,562, forward strand.
ATCTCGACCAGGGCCACCCGCGGGAGTTCGGCCACGGCGAAGGCGCTGCGGGCCGGTCGGTGATCGCCGAACGCCGCCACGTAGGCCTCGTTCATGATCTCGAAGTCACGCATGTGCCGGAGGAGGACCGTGGTCTTGACGACATCGGCGAGCGAGGCGCCCTCGGTGGCGAGCAGCGTCGCCATGTTGGCCAGCGCCTGGGTGGTCTCGGCGGCCACGCCACCGCTGACCATCGCACCGTCGCGCAGACCGAGCTGGCCGGAGACGACCAGCAGATCACCGGCGCGGACGATGGGCGTGTAGGGACCGATCGGCGTGCTCATGGCGTCATGGTTGCACACCGGTCGGCCAGTCGGTCGCACAGCCGTCAGCCATCCACACTGCGGCGGCCACTGCGGCGAACACCGCATCGGAGCCGTTGACCGGATCGGCGGTGTCCTCGTGAAGCACGACCTCGACCGCCGGCATGTCCCGCGAGCGCAGCACCCCGAACGAACGGATCGTCAGATCACCGATGACGCCATCGGCATCGACGGCGAGACCCTCGCTGCGCACCCATCCGGTGGCCATATGCGCAGCGCCGATCACCGCCGAGCGCAGCACGACGGCATCGAGCAGTCGCCCACAGCGCACCTCGACGCTGATCGCACCGCTGTCGGCGACCACTGCCCGCGCCTCGGCACCGTTGGGGGCCAGGACCGTGGCGGTGCTATCACCCGCAGTGCGGGCGTCGAGCACAGCGCGGAGCACCGCCGCCTCCGCCCAGCCGGCGGCGCGCAGGTCGATGGAGGTGGGCGGACCGGGGAGATCCACCTCCTCGATCTGCACATCCGGGAGGATCGTGGCGATGGCGGCGGCCACGCCGGGGGTGCGTGCCACCCGCATGACACCGGTGCCATCGGCGCGCAGACCCACTGCGACGGGAGGACGCTTCGGTCCGAAGCGCACGACGTCCTCACGCGACAGCACGGCGCGCACCGCCCGGCCGTGCTCATCGGCCAGACGACGCGCCGCCTCTGCGACCACGCTGGACCGTTTGCCGCCGAACGCCCCACCGTTGGCCAGCACCGGGGCCGGTTCGCCACCCGGCGCGCACCAGGATGCATCGGTCTCGAGGTAGGCGGGCTCGACCCAACTGGTGCGCAGGGTGAGGTCCCAGTCGCCCGGCGGCAGCTCGATCGGGGGACGGGCCGCGGCGGTGCCATGACGCCCCTGCACCTTGCCGGCCAGGGCCCGGGCCGCCGGCAGGGACGCCGCCACCGCCCACTGGGTGGGGTCATCAGGTCGGTCGGCATCGGCGCGCGGCATGGCCACGAGAGCATCGAGTGGTGCGGTGTCCTCGGCGAACCCGCCCCCGCCCAGCGCGATGTCGACGGCGACGCGCTGGGGGCTGTGGCCCTCGATCGCGGCCCGCTGCGAGGCCGCCGCCAGATCGCGCACCGATGCGTCCGGCGCTGCGGGCGGGAGCTCCTCCTCCGGGTCGGTCACCAGCGACCAGGCCTCGACGATCGTCTGCCAACCGGTGCAACGACACAGGTGCGCGGCCAGCGCCCGATCGACGGCGGCGAGATCATCGGCCGCGGTGCCGGAGGCGCGCAGACCCTCGAGCCGGCAGATGATGCCCGGGGTGCAGAAGCCGCACTGGCTCCCACCCGTGGCGAGGAACGCCTCGGCCCAGCGCTGCCGCTCGGACTCGGGCAGACCGTCGATCGTGGTGATGGTGCGGCCGTCCACCCGACGGGCCGGTGTCACGCAGGCCACCCGCGGTGCACCATCGACCAGCACCGTGCAGCAGCCGCACTGGCCCTGCGGGCTGCAGCCGGCCTTCGGACCGCGGACCCCCAGCTGGCCCCGCAGCGCGGCCAACAGGGAGAACCCGGTGTCGACCACCTCGACCGGACGCCCGTCGACGATGAAGGTGAGGCGCGGGCGAGCAGGGGCGGAGTCGTCGGCCATCGAGGGCAGGATAGGTTCGGGTCCGATGATTCCCGAAACCCCCCGCGGCATCGATCGACGGACGTTCCTGCGTCGGGCCGGCCTGGTCGGTGGCACCGGCGCACTGCTCATGGCCGGTCCCGCGCTGCTCGGCGCCTGTGGAGGATCCTCGTCGAAGGTGGACACGCTGTCGCTGTCGGACGACCCGGACGCCCGCAACCTCGTGGGCCTGTTCAACTACAGCGGGGACTACCTGGTCAGCACCATCCCGCAGCGCCTCCCCTTCGCCATCGCCACCCCCGAAGGTCCGCCCGCCATCGAGGGGCCTCCCACCCTCACCGTGCAGCTCCGGCGCGCCGAGGCCGACATCGGTGATCCGATCGTGCTGGAGCGCCATGCCGACGGCACACCCATCCCCTACTACCCGCTGGTCACCACCTTCGACGAGACCGGGGTGTGGAGCATCACCACCGAACTCGACGGCCAGATGTCATCACAGAGCTTCATGGTGCAGGCCCCCGACACCGTCGGGCTGCGCCAGGTCGGGCAGGCGATGGTGCCGGTCGACTCACCGACCCCCGCCGCCACCAGAGGTGTGGATCCGATCTGCACCCGCGCCCCGGCGTGTCCGCTGCACGATCGCCCGCTCGGCGAGGTGCTGGCCGACGGCACACCGGTGGCACTGCTCATCAGCACGCCGCAGTTCTGCCAGACCGGGGTGTGTGGTCCGGTGCTCGACACACTGCTCGAGTTCCGCGATCAGTTCCCCGGCATCACCTTCGTGCACGCCGAGGTCTACAACCAGCCGAACAACGGCGGCGACCCGGCGGCCCTCGGCGTCACCGACTCGGTGCGGGCCTACGGCCTCTCGTTCGAACCGAGCCTCTTCGTGGCGCGCGCCGACGGAACCATCACCGCCCGACTCGACAACATCTTCGACCGCGGCGAGCTGCAGGCGGCGCTGGCCGCCGTCAGCTGACCGTCTCGATCAGCTGAACGAGGAACCGCAGCCGCAGGTGTTCTTGGCGTTCGGGTTGTCGATGGCGAACCCGGCGCCCTGCAGACCATCCTTGTAGTCGAGGGTGGCACCCACCAGATACTGCGCGCTCGAAGGATCGACGACCACGGCCACGCCGAGCTGGTCGACCACGACGTCCTCGGCGTCGGTCTCGGTGTCGAAGAACATCTCGTAGCTGAAGCCGCTGCATCCACCCGGACGCACGGCGACCCGGAGCATCAGGCCGTCCTGGCCCTCCTGGGTGATGAGTTCCTTGACCTTGACGGATGCGGGTTCGGTGAGCGTGATCACGAGTCCTCCATGTGACTGTGCGATTTCCTGTGCAGTCCGTGACTGAGCGATGCCCGGAACGGGATGCCCCAAGGGTAGCGGCGGCGACCGCCAGCGCAACAGCCCACCGCCACCCACCGCCGCCGACCGTGATGGTCGGGGGAGAAACCGGCGCCGGTAGCATCGGCACCGTGTCCATGCTGCCCTCCGAAGCCGACGTCCTCGCCGCCCTGCGCGGCGTGATCGACCCCGAACTCGGGGCTGACATCGTCGAACTGGGCATGGCGCAGCGGGCCACCATCGGTTCCGACGGACAGGTGGTCGTCACCGTGGCGCTCACCACGGCGGGCTGTCCGCTCAAGGCCCAGCTCCGCCGCGAGATCGAGGCCCGGATCGAGGGGCTGCCCGGAGTCACCGGCGCCACCATCGACTGGACCGAGATGACCGCCGAGCAGAAGGCCCGGGCCATGGACGCCGCCCGTCTGCACGCCCGGTCCAACGCCGGACCCAACCGGGTGCCCTCGGGGGCGCGCGTGCTGGCCATCGCCTCCGGCAAGGGAGGCGTCGGCAAGTCCTCGGTCACGGCCAACCTCGCCGCCGCACTCGCCGATCGCGGATTCGCCGTCGGTGTGATCGACGCCGACATCTGGGGCTTCTCCATCCCCCGGATGCTCGGCATCGAAGGACGCCTCGAGGCCCAGCTCGACGAGGAGGGCGAGCGGCGCATCGTGCCCCACTCCATCCCCGTCGGGTCCGGTCGTCTCGATGTGGTCTCGATGGGTCTGCTCGTCGACGACGAGACCGACGCGCTGATGTGGCGCGGGCTCGTGCTCAACCGCGCCGTGCAGCATTTCCTCGAGGATGTCGCGTGGGCCGGCGACCTCGACTACGTGGTCGTCGACATGCCTCCCGGCACCGGTGACGTGCAGATGGGTCTGGCCCGCATGCTTCCGCAGTCGGAGATGATCGTGGTCACCACGCCCGCCGTCGGAGCCCAGCGTGTGGCCACCCGAGCGGTCACCATGGCCCGCAAGAGTCATCTCCATGTGCTCGGTGTCATCGAGAACATGAGTGCGTTCACCTGCAGCCACGGCGAACGACATGCGCTCTTCGGTGAGGGCGGGGGTGAGGCCCTCGCCGCCGAGGCCGGCGTGCCGTTCATCGGTGGCATCCCGCTGGAGCCGGCCGTGTCGCACGGCGGTGACACCGGTGCTCCGATCGCACTGGGCGATGGCGCGGCGGCGGCCGCCTTCGGCTCCATCATCGATCGTCTCGTGGACGAACTGGCCCCGCCGGTGGCCATGGCGGGCTGCTCGGCCCGCATGCTCGACGCGGCCATCGCCGCGCTCGACGCCCTCGAGGCCTGATCAGTCCCGAGGGTCGAACCGGGCGCTGAGATGCGCCGTGGCACCGTCGGGTGACCACAGCGTGAGCGCCGTGGCCCGATCGCGGGTGGTGGCGGCCACCACCATCGGCTCGCCCGACTCCACCACCGGTCGATCGATGGCGTCGCGGAACTCCACCGCAGCCCGGAACGCACCGGCCCGAGGGTCGCCCGCCGAACCCGGTCGGAACCCGGTGGCGGCGAGTCGGTCGGCGAGCACCTGCTCGAGCACCGCCCAGGCCACGGCATTGTTCACATGGTCGAGGATGTCGACATCGGTGGCGCGCGGCCACCACGATCGGACCGAGACGGCATCGGCCTCGGCGTCGGCATCGGCATCGGCATCGGCATCGGCATCGGCATCGGCCGGTGCATCGGGTCGCACCGGATCGATGACCTGACGGGCGCTGACCATCCGACCGGCGGCCGATGCGGCCAGGTCCCCGGCGTACCGCGAGGGCAGCAGCTTGGGTCGACCGGTGACCCGATCGAGATGCACCCACAGCGCCACCGCCTCGATGGCGGCCCCGTCCTCCCCACGGATCGAGATGCGCCGCTCCGCCCATCGGCTCCCGAGTCCCGAACAGAAGGTGGCCAGCTGGAGGGTCTCGCCCGGACCGGCGGGCCGGAGCTGCTCGATGAGCGTCCGCCGCACGACCCACATCTCCGGCCCCATCTCCGAACCCGCCTCTGGCCCGGCCTGGGGATCAGCCTCTGACCACCCGCCGGACCCGGCCGTGGATCGGGCCAGATCGGCACCGTCATCGGTGGCCACGTCCTGCAGCATCCGGGCGATGGCGTCGAGCCGAAGACGGCCGCCGCTGTCGACCTCGGAGCCCCGGACGGTGCGCGAGGTCCGGAAGACCCGCCCGACCGCCGGGATCGGCAGCAGCTCCTCGGCCCCGTTCGGCCGGCTGGAGGACGGATCCGCGGTGCTCACCGGCGAGACGCTACCGGGCCGGGATCGGACCCCCGGTGCCCGGCTCGGGCCGGGATCAGGGCCGGGATCAGGGCCGGGATCCGGCTCGGTTCGGGGGCCCGAGGGAAATGCAGTTGACACCGGACGGGGCGGCATGGTTCCGTGGAGGCCATGTTCACGTCCTTCTGCGCC
>JAGWYK010000047.1 GCA_018969405.1 Acidobacteriota bacterium
GGGGGCAGCAGTCGATCGGCGATCACCTCATAGGGCTGGGCCTCGGCCTGCACCGTGCGCACACCCGATCGTTCGAAGGTGAGGGTGATGGTGATGGTGCTCCCGACGGTGAGCGGTGCGGTGAGCCCGCTGAGCAGCAGCTGGTCACCTCCCGGTTGCATGCGCAGATCGGCGAAGCCGGGCACGTCGAGGTGGTCGACGGTGACGGGGCGACCGGTGGGGGCGGCGGTGCCGTCACTGCTCGGACCCGGATCGGTCTGCCACTGCTGCAGCACGACCGAGGCGGCGGCGGGTGACGAGGCGCTCAGCAGCGTGTCGGGCCCTCCACTGTTGTGGATCACCACATAGGCGGCGGTGGGGTCACCCTCGGAGGCCACCAGCGGGGTGCGCAGTTCGATGGCGGTGGGCGGCGAGGTGAACGGATGCACGATGGCGACGAACACCAGCACGCCGATGCAGAACACCACGATGAGCATCGGAGCGAACCGCCGGATGCGGGCGTAGATGTCGGTGCGCGGCGCGGGACCGGGGCCGGGACCGGGGCCGGGGCCGGGGTCGGAGTCGGGGGTGGGATCGGTCATCGATGGTCCAGGGTTCAGAGGGGAAGGGCGGCGAGCCAGTCGCCGAGCGGTTCGAGCAGGACGGGTCCGAGGTGGTGTCCACCTTCGACATCGACCCAGGTGACCTCGGCGCCGGAACGTTCGAGGAACTTCGCGGCGGCGCGACCGCGGGTCTGCTCCACCTGGGCATCATGGCGCCCGTGCACGATGAGTGCCGGTCGGCCCGCCACCCGAGTGGGGTCGATGGCCTCGCGGTGCAGCAGGTACGGCGAGATGGCGGCGACGGCCCGGGGCGTGACCGGCACCGAAGGGTCGAGGGCCACGTTCAGCGCCAGTGCACCGCCCTGGGAGAACCCGCCGAGCACGAGCCGATCGGCGTCGAGTCCGCTGGCCCGCAGGGCGTCGTCGATGGCTCCGGCCACGGCGCGCACACTGATGGCCACCTCGACGAGGTCGGGACCGTCCTCGTCGACGCGGTACCAGCAGGTCCCCTCATCGAGCTCGATGCGGGGACGGGGCGACACGATCCGCCAGCGACCCTCGGGGTCGAACATCATCGCCCGGGACAGGAACCGTTCGGGACGGTCGCCGAATCCGGGCAGCAGGAACAGCAGACGATCTGCGTCCTCGGGACCGCTGACCACGATCTCGAGTGGTTCGGGCTCGACAGATCCGGGCTCGAGGGGTTCGGATGCAGTGGCCATGATGGGGTGAACCTATCCGCGCCCGGTCCGATGCCCCCCATGGACGGGACCCTCGCCGCCGGTGCACCAGCTCGGCAGGTCCGCTGAGGAACGCCGAGGGGTCAGGGGAGACGACCGGCGGCGATGGACGCGCCGGTCCACCACCAGATGCTGTCGAAGCGCACCGACCCACCGCTGTTGGGGGCGTGGATCATCATGCCGTCGCCGACGTAGAGCCCGACATGGTCGGGGGCCCCGCCGCCGAAGCCCCAGTTGAAGATGAGATCGCCGGGCTGGAGCTGGTCGAGGGGGATCCGGGTGGTGAGGGCCAGCTGGGCCCCGGTGAAGTGGGGCAGCACGATGCCGGCCTGCTGGTAGACCCAGCGGGTGAAGCCCGAGCAGTCGAAGGCGTTGGGACCGGCCGAGCCGTAGGAGTAGGGCGCCCCGAGCTTGGACTGGGCGGCGGCGATGGCGGTGGCGATGGCCACCTGACGGGGATCGGGGGCCGGGGCGGCGACGGGCGTCGGCGCCGGTGCCGGCGGCGGGGTGATGAGCGGCGCATCGGCGGGGATGGGAGCGGTCTCGGAGAACACGACCGGGGCGTCGGTGATGAGGGTGGCGGCCGGGGTGTACTCGCCGGCGACCGAGCGGGCGCTGGCGGCCGGGGCGGTGGCCAGGGCGCAGAGGATCGCCGCGCCGATGGCGATGCTGCGCACGATCGTGGGCAGACGCCGGGGCGCCGAGCGCATCGACTGCCACGGGTGGACCAGCCACGGGTGGAGGGCGCCGGAGGTGCGCAGGGCCGGACGAGCCGGCGGGAGGGTGGGGAGCGGCGATCGCATTGTTGCGAAAGTGTTGCAGTTCCATCGCGGCGATGCAACGTTCTCCGTAACATTTCCCGCCCCGGCCATGGCCGGTGACAGTGGTCAGAACGTCAAAAGCCCTGCTCAGCGAGGTGCTGGACGGCGTTCCGGGCCTGTCGGACACATGACGGAATTCCCAGCCCGTCATGGGCCGCTCCGGCCACCACCAGCCCCGGAGGGCCGGCGTCGAGCTCGGCTCGCAGGGCCCGGACCCGGCCCAGATGACCGGGTCGGAACTGGGGCAGGGCGTCGTCCCATCGGGTGATGCGGACCTCGAGCAGCGGTCCGTCGAGTCCCATGGTGGTGGTGAGATCGGCGGCGATGGCCTCGGTGAGGGCGGTGTCGTCGAGGGCCAGCGCCGCGGTGTCGCCATGGCGACCGGCCGAGACCCGCAGCACGGCGATGTCCGGATCGGCCAGATGCGCCCACTTCGAGGATGCCCAGGAGCAGGCGGTCAGAGCCGGCAGTCGATCGGTGAGGGCCACGAGGAAGCCGCTGCCGTCGAGGTCGCAGGCCAGATCGGCCCGGCGCACCGCCAGGGTGATCATGGCGACCGAGGCGTACTCGAGGCGGGCCAGTTCGGCGGCTCCCTCGGGCGCGTGGGGGGCCAGCAGTCGCGCGCTCGGCGCAGCCGGCAGGGCCAACACCACCGCAGCGGCGGGGAGGGTGCCCTCGGTGGTGTCGATCATCCAGCGGTGACCCTCATGACGCAGCCCGGTGGCGGCGACCCCGAGCCGCAGATCGCCGCCCCGCCGCTCGAGCTCGGCCCGCAGCGTGTCGGTGAGCATCTGGGTGCCCCCCGGCAGACCAGCGAACACCGGGGCCTGCGGATCGGCGCCGCTGGCCCGGGCGGCCTCCTGCTGCTGGCGCAGGGAGCGGATGAGACTCGGCTCCCGACGGGCGGCGGCGGCCAGCTGAGCCGCCCCGGTGGCGAGGCTGAGGACGTCGGCGTCGCCGGCGTTCACCCCCGACAGCAGCGGCGCCACGAGCCGTTCGAACACCTCGTCGCCGAGACGCGAGCGCACGAGATCGCCCACCGAGCGGTCGTCGGCGCCCTCGGGATCGGGACCGGGTTCGCCCTCGGGCCACTCGGTGCGGTCGAGGTCCTCCGCGGCCCGGGCCAGTCCGTCGGCACTGATGATGCCGGAGTCGCCCAGCGCCTCGAGATCGGTGGGCACCCCGAGGACGAGTCCGGCGGGCAGGCGGCGGAGCGCGCCGGCGGTCCAGACATGGGCCGAGGAGCTCGCCGGTGAGGTGAGCAGGTGGTCGAGGCCGAGTTCTCGACACAGTTCGACCGCATCGGGCACCCGGGCCAGGAACGCGTCGGCGCCGCAGTCGACCATGTGGCCGGCGAACGGAGACGACAGGATGCGCCCCCCCACGCGATCGGCGGCGTCGAGCAGCGTCACACGGCGCCCCTGCGCGCTGAGGGTGTGGGCCGCGGTGAGACCGGTGATGCCGGCGCCGATGACGACGATCGTGTCGTCGTCGGTCATGTCAGTGCGCGCCGTCGGCCGTGGCCATGACCAGCGCGGCCAACGCACCCATCACCGAGGCGTCGTCGTTGAGTGATCGCGTGCGGGAGAAGGCGAGACCGAGCTCCTCGGCCAGTTGCGCCGCCTCGATGTCGAGGTCGTAGAGCACCTCGAGGTGATCGGCGGTGAACCCCTGGGCGCAGACCACGACACCCTCGGGTCCGTCCTCGGCCGCCGCCAGCTCGCGCATGACATCGAGGATGTCGGGACCGCGCCAGGGCTCGGGGGTGCGACCGGCGCTCTGCCAGGCCAGTCCCCAGTCGGGCAGCTGCAGTCGTCCGGCCACCACCGCCGCGCTCTGGGCCAGTTCATCGGGGTAGGGATCGTCGACCAGCACCCGCTCGGGCAGCGAATGGGCCGTGAACAGCACCCGATGGTTCTCGGGCTGGCCGACCCTGGCCTCGGCCACGACATCGGTGAGGAAGTCGAGATAGGCGGCGTCGAGATGCCAGTTGCTGATGGCGTGCACGGTGAGGCCGACCTCGGCGCCGGCCTCGGCCGCCCGTCGCTGGTACTCACCCACGCTGAACCCCGAGTAGTGCGGGGCCAGCACCAGTCCGACGGCCTCGGTGATGCCCTCGGCGGCCAGTTCGGCCACGGCGTCCTCGATGAACGGGGCGGCGTGCTTCTGGCCGAGCACGACCCGCCAGCGCCCCGGCATGGCCGACTCCAGCGCCGTCTCGAGCGCGGCGCGCTGCGCCTCGGTGCGCTGGGCCAGCGGCGAGATCCCGCCGATGGCGTCGTAGCGCATGATGAGTTCGGCCAGCTGCTCCGGGGTGGGTGGCCGACCGCGACGGATGTGCAGGTAGTACGGCTCGATCTCCTCGGGCGAACGGGGCGTGCCGTAGGCCATGACGATCAGGCCGATCCGCGACGGGGCTGATGATGACTCGGTGTTCATGATGCGGCGACCTCCGGGGCCACGCTGCCGTCGCAGCGTCCTTCGCGATGGACGAGTTCGACGACCCGTTCGAGCACACTCGGATCGGTCTCGGGCATGACCCCGTGACCGAGGTTGAAGATGTGTCCGGGATGACCGGCGTTGCGGCGCAGGACGTCGCGCACCGCCGCCTCGGTGACCTCCCAGGGGGCCAGGCACAGCACCGGATCCAGATTGCCCTGCAGTGCGGTGCCGGCGGGCACCCGGGTGCGGGCCACATCGAGCGGCACCCGCCAGTCCACACCGACCACATCGGCGCCGGCGGCGGCCATCAGCCCGAGCAGTTCACCGGTGCCGACACCGAAGTGGATGCGGGGCACATCGAGATCGGCGATGGCCTCGAACACTCGCCGGCTGTGGGGCAGCACGAAGTGCTCGTAGTCGGGCGGGGCCAGCGCCCCGGCCCAGGAGTCGAAGAGCTGGATGGCGGCGGCCCCGTTGAGGATCTGGGAGCGCAGCGAGGCGATGGCCATCTCGGCGAGGCGCTCCATGAGGGCGTGCCACAGCGTCGGGTCGCCGTGCATCAGGGCCTTGGTGCGGGTGTAGGTGCGCGAGGGGCGACCCTCGATGAGGTAGCTGGCCACGGTGAAGGGCGCACCGGCGAACCCGATGAGGGGCACGGTGAGTTCGCGGGCGAGGATGCGGACGGTCTCGAGCACGTACGCCGTGTCGACGTCGGGTTCGAGGGGACGCAGACGGGCCAGGTCGGCCGCCGAGGCGAAGGGGCGCTCGACCACCGGCCCGATGCCGGGGGCGACATCGACACCGAAGCCGATGGCGGCGGCCGGCACCACGATGTCGGAGTAGAGGATGGCGGCGTCGACGCCGTAGCGACGCACCGGCTGCAGGGTGATCTCGGCGGACAGTTCGGGCACCGCGATGGCCTCGAGGATGCTGCCGGCCCCTCGGATCTCGCGATACTCCGGCAGCGATCGTCCGGCCTGGCGCATGAACCACACCGGGACCCGGTCCTCCGGTCCGCCGGCGATGCCCCGACAGGCCCGCAGGAAGGCGGGGAGCGCGTCGGAGGCCGGGGCGGGAGCGGCATCGATCGCCGGGTTCGGGGGGTTCACCACGGCGTCACGCTACCGATCGTCCCGCCGCGGTGGGAACCCGACCGCCGTGAGGACCGAGTTGCGGAGGCGGATAGCATGGCCGATCCCCATCGGCGCATTCCGGCGTCCGCCCGTTCCGTCGCGGCGGTGGCCCGGAGGCTCCGGTGGCCCGTCCCCGTTCCGAGGCAGCCCGTGGCCCCGCATCCCGATCTCATCGCCGAACAGGCCTACATCGATGAGGCCTACGCCTGTCTCGACGCCTCGCGCGCCGCGGCCAGTCGGCTCACCTCGATGGTCGAGGTCGGTCGGGGCGGCACCGAGCAGGCCCGGTTCGAACGGGAGGTCATCTTCGACACGGTGGTGAACCGGCTCACCCAGCTGCAGCTCGGCGATGCCGCGCTGTGCTTCGGTCGCATCGATCGAGAGCTCGAACCCGGGCTCGAACCCGGGCTCGCACCCGGGCTCACCGGTCCGCTCGGATCGATCGAGAGCTTCTACATCGGCCGCATCGCCGTGGCGAACAGCGATCAGGACCCGGTCATCGTCGACTGGCGCGCCCCGGTGGCCGAGCCGTTCTACCGGGCGACCGGTCGTCAGCCCATGGGTCTGGCCCGACGTCGCCACTTCGCCACCCGCGGCCGACAGCTGCTCGGCATCGAGGACGAACTCTTCGGTGACACCCTCGCCAGTCTCGGGCTGCCCCCCACCGAGGCGCAGCCGGTCATCTCCGGACAGGGCGCGCTGTTCAGCGCGCTCGAGACGGCGCGCACCGGCCGTCTCGGCGACATCGTCGCCACCATCCAGGGCGAGCAGGACGAGATCATCCGGGCCCCGCTGCCCGGGGTGCTGGTGGTCCAGGGTGGTCCCGGCACCGGGAAGACGGTGGTGGCGCTGCACCGGGCCGCGTACCTGCTCTACACCCATCGGTTCCCGCTCGAGGGCCAGGGTGTGCTCGTCATCGGTCCCAACCGTCTCTTCCTCGGCTACATCGAGCAGGTGCTGCCGTCACTGGGTGAGGCCGGGGTCGAACTGGCGGTGCTCGCCGATCTGGTGCCGGGGGTGAGCATCCGCGCCTACGACCTCGGTCTCACCGCCCGGGTCAAGGGCGATCCCCGCATGGTGCGGTTCGTGCAGCGGGCCCTGCGCGATCGTCAGCGGCCGCTGCGTTCCGATCTGGTGGTCGGCTACGGCCTGCAGCGGCTCACCCTCCGACGCGACCGCAGCGTCGAGATCATCCGTGACGCCCGGCGTCGCCATCGACGGCACAACGCCGCCCGGCGCTTCGTCGAGAACGAGGTGTTCGCCGAACTGGCGCTGTCGGCGCGGGATGAGCTCGCGGCCTCGGAGGTGCGGGAACGCCTCCGTCGCGATCCGCAGGTGCGCGAGGCGCTGGAATGGATGTGGCCGGTGCTGACCCCGGCGCAGTTCCTCCACGACCTCTACGGGGCTCGCGGTCTGCTGCGACATGCGGCCGAGGGTGTGTTCAGCGACGAGGAGTGGATGGCGCTGCACCGTGAGCGCTCCGAGTCGATCTCCGAGGTGGTCTGGACCCATGAGGACGCACCGGTGCTCGACGAGGCCCGCGCCCTGCTGGGGCCCAAGCCCCGGCGACGCCGCTCCGGGGAGCGTGCCGATGACGACGAGATCCGCACCTACGGCCACATCGTGGTCGACGAGGCCCAGGATCTCTCGCCGATGCAGCTGCGCATGCTCGAGCGGCGGTCGCTCAACGGCTCGATGACCGTGGTCGGCGACATCGCTCAGGCCACCGGTCAGTGGGCGCATGCCTCCTGGGAGGAGATCCTCGACCGCCTCCCCGCCCGTCGACCCCCGCAGCGGGCGGAGCTCACCCTCGGGTACCGCCTGCCCGCGCCGATCATGGCGCTGGCCGCCCGGGTGCTGCGTCATGCCGCGCCGGAGCTGCAGCCGCCGCGTTCGGTGCGGGAGGACGGCGCGGAGCCGATCATCTCGCGGGCCACGCCCGGGTCTCTGGCCCGGGCCGTGGCCGAGATCACCGTGACCGAACGGGCCGAGGTCGATCCCGGTCAGGTGGCGATCATCTGCCCCTCCTCGATCATCGATCACATCTGCACCGCCCTCGACGATGCCGCCATCGCCTATGGCCGGGCCACTCGCAACGGTCTCGAACATCGGGTCACCGTGGTCGAGGTGGGGCTGGTCAAGGGCCTCGAGGTGGACGCCGCCATCGTGGTCGAACCGGCGCTGATCGTGGCCGAGCAGGCTCAGGGTGATCGGGCGCTCTACGTGGCCCTCACCCGCGCCACCAAGCGTCTCGCCGTTGTGCACGAGGCGCCGCTGCCCCCGTCGCTCGAACCCTGAGGTCGGCTCCGGGTGTCGTGGGTGCGCCCCGGCGCGGTGATCAGAGGGCGCTGACCAGGATGCGGGTGCTGGCGAAGCCGTCGATCTCGACCGCTCGGCCGTCGATCTCGACGGTGGTGCCCTCCGCTCCCGCCGATGCGGTGACCGTGCCGCGGTTGCCCGGCAGCAACGAGGAGGACTCGAGGAACTGCAGCAGACCCGGGGTGAACTCGAGCTCCTCGGGGATGCGTGACACCACGAACTGCTGACCGATGGCCAGTGTGTCGAGGCTCACGGTGTCGGGGGCGTTGTAGTCGGTGCCCGGGATGGGGTTGCCGTGGGGGCAGGTGGTGGGTTCGCCGAGGGCCCGGGTCATGGCGGCCTCGACCGTGGGGGAGATGACGTGCTCCCAGCGGCCGGCCTCGACATGGGCATCGGCCCAGGACAGGCCGAGCATGTCGGTGAGGAACCGTTCGGCGAGTCGATGCCGACGCACGACGGTCTCCGCCAGGGCCAGACCGTCGTCGGTGAGTCGGATGGTGCCGGCATCGATGGTGACGATGTCGGATCGCTCCATGCGTCGGATCATCTCCGACACCGCCGGCCGGGAGACGTCGAGGCGCTCGGCGATGCGGGCCTGGATGACGGTGACGTCGTCCTCGCGCAGTTCGAAGATGGCCTCGCAGTACTCCTCGAAGGCCGGATGCCATTCGCGCTGCGGTTGGGTCGCCATGCCGAGCAGTCTACGGGAGGGTGCTCAGCCGCGGCCCAGGACCCGGTCGACGGCGATCTCGATCACGACCCGGTCGTCGCGCTCCTTGGGCTGGCGGTAGCGGCCGGCATAGCGCTCGACGGCGATGGCCACCCGCTCGGGATCGGCGGTCACGGTGGCCCGGCCCTCCATGGTGAGCCAGCGCCCCCCGTCGACCTGGCAGACCGCCGCCGGACCACCGGGGTTCAGGGCCACGTTGCGGGCCTTGCGACTGCCGGCCCAGGTGATGACGCGCACGAGCTGCTCATCGGGGTCCCAGGTGAAGCCCACCGCCACGACATGGGGGGTGCCGTCGGCCCGCATGGTGGTGAGGGTGGCGAGATGACGTTCGGTGACGAAGGTGGTGACCTCGGGCGAGAGTGCCGAGGGGTCGTGGGCCATGGGGGACTACTCCGAGGAGATGGCCTGCAGCACGTCGAGGCGCGACGCCCGCCAGGCGGGATAGAGGGCGGCGCCGATGCCGGCGAGGGCGGCGAGGGCGACGATCACGATGAGCTGCACCCAGGGCACGGCGAAGGAGGTGATGCCCTGGTCGTACAGGGCCTTCACGAGAGCCCAGCCGAACACCAGGCCGATGCCGAGGCCGATGAGGGTGCCGATGAGGCTGATGATGACCGACTCGGTGCGGATGCTGGAGCGGACCTGGCGGCGGCTCATACCCACGGCGCGCAGCAGACCGAGTTCACGGGTGCGTTCGTACACCGACAGCAGCAGGGTGTTGATGACGCCGACGATGGCGATGACGAGCGCCAGCGCCAGCAGCACGTACACGATCACGAGGAACTGGTTGGCCTGGTCGGTCTGGGCCTTGGTGAACTCCTTGAGGCTCTGCAGCTCGGCGCCGGGCACGGCGGAGGTGACCGCGTCGAGCGGGACGCGGGCCTCGGCCACGCCGGCGGCGCTGGTGTCGGTCAGGTCGATGTAGATCGACTGCACGGTCTGCTGATCGGGCGGGGTGACCTGGGCGAAGAGCTCGTCGCTGATGAAGTAGCCCGGCCCCTGGATCGGGAACTTCGTGTCGTAGATGGACTCGATGACGAGCGAGGAGGGACCGCCGTGCAGGAAGTTCACGGCGAGCGAGTCACCGACGGCGAGCTTCTTGTCCTTCGCCATGGTCTTCGGGATGGCGATGCCGTTGGTGTCGAGGCCGGCGAACGAACCTTCGACATCGGTGATGGCCACCACCTTCTCGAACGCCGCCGGCTGGGTGGCGATGATGACACGGGCATCCCCTTCGATGTTGGCGAAGGTCGCGCTGATGCCGGCGGCGGTGCTGACCTCGGGCAGGGCGGTGATCTGCCCGACGAGGCTGATCGGCAGCGCCGTGGAACCGAAACCGTCGGTGTTGACCACGTACTGGGCGGTGACCGAGGTGTTGATGGCCTCGACGGTCGACACCTTCAGGGACTGGGCGGTGACGGCGATGAAGCCCACCAGCCCGACACCGATCATCAGCGCCGATGCGGTGGTGGCCGTGCGCCGCGGGTTGCGCATGGCGTTCTCGCGGGCGATGCGCCCGCTCACGCCGCCGAACCGGGCCAGCGGAGCGCCGAGGGCGCGAGCCATCGGCGGCGCGATCACGGGTCCGATGACGGTGAAGCCCATGAACACGAGGAAGGCTCCCAGACCCACCAGCTGCAGACCCGAGTCGGAGTTCCCGAACAGTCCGAACCAGAGCGAGGCGGCGCCGCCGACGAGCAGCACGGCTCCGCCGATGATGCGACGACGGGACAGTCCGCGCGATTCCGTGGCGACATCGCGCATGGCCGCCATCGGGGCGATGGTGGCGGCGCGTCGGGCGGGCAGCACCGCCGAGGCCAAGGTGATGAGGGTGCCCACCAGCACCGAGGAGATGACGGCGGAGGCCGGCACGACGATCGGGGTGTCGGGGCCCGAGAACCCGATGCTCTGCATGAGGGCGTTGAGGCCGATGGCCAGCAGGACGCCGAGTCCGACGCCGACCGCCGAGGCGATCACCCCGACCGTGAACGCCTCGAGCATCACCGAGCCGAGCACCTGTCGGCGGCTGGCTCCGAGGGCCCGCAGCAGCGCCAGCTCGCGGGTGCGCTGGGCCACGATGATCGAGAAGGTGTTGTAGATGATGAACGAACCCACGAACAGCGCGATCAGGGCGAACACCAGCAGGAAGGTGTTGAAGATGCCGATGATCTTCTGGAAGGCGTCCTGGCTCTCGGCGGTGAAGTCCTTGCCCGTGATGGCCTCGGTGTCGGCGGGGATGGCGGCGGCGACCCGGTCGGTGAGCTCGGTCTGGGAGATGCCGTCGTCGCCGGCGATGGAGACCCAGTTGTAGGTGCCGGGTTCACCGACGAGCGCCTGGGCGGTGGTGGTGTCGAACAGCGCCGCCGGGGCACCGCCCCAGGTGTCGAGCCGGCCGAACCGGGCGATGCCCACGAGGCGATAGGTGTTGACACCGGTGGACACGGCCACCGAGACGGTGTCGCCGATGGCGAAGTCGCCGTCCTTCGAGGTCTTCACGTCGAGCACGATCTGGTCGGGGCCCGCCGGTGGTGCGCCCTCGACGATGGTCCACCCGTTCAGAGCCGGCTCGGTGAGCCAGTTGAGGGCGAAGTTGGGCGGACCCTGGGTGCGCACGAGTGGCTTGTTGTCGCGTCCGAGCACGCGGATCTGCCCGACCACCTGTCCCTCGGCGGCGTCGACACCGGGAACCGCCTCCACCGCGGGCAGCACGGAGTCGGAGATGCGGGTGCGCTGGGATCCGAAGGGGGTCTCGATCTCGTTGGTGGAGCGCACCACGACGTCGATCGACGCGTAGACGTCGGAGAAGACCTTGTCGAAACTGGCGCTGATGCTCGAGGTGAGCACCTGGGTGCCGGCCATGAACGCCACACCCAGCACCACCGCCACGGCCGTGGCGATGAGGCGGACCTTGTGCGCGAGCAGGCCGCGCAGCGTGACCTTGAGCATCTCAGTTCCCGAAACGCAGCTGGCGCTCGAGCACCGCCTCGGCGGTCGGTTGGAGGATCTCGTCGACGATGCGGCCATCGGCGAGGAACACGACACGGTCGGCGTAACTGGCCGCCACCGGATCATGGGTGACCATCACGATCGACTGCTGGAACCGATCCACGGCGGTGCGCATGAACTGCAGGATCTCGCCACCGCTGCGGGAGTCGAGGTTACCGGTGGGCTCATCGGCGAACACGATGCTCGGACGGCTGGCCAGGGCCCGGGCCACCGCGACGCGCTGCTGCTGGCCGCCCGAGAGTTCGCTCGGCCGATGCTTGAGGCGGTCGCCGAGGTTGACGGTCGAGACGATGGTGTCGATCCAGGCGGCGTCCGGCGCGGTGCCGGCGAGATCCATCGGCAGGGTGATGTTCTCGGCCGCGGTGAGGGTGGGCACGAGGTTGAACGACTGGAAGACGAAACCGATGGTGTCGCGACGCAGACGGGTGAGCTGCCGTTCGTTGAGGCTGCTGAGGTCGGTGTCACCGATGAAGATCTGCCCCGAGGTGAGGGTGTCGAGCCCGGCCACACAGTGCATGAGGGTGGACTTGCCACTTCCCGAGGGGCCCATGATGGCGGTGAACCGGCCGCGCTCGAACTCCACGGTCACGTGGTCGAGGGCGTTGACGAGGGTGTCGCCGGCTCCGTAGACCTTGCAGGCGTCGACGGTGCGGGCCGCCGCGGTGGAGGTGGCGGGCGGGGGCGGGGGGTTCTGGGTCGCAGTCACGACGCCGAACTTACCCGCCGCCCCCGGTCCGACCTCACTTCACCGGTTGGGCTGCGGGGTGATGCGCAGGTAGGGCTTCAGCTTGGTGAAGCCCTTGGGGAACTTCTCGGTGGCCTCCTCATCGGAGAGCGCCGGGGCCACGATGACGTCGTCGCCATCGGTCCAGTTGGCCGGGGTGGCCACCTTGTAGCCGTCGGTGAGCTGCAGCGAGTCGATGACCCGGAGCAGTTCGTCGAAGTTGCGACCGGTGCTGGCCGGATAGGTGAGGATCAGACGCACCTTGTTGCTCGGATCGATGATGAACACCGAGCGCACCGTCATGGTGTCGCTGGCGTTGGGGTGGATCATGTCGTAGAGGTCGGCCACGGCGCGGTCCGGATCGGCGATCACCGGGAAGTTCACGGCCTGGCCCTGGGTCTCGGCGATGTCGCCCTCCCACTGGTGGTGGGAGTCGACCGGGTCGACCGACAGGCCGATGGGCTTGACGTTGCGCTTGTCCCATTCGGGCTTGAGCTTGGCCACGGTGCCCAGTTCGGTGGTGCAGACCGGGGTGAAGTCCTTGGGGTGCGAGAACAGCACGGCCCAGCTGTCGCCCTTCCAGTCGTGGAAGGAGAGGGTGCCGACGGTCGTGTCGGCGGAGAAGTCGGGGGCGATGTCGCCGAGTCGAAGTGTCATCAGGGGCCTCCGGGGCGGATGTGACGTGGGTGGGGAACCGCAGTGTAGGAGGCTCGGGGCCGAAAGTCGACCCAACAGGTCAGATTTCAGGGCGACGGATGTCGGGCTCGAGATAGATGAGGTCGACCTCGGGGACAGCGGCCCGCACGGCGGTCTCCACCCGATCGACCACCCGGGCCAGGTCGGCCATGGTGAGGTCGCCGCGGAACTGGACCTTGGCGGCCAGCAGGATCTGCTCGGGGCCGATGTGCTCGGTGCGCAGATGGATCAGATCGAGCACATCGGCATCGCCGAGGATGGCGGCACGCATGGCGTCCTCATGGCGCGCGGTCGCCGATTCGCCGATGAGCAGGCTCTTCATCTCCACGCACAGCACGATGGCGATCACTCCGAGGAGCAGACCGATCGACAGGGTGCCGATGCCGTCCCAGACGGCGTCGCCGGTCACCGTGTCGGTGATCACCGCCGCCAGCGCGATGGCCAGACCGATCAGCGCCCCGGTGTCCTCCAGCAGCACCACCGGGATCTCAGGCGACTTCGAATGGCGCACGTAGCCGGCCCAGCTGCTGCGTCCCTTGGCCGGTCGCGCCTCGTGCACCGCGGTGCGGAACGAGAACGCCTCCAGCACGAAGGCCACACTGAGGATCCCGATCGCCCAGGCCGGGGACTCGAGCTGATGGGGATGACGGATCTTCTCGATGCCCTCGAACACGGCGAACGCGGATCCGAGGGTGAACAGCACGATCGAGACGACGAAGGCCCAGAAGTACCGCTCACGTCCGTAGCCGAACGGGTGCTGGGGAGTGGCCGGTCGCTTCGATCGCGCCCCACCGACCAGCAGCAGCACCTGGTTGCCGGTGTCGGCCACCGAGTGCACGCCCTCGGCGAGCATCGAACTCGACATCGTGAACGCGAAGCCCACGAACTTGGCGATGGCGATGCCGAGATTGGCGAGCAGTGCGGCGAGGATCGCCCGTCGTGATTCGCCTGTCGCCATGGAGGTCCCGCCGCTCGTTCAGTGATCGCCGTGGGGAACGTAGCGCGCCTTCGACTCGGCGATCTCGGCCCATGCGGCCTCGCGTCCCTCGAACTGCTCGATGATCGAGAACTTCCCGGGTTCGAGGTCCTTGTAGACGGTGAAGAAGTGACGGATCTCGGCGAGGGTGGCCTCGGCGACATCGGTGATGTCGTGGGTGTCGGTCCAGCGCGGCTCCACGGGATGGACGCAGAGGATCTTGGCGTCGCGACCGGCGTCGTCCTCCATCCAGAGCACCCCCACGGGACGGACCTCGATCCAGCACCCCGGGAAGGTGGGGTCCTCGGTGAGCACGAGCACATCGAGCGGGTCGCCGTCCTCCGAGAGGGTGTCGGGGATGAAGCCGTACTCGGCGGGATAGGTCGTGGCCGAGAACAACCGGCGGTCCAGTCGGATGTGGCCGGTGGCGTGATCGAACTCGTACTTGTTGCGCGAACCACGAGGGATCTCGATCACGACATCGATGGTGGCGTCGGTGGGAACTGGCTCCGGGCTGCTCATCGGACAAGTCTGCCCCACGGGTCGATGTGCGAGACTGCCCGCCGTGACCACCCGCAGACTGTCCACCGTCGACGCCTTCGTCATCACCGATCTCGACGATGCCCCGCTGTCGGTCGGCATCGTCCGGCAGGCCCCCAAACTGCTCGTCGAGGGCGCCGGCTGGCTGGCCCGTTCGCAGACCTATCAGTTCGCATCCTTCGAGCGGCAGGTCGGTGGTGCCTCCGCAGGCATCAACGCCCCCGCCGAGGCCCGGGCCGAGGCCATCGCCGCCTTCGTCGCCGAGTTCACCCCTGACTCGGGCACGGTCCTGCTCGATGCCGGCAAGGGTCTCGGCCCCGGTGAGATCGGCGCCCTGCGCGCCGCTGATCCCCGACCCGCCGCCGCCGTCGAGGAGGCCGCCCGCCTGCGTCGGGCCGGCATCGTGGCCGCCACCGAACTCGCCCTCGGGGGACTCGACGGACGCGCCATCGCCATCGAGGGCGTCGACACCGCCGGTCCCGAACTCGCCGCCGCCCTGGTCGCCGGCGGCGCTCGCATCGTCGCCGTGAGCACCGCATCGGGCACGGCGCTCAGCGAGTCGGGCTTCGATCCCACACAGCTCGCCGAGGCGCTCGGCGCCCACCGGGCCGACTGCGTCAAGGAACTCGGTGTCGAGGCCAGGCCGGGTTGGGCCGTGCACGGCGCGGCCGCCGACGCGCTGCTGGTCGGCTCCAAGCCCGGGGCCCTCGATCACAACGGCGCTGCCCATGTGAAGGCCACTGCGGTGGTCCCCACCGCCAGCCTCCCGGTGACGGCGAAGGCCCTGGCGAATCTCGGACGGCGCGGTGTGGCGGTGCTGCCCGACTTCATCGTCACCGCCGGTCCGTTGGCGGCCTGGCCCAGCAGCGGCGACGCACCGACCTCGGTCTCCGACGCGGCCGCCGGGGCTCTGGTCACGGCAGCGCTGTCGGAGGTGCTGGGTTCCCCGCAGGGTGCGCTGCTGGCCGCCTGCGAGCGGGCCGAATCCTTCCTGCGCACCTGGCGGTCCGAGCTCCCGTTCGGGCGCCCGATCGCCTGAGCCGGCGAGGCCCATCGTGACCGACCGACCCGGCATCGTCTGGTTCCGACGCGATCTCCGCCTCGACGACAATCCGGCCTGGGCTCGGGCCACCGCCGACCATCCGGCCGTGCTGGCGCTGTTCGTGCTCGATCCGGCGCTGCTCGGCCCCTCCGGTGCGGCTCGACGCGATCGACTGTTCGGTGATCTCGCCGCTCTGCAACGACGACTGCGCGAGGTCGGGGGTGATCTGCTGCTGCGACGGGGTGATCCCGTCGTCGTGGTCGCCTCCGTGGTCGAGGAGTTCGGGGCATCGGCGGTGCACGTCAACCTCGATGTCTCCCCGTACGCGCAGCGTCGTGACCGCGCCGTCGCCGCGATGCTGGCCGCACGCGACATCCGCTGGTGCGGTGACTGGGGCACGCTCGTGCACCAGCCGGGTGCCGTCCGCACGGCGGCGGGCGGGCTGTCGCAGGTCTTCACCCCGTTCCACAAGGTCTGGGCCCGCACGCCCTGGAGCGCCTGGCCGGCATCCGGCGACGCCGTGATCCTCGCCCGCGCCGAGGAGGTCATCCCTCCGGCCGGCACCTATCCGTTCGTCGACGTCGCCTCCGGAGACGCTGCCGCTCCCGGTGAGATCGGCGCCCGGGCCCGCCTCCTCGAGGCCGTGGCACGTGCCGATCAGTACGCGGAGGCACGCGACACCCCCG
>JAGWYK010000127.1 GCA_018969405.1 Acidobacteriota bacterium
CGACGCGGTCCAGCTCATCGCCGAGATCCCGCTGGTCGAAGTACAGGGGATGGAACGGGTCGGTCACGGGGGCCACGGCGGGTGACCCTACTGACCCCCGCCCGAGGCCCGGACGACCCCCGGCGCACCGTCTGGTCGGCACCGACGCCGGGCGCCCCGGCCGCGCCGGAGTCCCCATGCCCGACCTAGGCTCCCCAGCCATGACCTCCGGCGCCTTCGACCGCGACATCTCCCTGCGTCGGCTCGGCGCGACCCCCTTCGACGTGGTGGTGATCGGCGGTGGCATCACCGGGGTGGGCTGCGCCCTCGACGCCGCCGCCCGGGGCCTGCGCACCGCGCTGATCGAACGGGACGACTTCTCCTCGGGCACATCGTCGAAGTCCTCCAAGCTGGTGCACGGCGGACTCCGGTACCTCCAGCAGGGCGAGATCCGTCTCGTCTACGAGGCACTGCACGAACGCCAGCGTCTGCGTCGCAACGCGCCCCATCTGGTGAAGGTCCTGCCGTTCCTCATCCCCATCTTCTCCTCCAAGGGTGTCGTGTCGAAGAAGTTGGCGCGGGCCATGGGTTCGGCCATGTGGATGTACGACTTCACCGGAGGCGCCCGCATCGGCAAGCTGCACAAGCGCATCTCCAAGGAGGAGGCGCTCGCCCACTTCCCCACCCTGCCCGAGCAGCGCCTCATGCCGTCGTACCTCTACTACGACGCCCGAGCCGACGACTCCCGCCTGTGCATCACCGTGGCCCGCACCGCGGCCGAGCAGTACGGAGCCACCGTGGTCAACGGGGCCGAGGTCGTCGGGCTCGGCAAGGACGACCGTGGTCGGGTGCGTTCGGTCACCGTGCGCGCCGATGGGCGCGAGATCGAGGTGGCCACCGCCTCGGTCATCAACGCCGCCGGCGTGTGGGCCGACGACGTGCTCGGTCTCGACGAACCCGGTCGGCGCCGCACCATCCGCCCCGCCAAGGGCATCCACATCACGGTGCCCTGGCACAAGGTGCGCAACGACATCGCTGCGGTCATCCCCGTGCCGGGCGACAAGCGTTCGGTGTTCGTGGTGCCGTGGGGCGAGTTCACCTTCATCGGCACCACCGACACCGACTACGACGGTCCGGTCGACGAGCCCCAGTGCACCGCCGAGGACATCGAGTACCTGCTGCGGGCCATCAACGGTTCGGTCACCACCGAGATCACCGTCGATGACATCGTCGGCACCTGGGCCGGGCTGCGACCGCTGGTCGCCGATCCCGAGGCCTCGGGTCGCACCGCCGATCTCTCCCGTCGCCACAAGGTCTCGGCCTCGGTCAGCGGCGTGGTCACCATCACCGGCGGCAAGCTCACCACCTACCGCGAGATGGCCGCCGACACCATCGACGAGATCGTCGACCATGTCATCGACGACGCCACCCGACGCCGCGTCCACCGTCGCTCGACCACCAAGCGCCTGCGTCTGCACGGCGCCGAGGGCTACGAGGAGCTGATGGCCTCGGCCGACACCACCTCGCCGCTGGGTGGCGAGGTGGTCCGCCATCTCGCCGATCGGTACGGCGGCGATGCCCGTGTGGTGCTCGCCCTGGCCGAGTCCGATCCCGATCTCGCCGCACCGCTGGTGCCGGGCCTGCCCTATCTGCGCGCCGAGGCCGTCTTCGGCGTGCGCCATGAGATGGCCCGCACCCTCGACGATGTGCTCAGCCGCCGCACCCGGGCCCGACTGCTCGGCCGCGATGACTCCGCCGCGGCGGCCCGATCGGTGGCCACCCTCATCGCCGCCGATCTCGGCTGGGACGGCGCCGAGATCGACCGTCAGGTCGCGGCCTACCTCGCCCTCGTCGACGCCGAGCGCACGGTGCCGGGCCTGCCCGAGGTCGCCCTCGACGTCGCCCTCGGTCACTGATGCCCGCCGAACCGACCCCTCCCATCGCCTTCGCCGGCGCCGCTGCGGTCACCTCCCGCCTGTCGGCCACCCCGGTGGTCCCCGAGGACGCGCTGCTCGAGCGGCTGCGCAGCACCGGAGCCGAGGTGCGCCTGGACATCGCCGAGCGGGCCGAGGCCAGTCGCGACTGGTGGCCGCTCGCCATGGGCTGGGCCGGCACCGATCAGGTCGCCGCACTCGCCGCTGCGGTCGTCGCCCCCACCGAGGTGGAGCAGGTCGCCGAGGTGCTGCGCCTGTGTCACGAGGCCCGCGTGCCAGTCACCCCGGCGGCCGGACGCAGCGGCGTGGTCGGCGGTTCGGTCCCGCTGCACGGCGGTGTGCTGCTGGACCTGTGCGGACTGGCCGGTATCCGCTCGGTCGATCGAGAGTCGAACGTGGTCGATGTGCTGGCCGGCACCTTCGGTGATGTGTTCGAGGCGGAGCTGCAGGCCGAGCACGGACGCACCGTGGGGCACTGGCCGCAGTCGGTCGCACTCTCCACCGTCGGCGGGTGGCTGGCCTGCCGGGGCGCCGGTCAGCTCTCGAACCGCTACGGCAAGATCGAGGACATCGTGATCGGGCTCGACGTGGTGCTGGCCGACGGCACCACGCTCACCACCGGGGGCCACGCCCGTCAGTCGGCGGGACCCGATCTCAACCAGCTGTTCGTGGGGTCCGAGGGCACCCTCGGCGTGATCACCGGGGCGCGCCTGCGGGCCCACCCGATCGCCGG
>JAGWYK010000048.1 GCA_018969405.1 Acidobacteriota bacterium
GGTCGCTCGAGGAGCCGTCGCCCATGAGCCGGGGCGCGATCCATCGCGATGAGGGCATCGTGCTGCGCACCTATCGGCTGGGTGAGGCCGACCGCATCATCGTGGTGCTCACCAAGCGGCGCGGGAAGGTGCGGGCGGTGGCCAAGGGGGTCCGCAAGACGCGCTCCAAGTTCGGGTCGCGCCTGGAGCCGATGAGTCATGTTGCGCTGCAGCTCTACGAGGGCCGCGAACTCGACCTCATCACCCAGGCCGACAGCATCGACCACTTCCGGGCGCTGCGCGATGACCTCGATCGGCTCGGTCGGGCGGTGGCCATGCTCGAGACCGCCGATCAGCTGGCCCAGGAGGGCGAGGTGAACCCGCGGCTCTACGAGATGCTGCTCGGTGCCCTGCGCACCCTCGACGGCACCGACTCCCCGCTGGTGGTCCCCGCCTTCTTCTGGAAGGTGCTGGCGCTCGAGGGGTACCGTCCCGAGGTCGAGGTCTGTGTGCTCTGCGGAGCCGACGAGGCCGACGCCGCGGCCGGGGGTGGCTCGGGTGCTGGCCTGGTGGCCTTCGATCTCGACAGCGGCGGTCTGCTCTGTCACGGCTGCCGGCGGGGCACGGCGGTGTCACCGGCGGCGGTGGCGCTGCTGCAGCAGATCCTCGGGGGACGTCTCAACGAGGCGCTGGCGGCGCCACCCTCGGCGGCCACCGGTGAGGTCGACCATCTCGCCACCCGGGCGGTCGAGCATCACCTGGAACGGCGGCTGCGGTCGGTCACCGTGCTCGACCACTGACCCGGCGGGGAGGGAGCCCGGTGCCGACTGGTACCGTCCTGCACTGCTGACCGAGTCCGTGGAGCCCCGAGAGGGCTCCGATCGAGGGAGGAACATGTCGGAGCGTCCGCTTCCGCTGCAGGGGATCCGTGTGATCGATCTCACCGTCGAGAACGGTGAGCTGGCCCCCCGCCTGCTCGGCGATCTCGGGGCCGAGGTCATCAAGATCGAACCGCCGACCGGTTCGCCGGCCCGCTCCCTCGCCCCGGTCCGTCGTGGCGTGTCGCTGTCCTGGGCGGTCAACAACGCCGGCAAGCGCAGTGTGGTGCTCGACCTCGACCAGCCCGCCGAGGTGGACCGCCTCCACGAACTGCTGCGCCATGCCGACCTCATCGTGTGTCCCGCCGCCACCGCCGCCCCCGGCGTGAGCGTGCACGACCTGGTCGCTGCCCACCCGCACCTGGTGGTCGCTGCGCTCACCCCGTTCGGTCTCACCGGTCCGTGGTCCGACTGGCAGGTCACCGACCAGGTGCTGTCGGCCACCGGGGGCATGACGTTCAAGGCCGGCACCCTCGACCGCGAACCGCTGCCCGCCCCCGGCCAGTTCTGCAACGATGTGGCCGCCTCGAGTGCCACCTGGGCGATGCTGTGCGCGCTGTGGCAGCGCGAGCACACCGGTGCCGGTCAGCTCCTCGACATCTCGATCAACGAGTGTCTGGCCCAGACCGCCGACTGGTCGCTGCCGAACTACACCGCCCGCGTGGCCGCCGGCTCGGACTTCCCCGAACTGCGGATGGGATCCGGTCCGGTGTACCCGATCTTCCGATGCCGCGACGGCTACGTGCGGCTCATCGTGCTGAGTCCGGCCCAATGGCGCGAGATGCGGGCCTGGCTGGGCGAACCCGAGTACCTCCAGGACGAGGAGTACGACTCCTTCCCCGGTCGGTTCGCCATCGCCGAGGCCATCCTCAACCCGCTCTACGAGGAACTCTTCGCGGACATGTCCATCGAGGAGGTCTCGGCCTACGCCCAGGACCGCGGCATCGTGTGCACGCCGGTCTACGACGCACCCCGGGCCCTGCACAACGAGCACTTCGATTCCCGCGGCACCTTCCGCACCATGGAGATCGCCCCCGGTGTGGTCGCCCAGATGCCCTCGGGCTATTTCGAGATCGACGGCGAGCGGGTCGGACCCTCGGGACCCCCGCCGGCGCTCGGGGAGCACACCGACAGCGTGTTCGCCTCGCTCGGCGAGGCCCGCACGGGTGCTCCCACCCCGGCACCGAGCCTGCCGCTGGCCGGTCTGCGCGTCATGGACTTCGGTCAGGGCGCGGTCGGGGTCGAGGCCGGCAAGCTCTTCGCCGAGTACGGCGCCGAGGTCATCAAGATCGAGAGTCGCTCGCACTACGACTTCATCCGGGTCGTCACCGGAACCGAGATGGGTCCGTCGTTCGCATCCTCGAGTCGGTCCAAGAAGGCCATCGGGGTCAATGCCAAGTACCCCGAGGGCCGTCAGGTGCTGCTCGATCTCGCCCGTCACTCCGATGTGGTCATCGAGAACACCACCACCGGAGCCATGGCCGCACTCGGCATCGGCTACGCCGATCTCTCCGCCGCCAACCCGCGTCTCGCCATGGTGGCCAGCCAGCTCATGGGCTCCCGTGGTGTGTGGGCGCACTGGCGCGGCTACGGCCCCAGCACCCAGGCGCCCGGTGGCCTGTCCTCTCTCTGGAGCTACGAGGGCAGCACCGATCCGGCCGGCACCGCGTCGATCTTCCCCGATCACTTCGTGGGTCGCCTCTCGGCCTGCGGTGCACTGGCCACGCTCATCGGCCGCCAGCGCGGAGTGCTCGAGGGCGCCCTCATCGAGATCGCCCAGTGCGAGGCCGTGGTCGGTGCCATCGCCGATCTGCTCGCCGCGGAGTCGGTGGAGCCGGGCTCGGTGCTGCCGATGGGTCTGCACACCGAGCGGGGCACCCCCGGGGCCAACTACCGCTGTGCGCCCGATGCCACCAGCGGCACCGGAGCCGAGGAATGGGTCGCCATCACCTGCCGGTCCGATGCCGAGTGGCAGGCGCTCGCCGCGCTCATCGGGCAGCCCGAGCTCGGCAGCGATGACCGCTTCGCCACCCTCGAGTCCCGTCGCCGCAATGTCGACGAGCTCGATGCGCTGATCGCCGCCTGGACCATCGGTCTCGATCGGTTCACCGTGGCCGAGCGCTGTCAGGCCGCCGGCATCCCGGCGGGCCCCATGGTCACCTCGCTCGACATGATGAACCATCCCCATTTCGTCGAGCGCGGCTTCCCGGTGCACATCGAGCAGCCCGGTGTGGTCGGCCCGGTCATCTTCGAAGGTCCGGCCTTCCATGCCACGGGCATGACCGAACCGGTCGAGACCCCGGCGCCGTGGCTCGGCGAGCACACCGTGGCCATCGCCACCGAGGTGCTCGGCATGGACCGCGCCAGGGTCGACGAGCTCATCGCCTCCGGCGTGCTCGAGATCACGCCGCCGCCCGCCTGAGTCCCGACCCCCGCTCCGGCGCTCGGTTCAGAACTGCTCGAGGGGCCGCCACTGCTGGGCGGTGTCGTCGAACCACAGCCAGCCCCCGATGGTGTCGTCCCAGAGCACATAGACCCCACGGGTCGGATCCCACAGCGGTCCGGGTGGGTGCGGCGGTGCGTCGGCCGATGGCGTCGGCGGCCGTGACGGGAGCGTCTCGTCCCGTCCGATCCGGGGTCGGGACGCTCCATCGGCGGACTCGTCGGGGGATGCGGACCACGGGAGTGATGGGCGCAGCAGATCGATCACGATGCTGCCGGCGGCGAGATCGCCCACCCGCTGGTTGGATGGCGTCGCCGCGATGGTGGTGATGCCGACCACGGGCAGACAGCACGGCAGGTAGTCGACGGCGCCGGCGACGCTGCGCACCAGCGCCCGGTTGATGCCGAGCGGACGGTGCTGCTCGTCGACCACGGCGAATCCGAACAGCATCGATCCGAGGGTGTGCCCGGTGAGACCCCGCTGCAGGATGAACACGGCGAGGAGGTACACCGCGGCGATGGCGATGAGCATCACGAGCGGTCCGCCGTTGCTGTAGCGATCCCCGACGTCGAGGCAGATGGCATCGCCGCCGCAGGGGCTGACCGCGAAGAGTCGATACTCGACCGGCACCGGCCGCGACACGACCCACCAGCCGCCCCAGACGAGCACCAGCAGCAGACCGATGTCGACGGAGGCGCCGCCGAACCGGCGCAGGGTGAGAAGAGTCGAGGGGGTGATCTCGTCATTGTGGCAGGGCCACCCCCACTAGGCTCATCGACCATGTCTGAAGTCTCGGTCCCCAACGACGTCACCCTCATGGAGAAGGTCGTCAACCTCTCGAAGCGCCGGGGGTTCGTCTTCCCGTCGGCCGAGATCTACGGGGGCTTCCGCTCGACCTACGACTACGGCCCCATCGGCGTGCAGCTGCTGCGCAATGTGAAGGACGCCTGGTGGCGCTCGATGGTGCAGATGCGCGACGACGTCGTCGGTCTCGATGCCGCCATCCTGTCGCCCCCCGCCATCTGGGAGGCCTCGGGGCATCTCAAGAACTTCACCGATCCGCTCGTCGACTGTCGTCAGTGCCGCGAGCGCTACCGCGAGGATCAGCTCGAGGACCCCACCACCTGTCCGGGGTGCGGCGGCAAGGGCACCTTCACCGAGGCCCGCAACTTCAACCTCATGTTCAAGACCCACGCCGGCCCGGTCGAGTCCGATGCCGCCGTGGCCTACCTGCGACCCGAGACCGCCCAGGGCATGTTCGTGAACTTCTCGAACGTGCTGCAGGCCAGTCGCAAGAAGCCGCCGTTCGGCATCGCCCAGATCGGCAAGTCGTTCCGCAACGAGATCACCCCGGGCAACTTCGTGTTCCGCACCCGCGAGTTCGAGCAGATGGAGCTCGAGTTCTTCGTGCCGCCCGAGGAGGCCCAGCAGTGGTACGAGTACTGGTGCCGCACCCGCTATCAGTGGTACGTCGATCTGGGCATCCCCGAGTCGAAGCTGCGCATGCGGCCCCATGACCCCGACGAGCTGAGCCACTACTCCTCGGGCACCTCCGATGTGGAGTTCCTCTTCCCCTGGGGCTGGGGCGAGCTCGAGGGTGTCGCCAACCGGGGTGATTACGACCTCACCCAGCACGCCACCCATTCGGGGGAGCGACTCGACTACTTCGACCAGGCCACCAACACCCGCTATGTGCCCCATGTGATCGAACCGGCCGCCGGCGCCACCCGCACGATGATGGCGTTCCTGCTGGCCGCCTACGACGAGGAGGAGGTCCGGGGCGAGACCCGCACCGTGCTGCGGCTCCACCCCCGTCTGGCCCCCTACAAGGTGGCCGTGCTCCCGCTGTCGAAGAAGGACGACCTCATGCCCATGGCCCGCGAGGTCCTGGCGCTGCTGCAGCCCCATGTGATGTGCGATTTCGACGAGACCCAGGCCATCGGTCGTCGCTACCGCCGCCAGGACGAACTGGGCACCCCCTTCTGCGTCACCATCGACTTCGACTCCCTCACGGACCAGTCGGTCACCGTCCGTGAGCGCGACACCATGGACCAGGTCCGGGTCCCCGTGGCCGACCTGGTGGCGCATCTGCTGCCCCGTCTGGCCTGATCCCGGTCGCTCGGCAGTCGCTCGACATCCCCGGCACCGCCGCCCGACGGCCCTGACCGGCGGGGCCCCCGACCGTCTAGCCTTCCGGGTCGGAGGAGGGGTCTGTGGGCATTCTCGACGAGGACATCGTCGCAGTTCGCGAGAGCACCGACATCGTCGCGGTCATCTCCGAGCACGTCGCCCTCAAGCGCACCGGCCGACGATGGGTCGGGCTCTGTCCGTTCCATTCGGAGAAGTCGGGATCGTTCTCGGTCAACGCCGAGGAGAAGCTCTACTACTGCTTCGGCTGCGGCGCGAAGGGTGATCCCATCACCTTCGTGCGCGAGATCGAGCACCTCGACTTCGTCGCCGCGGTCGAGAAGCTGGCGGGCAAGGCGGGGGTCACCCTGCGCTACAGCGACGACGGGCAGAGCGAGAGCCGCAGGAAGCGCGCCCGGCTGCTGGCCGCGGTCGAGAAGGCCACCGAGTGGTACCACCAGCGTCTGCTGGCGGCCCCCGACGCTGCGCCGGCCCGGGCCTATCTGCGCAGCCGTGGGCTCACCGGCGACGATGTGCGCGCCTATCGCATCGGCTGGGCCCCGGAGGGCTGGGACGAGCTGGCTCGGGCCCTCCGTCTGCCCGATGAGGAGTTCGTGGCCGCCGGCCTGGGGTTCATCAACAGCCGCGGGCGCCCCACCGACGCCTTCCGGGGGCGGGTGCTGTTCCCGATCTTCGACGTGAAGGGCGAGCCCGTCGGCTTCGGCGGGCGCATCATGCCGGGGGCCGAGGGAGCCAAGTACAAGAACTCCTCCGACAGCGCCATCTACAACAAGTCCAGCCTCCTCTACGGACTCAACTTCGCCAAGGCCGACATTGTGCGCGCCGATGAGGCCATCGTCTGCGAGGGCTACACCGACGTGATCGGATTCGCCAAGGCCGGTGTGCCCCGTGCCGTGGCCACCTGCGGCACGGCGCTGACCGAGGAGCACGTGAAGTCGCTGCGCAGCTTCGCCCGACGTCTCGTGCTCGCCTTCGACGCCGATGCCGCCGGACAGAACGCGGCCGAGCGCGTCTACGGATGGGAGCGGAAGTACGACCTCGACGTCGCCGTCGCTGCGTTCCCGGGTGGGGTGGATCCTGCCGAGCTCGCCCAGACCGATCCCGAGGCCCTCGCCACTGCGGTGGCCGAGGCCAGGCCGTTCCTCAAGTTCCGACTCGACCGGGTGCTCGACGCCGCCGCCCTCGACACCCCTGAGCATCGGGTGCGCGCCGCGGAGACCGCCATGGCGGTGGTGCAGGAGCATCCCAGCGAGATGGTGCGCGATCAGTACCTGCTCGAGGTGGCGGCGCGGTGTCGGATCGATCCGGCCCAGCTGCGCGGTCGTCGGTTCGAGGCACCGGTGGTGCCCGGGGCCCGACGCTCGGCGGCCGGTCCCGAGGGCGGGTCCCCGGGTGACCCCCGCGCCGCCGCGGCCCCGGCCGCCCGTCGCCGGACCCCGCCGCGGGACTCGGCGGCCACCGAGGCGCTGCGGCTGCTGATCTGGACCCCTGAGATCATCGCCCCCTCGCTCCACGAGAGCCTCTTCGCCGATCCCGTCACCGCCACCGCCTATCGGTCCATCGGTGCCACCACCTCGCTGGCCGAGGCCGTGGCGCTGGCCGGTGCCGAGGATCCCATGGCCGGTGACCTGCTGCAGCGACTGGCGGTCGAGGAGCCCACCGCCGAGGCGGCTGATGTGCTGGCCCGTCTCGTCGAGGAGTCGGCCCGGGCCACCATGGCGGCCCTGCGGGCCGAGGCCCAGGTGGTCGACGACCCCCTCGTCATCGGGGAGACCATCGGATGGCTGAACCTGCGCATCATGGAACTGCGCGAGCAAGACACCCAGGCGGTGGCGCTCGAGGAACTGCTGGACTGGATCGTCGGCGCCGCCGACCCCGTCGATCGCTCGGTGGAGGCCTGATGTCGCTCGACGAGGCCGAGATCCGACGTCTCGTGCACAAGGGCATGGCCCGACCCGACGCCCAGGTCTCGGTGGACGAGGCCGTGCATGCCCTCGGCGATCTCGAACCCGATCCCGAGATCATCGAGCATCTGCGCACTCGCCTCGCCGAGCACGGGGTGGAGCTCGAATCGGCCGAGAGCGATGTGGCGGCGCTGCTCGACGAGGAGGAGTCAGATCTGGTCGAGCGCCGCCAGCGCGATCGCCAGCAGCTGCTGGTGCGCGAGTCGATGCGCTCCGGATCCGGCGGGACCCCCTTGGCTGATCCGGTGCGCATGTACCTGCGCGAGATCGGCCGGGTGCCGCTGCTGACCGCCCAGGAGGAGCGCGAACTCTCGGCGCTGATCCAGCGGGGCATCGCGGCGGCGGCCCGTCTCGACGACGAGAGCCTCGACCAGGACCCGCCCGAGGAGCGGGCCCGTCTGCGCCGCGAGGTCCGCCGGGGTGAGGCCGCCCGCACCGAACTCACCCAGGCCAATCTTCGTCTGGTGGTCTCCATCGCCAAGCGCTACGCCACCTCGAGCATGCCCCTGCTCGATCTCGTGCAGGAGGGCAACCTCGGCCTGATGCGGGCCGTGGAGAAGTTCGACGGGGAGAAGGGCTTCAAGTTCTCCACCTACGCCACCTGGTGGATCCGGCAGGCCATCACCCGGGCCGTGGCCGACCAGTCCCGCACCATCCGCATCCCGGTGCACATGGTCGAGGCCATGAACAAACTCCTGCGCATCCGCATCGATCTCACCCAGCGGCTCGAGCGCGAACCCACCCTGGACGAGCTCGCGGCGGCGGCCGATCTTCCCCTCGAACGGGTGGAGGAACTGCTGCGCATCGCCGTCGACCCGTTGTCGCTCGACATGCCCATGGGCGAGGAGAGCGATGCCAGCCTCGGTGATCGTGTGCAGGACGACAGCGCCGACTCGCCCGCCGAGGTGGCCGAGACCGTCATGCTCCATCAGGCGGTGGCCGAGGCGCTGGCCGATCTCGCGCCCCGCGAGCAGGAACTGCTGCGCATGCGGTTCGGCCTCGACGACGGTCGGCCCCGCACCCTCGAGGAGGTGGCCCGCTCGTTCAACGTGACCCGTGAGCGCGTGCGGCAGATCGAGACCAAGACCCTCATGAAGCTCGGGCGCTCCGATCACGGCGTCCGTCTCATCGAGTACCTCCAGAACTGAGTGCTGGGCATGGCTCGGCGACTCCGGCGCTGGATGCTGCCGATCCTGGTGATCGGCGGCCTCGCTGCGGTCGTGGTGGCCATCCGACGGGTGCGGCCCGAGCCCAGCTTCGAGCCCGGGTTGGAGTTCAACCCGGACTTCGATCTCACCGTCGACGAGATCCTCGCCGACATCCGTGGCGAGGCCCCGCACGCCTGAGGGCCGGCGATCGATCGGACCGGTCGCTGCGTTCGGCGGGTCCGTGCCGCGCTGCTAACGTCGGGCGACCATTCCGGGGTAGCTCAGCTGGCAGAGCATCTGACTGTTAATCAGAGGGTCGTGGGTTCGAGCCCCACCCCCGGAGCAAGACATCGCGATTCCCGGTGGCTGCCGGAGCATCTGTGCAACACTTCGGCCATGGGCGACCCACTCTCTCGCCGTTCTGTCCTCGCTGGCCTGGGCGCCGCCGGAATCCTCGTGGCCGCGGCCGAACTCCCCGTGGCGACCTCTGCCGGTGCGTCCTCGCCGCCGGTGCCCGCCCCTCCGCAGATCCTGCTGAGCAGACTCAGGACCCGCCGGCTGCATGACGACGACGGGTGCACGGTCGGTCATGTCACCACCGGGAGTGTCGTGGATGCCGCTGATGCGCCGATCGGCAGCTTCACCGCCACCGAACTCGGCGGTGGGATGCTGGTCCACGAGTTCATCGTCGGGGAGTCCATGATGCTGGGGATGGGCTCCGGTAGCCGTTTCGCCGTGGTCGGTGCGGTCGGTGTGTTCGCCGGACTCACCGGTGGGTATGTCGTCACGACCGAACCCGATCTCAGCGGCACCACTGCATCCGGTCGCGTCCGTTTCATCTGAGGGGAGCTTCCTGTCCATGGACATCTATGCACGATGGTTGATCGGAGGGACATCCCCGATCAACGGCGATGTCACGGCGACCGGATGGGCGCGTTGGCTCGACCTCAACACGTACTCCCTGGTCCTCGATGCCGAGTCGATCGGTCGGGTCGGCGCAGTCGGCACGGTCACGTTCTCGCTCCAGTACCAGTCGGGTGTCCCGGAACTCAGCCGTGTGCTGGCGAAGCGGTCCGTGTCGACGGTTTCCCTCGTGACGACCACGGGATTGGGCAATCCTCGCAGGGAACTCCCATTGGTCGAGTACGGGTTCACCGGTGTGACCATGACGAGGTTCGCCCACGACGGGGTCAGCGGTCAGGACCGCCCCACCTTCGCCGGTGCGTTCAGCTATACCAAGGTCGACATCAAGCAGACGAGCTACGACCTCCGCAACGGAGTCAAGACCGGTGAGCAGCGCGCCTCTCTCGACATCGCGCAGGCGATCTTCACCTGATCGCTAGGGTCGTGCCCATCACGGGGCGGTAGCTCAGCTGGTCAGAGCACGGGACTCATAATCCCTCGGTCGTGGGTTCGAGCCCCACCCGCCCCACTCCGGTCGCCGAGCAGCTCCGAGACGACCGAGGCCGCAGGCGATCCTCGGGACTGGCGTCAGGGTGTCGACCATCCGCGATCGCGGGCTCGGCGCCACACATCCGCCGGCGTCGTGTCCCGGCGGATGCTGAGCAGTTCCTTGAGCGTGCGCAGCGAATCCCGAACGGGTCGGACCTTCGACTCGGGGATGGCGGTCCATGTGACCGGAACCTCACGCACCGAGAGGCCGAGGATGGAGGCGATGTGGAGGATCTCGGCATCGAAGGCGAATCCGTCGACCCGGCTGAGGTCGAACAGGAGATGAGCGGCGTCGGCTCGGAACATCTTGAACCCGCACTGCGAGTCGGCGACCTCGAGATCCAGCAGCAGTCGTGCCAGCCGGTTGAAACTCCGTCCCATGATCCGGCGGATCCGCTGGGATTCGATCACCCGGGATCCGGCGACGGCTCGTGAGCCGATGGCGACATCCACCCGCTCGAGTTCATCGAGCAACCGGTCCAGGCAACTGAGGTCGGTGGCGAGGTCGGCATCCATCACGAGGATGTTGCGGCCGGTGGCGTGAGCCACTCCGAGGCGCACCGCCGCTCCCTTGCCCACGTTGTGTTCCAGACGGATGACCACACCGTCGGCCGCCACCATCGTGTCGTGGATGGCCTCAGCAGTTCCGTCCGTACTGCCATCGTCGACGACGATCACGTCGATCCGGTGCTCGGAGGACATCGCCCGGAGCGCCTCGAGGGTCCTCGGCAGGCGTTTCGCCTCGTTGTAGGCCGGGATGACGATCGTGAGTTCTGATGTCGCGTCGATCTGCATCTCGGAACAGAGGCTCCAGCGCTACGTGGGGGACCTCATGAGCGTAGTCACTCCGGTCGCCGACCCACGGTGGGTGGACTCTGGATCACCTGGATCAGGGGGAGTGCCGCAGATAGGGGTTCGTGGGTCGGTGGCCGGCCCGCAGCGCTTCGACCGCATCATTGGGCTGTGGTGCGAAGGCGCCCCGCAGGAGCGCGTCGTGGGTGGCGGTGGCGTTGTTGTCGAGCACGAGCTGCTCATCGGCGGCGGCCGGGTCGACCCACACCGCGCACATCAGCACGAATCCGTCGGCGGCACCGGGGGTGGCGAAGCGCTCGGCGGCGTACCGGGTGACACCGAGGGCCACGCCGGCCTGGGCGGCGCCCCAGGTCAGTTCACCATGGCGGTCGGAGGCGATGGCGGCCTTGTTGATGAACAGCGTGGCCGGGGTGACGGGGATGTTCGGCTCCCAGACCACCAGGAACGGGATGTGTCCGGTGGTGGGGGAGCCGAGCGCAGTGGCGAACGCCGTGCCCACCGGGCCTGACCGGGCGCCGAGCACGGTGTTGATGTGGGCGGCCTCGGCGCCGGTGCCGGCGAATCCCTCACCGATCTCCATGGGTGGCCTCCGTGGTGGCGGCGCGGTCGGGGAGTCGCCCGTAGCGCGCCAGTTTCAGGGTGTCGGTGGAATCGGTCCCGGGCTTCGTGTCGTAGGCCAGCAGGGCCACGTAGCGGGGACGATCGCCGACGATCGGGTCGACGCGGTGCAGGCTCCAGCGTCCGTTGAAGATCATGAGGGTGCCCGGAGTCATCGGTTCGACCCGCACCAGGTGATCGCCGGTGCCGTCGAGCACCGCAGCGATGGCCTCGGTGCCCGGATCGGACCCGCTGCGGATGCGCGCCGCGTTCTCGAACTCACCGCCCCGCTCGGAGGACTGGATGGCGATCGAGACCACGAAGTCGGTCATGTCGAAGTGCCAGCCGAGTCGGTCGCCGGAGCGCATGATGGCGAGGTTCAGCGCCCCGAAGGGATCGGCGTAGCGGAACAGCTGCTCCACGCCGAGGCAGCGACCGATGAAGGTGAGCAGCTCCTCGGACTCGTAGAGCGCCCGCAGTGCGCTCTGTGCAGGGAACAGGTCGTAGCCGACCACCTCGACCGAACTGTCGAGGGCGATGGCGTGCAGATCCTCGGAGGGCAGGGTCGGATCGGCAGCAGCGAGGAACACTGTGGCCCGGGTGGCCGATCGATGGGCCAGCGGTGCGAGGTGGTCACTCTCGGCGACGAGGGTCGCCACCGCCTCGGCATGCAGGAACCCCGGCAGCACGCAGATGCCCTCGGCTCGGAACTGGGCGAGGCAGCCCTCGATGAGCGAATGATCGGCGAGGTCGTACCGGTCGGTGTCGATCAGGGCGATGGCGGCGGACACGGGACTCATCGTGTCACGTCACGCAGGCGCATGATGGTGGATCGGTGGCCCGAGAGCTCGGTGGCCCCGATGGTCACCCACCCGGCGGCGGCGTAGAGGCCCTCGGAGTGCTCGGTGGTGAGCAGCAGCTCCTCGATGCCGAACGCCCGGGCGCAGGTCACCGCATGGTCGAGCAGCGCCGAGCCATGGCCACGGCCTCGTTCGTTCGGCACCACGAACAGGTTCACGAGCCAGACCCCCGCCGGAGTCGACTCGCCCTCCAGGGGAGTCCCCAGTTCACCGTCGAGGGCGAGGCCGACCGATCCCAGCACCCCGGTGGTGGGATCCTCGTCATCGAACAACAGCCAGGTGCACGGCGGTGTCCCGTTCTGCCCCTGCTGCAGCAGTTCGGCGGTGGCGGCCCGGTGGTCCCAGTCGGGATAGAGATGCGCCCACTCCTCGACGAGACGTCCGGCGGCGACGGCGGCGGCGGCGGGATCGTCGACGGCGTCGATCAGTCGCCGAGCCATGCGCCGGCCCGATCGAGCAGGTAGGTGCTCACGGCATGACAGGTGTCGAGCATCTCGCAGAGATGTTCCTGACCCGTGTACATCTGATCGAGGGCGATGTTGACCCGAGACACGATGGTGAGGCTGCGCTCGGGGGCGTCGGTGACCGCGGCGAAGGAATCGATGGCCGACACCTCCAGCGGCAGATTGATGCCACCCAGGCCGGCGAGTTCGGTGGCCAGCACGAGCAGGTCGGGCGGGTATCGCAATGGGGGCAGGGCCCAGTTGAACACCAGTGGGAACGAGAATCCGGTGACCGGATCGGAGAGCTCGTCGAGTTCCAGCATCCGATCCTCGAAGGTGAGCAGCGTGCGGGGATCGACCTCGAGGGCGAGATGCAGATCGAGGGGTCCGCCGCAGGCATCCTCGGGATGCACGTCGATCTCCCAGGCCTGACGCAGCGAGTAGGTCTCGACGAAGTGCCGTTCGTCGTGCACGTGGAAGGCGTGGTCGACGGCGTGGTCCTTGAGATCGGCGATGAATCCCGGGACATCGATGATCGCCATCCCCTGAGCCTG
Source organism: Acidobacteriota bacterium (assembly GCA_018969405.1). GTDB lineage: Bacteria > Actinomycetota > Acidimicrobiia > Acidimicrobiales > Acidimicrobilacustridaceae > Acidimicrobilacustris. The sequence goes on from JAGWYK010000048.1 coordinate 13,280, forward strand.
CCACATCAGTGGGGGAGCGGTCCCGGGAGCGGCGTCCGGCCCCTCTGGGTCCGGCATCGGCGGCTACCGTCGGGCCATGCGCGATGAGGTTCTGCTCGAGGTGCTCGACGAGGCCGCCGCCGCCGTCCGCGGTGTGCTCGGCGACCTCGACGACTGGGGGCTGGCCGGCACCCGCGACGGTCAGTACCACAGCGACCTCGCCGCCGATGCGGCGGCGCTGGCGGTGTTCGATCGGGCCGGTCTCGGGGTGATGTCGGAGGAATCGGGTCGTCATCGCCCCGATGCCGACATCACCGTGGTGATCGACCCGCTCGACGGCTCCACCAACGCCAGTCGGGGCATCCCGTGGTTCGCCACCAGCCTGTGCGCCGTCGATGCCGATGGTCCCCGAGCGGCGCTGGTGATCAACCTCGCCTCGGGCGATCGATTCGAGGCCCTGCGCGGCGGGGGAGCCACGGGCAACGGCGTGGCTCTGGCCCCCTCGGGGGTCCGATCCTTCGGCGAGTCGCTGGTGGCGCTGTCGGGGTTCCCGTCGCAGTGGCTGGGCTGGTACCAGTTCCGGTCCATGGGGGCCTGTGCCCTCGATCTGTGCGCCGTGGCCGCCGGAGTGGTGGATGGCTACATCGACTGCTCCTGGAACGCCCATGGGTCCTGGGACTACCTCGGCGGGTTGCTGATGTGTCAGGAGGCCGGTGCCGTCATCGTCGACGCCCATGGCCGCGATCTGGTCACCCTCGACCACGCCGAGCGTCGCACTCCAGTGGCGGGCGCCACCGCGGAGCTGGTCGAGCAGATGCTCCTCGCCCGTCAGTCGGTCTGAGCCGCGTGTTCTGGACCTCGCATCCGTCGTTCTTCCGTCTCTGGGGTCGGATCCCCAAACCTCTCCGGCGTCGCGTGGTCCGCCTGTTCTCCCCCTCGTTCACCGTCGGTGCCAATGTGGTCGTCACCGACGATCAGGGACGGTTGCTGCTCGTGCGCCATTCCTACCGTGCGCATTGGGGCCTGCCGGGCGGTCTGATCGAACGCGGAGAGGAGCCGGCTGTCGCGGCGGCGCGCGAGGCCCGCGAGGAGGTCGGCATCGAGGTCGAGCTGCTCGGTGATCCGGTGGTCACCATCAACACCGGGTTCCAGCAGATCGACTTCATCTATCGGGCCCGACCGGCGCCCGGCTCGGTGGCGGTGCCGACCTCGGCGGAGATCCTCGAGGTGGGCTGGTTCGCCGACGACGCGCGCCCCATGCTGCAGAGCGAAGCGGCTGCGGCGCTGGGAGCCGTGGAACGACCTCGGCACTAGTCTCGGAGCGGGCTTCGGCCCGTCCGGGCGTTTGGCTCAGTTGGCTAGAGCATCTCCCTTACAAGGAGAGGGTCGGGGGTTCGAGTCCCTCAACGCCCACCGAGTGACCGGATGTTCGGAGTCGTCCCGAACGCAGATCTAGATTCGTGGGTATGACGGCTGTCGGTCTCGTCCTCTACCCGCGGTTCACGGCGTTGGACATCGTCGGACCCTTCCAGACGCTTGTCGACGTTCCTGGTCTCGACGTGTTCTTCGTCGCGGCCGAGAAGGGTCCCGTGGTGGACCACACCGGACGACTCACCCTGGAGGCGACGCGCTCCTTCGATGAGGTCGACGCGCTCGATGTCCTGGTCGTTCCCGGTGGTATGGCCGATCGTGAGATCGACAGCTCAGATCCCGTGGTCCGATTCATCGAGAGGATCCATCCGACGACGACCTGGACCACGAGCGTCTGCACCGGCTCCATCTACCTCGCCCATGCCGGCATCCTCGACGGACTCACAGCCACGACCCATTGGGCCTCCCACGACAGGCTCCGAGCGCTGGGAGCCGTGCCGACGGAGCAGCGGGTGATCACACAGGGGAAGATCATCACGGCGGCCGGGGTCTCCTCCGGGATCGACATGGGCCTCGTCCTCGTCGCCGCACTTCAGGGCGAGGAGATGGCCAAGGTCATCCAGCTGGCGATCGAGTACGACCCGAAGCCGCCGTTCGATGCCGGTGCACCTTCGAAGGTCACGCCGGAGTTCCGGGACCTGGTGGCGGGCGTCTTCGACAGCCCGAACAGGTAGAGCGAGGATCACCAGACGATCGGCCCGGTCGCCGCAGTGGCCCGGCCCTCGCTGCGCACACCCTTGGCCACCATGTCGGCGGCCATGTCCTGCCAGGCCTGCCGCAGCCGATAATGGGGGATCCGAGGGAACAGATGGTGCACGGCGTGATGGTCGTGACCCCGGATGAGCAGGCCGGATCCGGGGAACACCGCCACCCGGGTGTCGGCGTAGCGACCGACCTCGCCGGCGGGATGGTGCGGGTACCAGGCGAAGATGAACAGCAGCCACAGCGCCTGCAGCCGTGACGGCAGGTACCACAGCAGCAGCGCCGGCCAGCCCACACCGAGCACGAGGGCCAGGATGAGCACGAGGGTGCTCATCAGCCAGAACCGGAGCTGGCGGAGTCCCTCCTGGCGGTTCCCGCCAGCCAGGGTCTGCTGCATCCGCCGGGGGATGAGTCGTCGGGCCGGTGGCACGAGGGCGAAGATCGGCAGGAGCGAGAGGATCATCACCTGTCCGAGCCAACCGACGACCACGCCGAGCATCGGGCCGTCGGTGAAATGGTCAGGGTCATGGACCGGGTCGTTGGTGTGGGCGTGATGGCGCATGTGCGACGCCCGATGCGCGCTGAAGGAGAACCCGAGCGGGATCGAGCAGAGTGCTCCGATCAGTTCCTCCACCGCTCGTGATCCGGTCCGTCGGCCGAGGATGTTGCCGTGGGCGGCCTCATGCATCGGCATGTAGAAGGTCGTGGCGACGACGGTGTTGATGATGAGTCCCAGCCAGAGCGGGATGACCCCGATCGTGCCGGCCACGATCACGGCGATCCACGCCAGGGAGGCGAGGAGGAACTCGGCGATGATGCGGACCTCGACACCACCCCAGTACGGAGCGACCACCGCCCGTTCGGCTCGCAGGGTCTCCTGGCGCTCGGTGATGCTCCGGCCGTTCATGGCCGAACCCTAGGTCAGGTCTGGGTGAT
>JAGWYK010000128.1 GCA_018969405.1 Acidobacteriota bacterium
ACGGTGACCGACCGCAGCCGCCGTTCCAGGTGATGCTCGACCGCCCGGGTGGCGAGATGGTCGACCTCACCGGTGGCCGCCGAGGGTGGCGCCGCCAGGGCCTCGTTGAGACGCCCCCCGAGGATCTGCTGCAGCAGCGCCACCGCCGCCGGTGACACCGCCGTGCCCCGCCGGCAGCCGTGGCAGAGCAGACCGCCGCTGTCGAGATCGAAGGCCACCAGTGCAGCACCCGAGCCACCGCCGGCCTCGGCGTCGGCGTCGTCCGCTGCTCCGGCGGCACCGCAGAGCACGCAGACCTCGACCTCGGGCCGGTAGCCCTCGAGCGCCAGCACCTTCCAGAAGAAGGCCGGCACCACCAGCGGGGAGTCGGTGCCGTCGAGGGTGCGCAGGGCGCCCAGCAGCATCTCGTAGAGGCGCGGGTTGACCTCTCCCTCCTGGGCCAGCTGATCGGCGGTCTCGAGCATGGCCACGGCCCGACCGAGACGATCCAGGTCATCGCGCAGGGCGCGGAAGTGGTCGATGCTCTCGGCCTGGGTGATGAGGTCCAGTTCGCGGCCCTCGTAGAGCTGCAGCGCCACATGACTCATCGGTTCGAGGCGCGACCCGAACTTGGAGCGCGTCTTGCGGACCCCCTTGGCCACCGCCCGCACCTTCCCGCGCCGCTTGGTGAGCACCACGATGATGCGGTCGGCCTCTCCCAGCCGATAGGTGCGCAGCACGATGCCCTCGTCGCGATGGATCGTGCCCCGGCTCACCGGCGACGGCTCCTCGTGCGACCGGACTCCGAGATCATTCGTCGCTCAGACCGCCGAAGCGACGGTCGCGGGCCTGATACTCGCGCACCGCCTCGAAGAGATGCTCACGCCGGAAATCGGGCCAGAGCACATCGGTGAAGACCAGTTCGCTGTAGGCCGCCTCCCACATGAGGTAGTTCGACAGCCGGTACTCACCCGAGGTGCGCACGAGCAGCTCGGGCTCGGGCATGTCGGGGGCGTAGAGCCGCTTGGCGATGGTCCGCTCGTCGATCTTGGCCGCCGGGATGCCCTCGTCGACGATGCGGCGCACGGCATCGACGATCTCGGCCCGGCCGCCGTAGTTGAACGCGATGGTGAGCGTGAGCGTGCGATTGCGGCGGGTCTGCTCCACCGACTCGTCGATGCGACGCAGCAGGCGCCTGGGCACCCGCCAGTCGCGACGACCGATGAAACGGATGCGGACATCCTTGGCGTCGAGCTCGTCGCGTCGGCGCATCAGCAGCGACTCGTTGAAACCCATGAGGAACCGCACCTCATCGACGGGTCGGCGCCAGTTCTCGGTGGAGAAGGCGTACACCGTGAGCCACCGGGCGCCGAGGTCGAGGGCACCGTCGACGGTGTCCATGAGCGCCTCCTCACCCGCGGCGTGACCCTCGGTGCGCTTGAGCCCGCGCCGCTGCGCCCATCGACCGTTGCCGTCCATCACGACCGCGATGTGCGCGGGGATCCGATCGTTGTCGATGCCGGGGACGTCCACCGGGCGAGGTTACCGCCAGCATCGGACGGCACCGGTACCATCAGCCCCTCCATGGCCCCCTCCGATCGGCTCATCACCAACGCCACACGGGCACTCGAGTCGATCACCGCCTCACTGCCGGGGGGCGAGCCGCGCGCCGGTCAGATCGAGATGGCCGCCGCCGTGGCCGCCGCCATCTCGGAGTCGCGTCATCTCATCGTGCAGGCCGGCACCGGGACGGGCAAGACCTTCGCGTACCTCGTGCCGGCGATCGTGTCGGGGCGACGCACGGTCGTGGCCACCGCCACCCGCACCCTGCAGGACCAGCTGGCCACCAAGGACCTCCCCCACCTCGTCGAGCATCTCGACCGACCCATCTCCTTCGCCGTGCTCAAGGGCCGCTCCAACTACGTCTGCCAACAGCGGATCGCCGAGCTCGCCGACGATCCCGATCAGCTCGAGCTCGAGGTGGGGCCCCGTCCCCCGGCCGAGGAGATCGCCACGATCCTGCGCTGGGCCGCCACCACCGACACCGGGGACCGGGCCGAACTGCCGATCGAGCCCTCGCACCGGGCCTGGTCGGCGGTGAGCGTGGGACCGCGCGAATGCCCCGGTGCCACCCGGTGCCCCCGCGGCGTCGAATGCTTCGCCGAGCGGGCCCGGGCCGCGGCGGCCGAGGCCGATGTGGTCATCGTCAACATCCACCTCTACGGCATGCACATCGCCACCGGCGGCGCGCTGCTGCCCGAGCACGAGGTCGTCGTCATCGACGAGGCCCATCAGCTCGAGGACATCATCGCCGCCACCTCGGGGGTCGATCTCACCGGCGGGCGGTTCACCGCGCTGGCCCGCACCGTCGCCGCCATCGTCAGCGACACCGATCTGGTGGCCTCGCTCGACGAGCTGGGACCGCAGTGGCGCGCCGCCATCGCCGAGGAGCGGGGCCGACGTCTGCGCGGGGCGGTGGACGGCGATGCCGCCCGTGTGCTCGCCCTCGCCCGCACCCGACTCGAGTCGGCCATGGGGGCGCTGCGCGCCGTTCCCGATGACGGGCCCGGCGACGTCGGCGCCCGGAAGCTGCGCGCCATCAAGGCCACCACCTCGCTGCTCGACGACATCGACCACATCACCGAGGTGCGCAGCGG
>JAGWYK010000129.1 GCA_018969405.1 Acidobacteriota bacterium
TTCTCGGCCAGCGACGGTTCCGGTCGGGTGGGCAAGGTGCGGCCCTGTCTGGTGCTGAGCGTCAGCGACACCGAGATCCGCTACCGGGCGATCCATTCCACCGGCGGCTCGATGCACCGGGTGGGAGAGGGCGTGAAGCTGCGGGACTGGGACGCGGCCGGGCTCGACAACGCGTCGGTTGTCAGTCCCGAGGTGCGGTTCCTGCTGCTCGATGGGCCGCTGGCTCCAGAGCGCCGCATCGGTCGACTGAGCGAGGCCGACCTGCGCCGGGTGCTCGGTTAGGCGGGCGTTCGACCCCTCAGCAGTTGCTGAGGTTGCGGAGTGCTTCGCAGATCTCGGGGCGCCGCAGACCGATGTCGCCGATCCTGGTGGTGAGTGCCGAGCGCCGGATGCGTTGGAGGCTGTCGAAGTTGGCGACGCACTCGGTGCCGAGCCCTTCGTCGGTGCCGAGGCGGATCTCGGTCGGGATCGATCGGATGGTTCGGGTGAGCGGAGCGACGACCAGACCGGTGAGCACCGGCACGGCGTCGGTCCGGGTGACCACAAGCACCGGGCGACGGCTGGACTCGAGCTCCGCCCACCAGATCTCCCCCTGGCGGGGATGGGTCACCAGGGTTCCTCGTCGATGAGGGCGCGGGTGGCGGCATCGAGCTCAGCATCATCGGACTGCGGGATCTCGGTGTAGGCGTCGACGATCTGCTGGCCGATGGCGAGCCGCCGCCGCTCCTCGATCAGCCGCTCGAGCCCCATGCGCACGAGCTCCGACCGGTTGGCGGCGGCACCCTGAGCGATCAGTTCGTCCATCGAGGCGGCCAGGGCGTCATCGATACGGGTCACCAGCTGTGTCATGCAGTGAGCATAGCAGTATGCAATGCACATGGGTGAGGCCCGGTCCTCGGGTTGTGCGGTGCAGGTCGGACCCTGCTGGTCACCCGCCCGAGGAGGGGCGGCGGCCTCTGGTCTCCTCACCCTTGAGGCGGAGCTCGAGCCGGCGCAGCGCCCGTCGCACCTCCTCGGTGGTGTCCTGTTCGAGCAGACCGGCCAGTTCCGGATCCTCGGGCTTCGGCCGCAGATCGGCCGCCGATCGATCGGTCAGCCAGCGCAGCAGCTCCACCGCCCGGATCGCCCGGGCGAGCACCGCGTCGGCCTCGTTCCTGGAGGGCGGAGGGGTTCGCCGGGGCTTGGTCGCGTAGATCCGCCGGGTCATCTCACCCCGCAGTCGCTCGCGTCGCGCTCGCTCACGTGGGTCGGATGACTCGATCGGCACGTCCTCATCCTCGGACGAGGGCATCGCGTTGCCGATGATCGGCGCCTCGACCAGCGCGGCGGCGCGTTCCCGTGCCAGCCGCGCCTCTTTGTCCTGCGCGGTCTCGAAGTCGATGGCGCGGATCGCCTCGCAGTCCCCCCAGCGCGGGGCGCCGAGCCCCTCCAGGGTGATGGCCGCGATCGAGCGGCAGTCGATGAATTCCTCGGTGGGTTCGTCGATCCGCTCGGCAGGACCGCGACTCATCGACACGAGGTCGGCGACGCGACGCAGCTGCGCCGGCATGAACGGGACCAGCGCCGGGTCGTACACATCGAGCGGAACCTCGACGCCCGGATGCTTCTCCTCGAACCGGCGCAGGGTCTGGGCCGCAGTCATGCGATGGATCTGCACCAGCAGCTTCAGACGGTTCACGTCGCGCCGCAGCAGGATGATGGCGGCATCGGTCGGGGTGAAGACCACGGCATCGATATGGGGTTGCAGCGCCTTCCACCACGCGCCACGACCCCGACCATCGGCGGTCGGGAACACCAGCGAGGCCGGTACGACCAGCTGTCCGGTGCCGTGCTCGTCGAGCAGGTCGACGATCCGGCGCGTCCACACCTTCAGACCCCGAGCCCCCACCTCGGGATCGGCGACGATGTGGGTGAACGACGGCATCGTCAGTTCGCAGCGAGTGCCGTCGGTGGGTTCGCCGAGATCGTGGGCGATGCCGCGCAGGCCGAGCCGCACCTTGGCCACGGTCCAGGTGCCGAGGTCCTGTTCGCGGCCCACGAAGCCGACCTTCTGACGCACACGACCGCCACCGTGCAGCAGCTCGTGGGCATCGATGAACAACGAGCCCTGACCGCAGGCCGGATCCAGCAGCACCTCGCCACGACGGATGGATGCGATCGTGAGCAGCAGTCGGTTGAGACCGTGGGCCGAGGTGGAGCTGCGGGTGGCGGTGTCCTTGGCCAGTGATCGGATGTCGAACTCGACGGTGTCGATGAACCGTCGGCTGTCGGGTCGACAGCCCTCGAACCACAGTCGACGGAGCTGATCGAGCAGCAGTGCAGCACTCGACGAGTCGGTGCTGATGATCGGTGCGCGACTCCGGCCCGCCCACGACACCAACGACAGCAGGAAGGTGCGATCGGTGGCGGGGATCGGATCCGGTGTGAACCCGATGATCTTGGTGGCCAGTGTCGGGTGTTCCGGTTCGACCGCTGCGACATGGGTGCGGATGGCGTCGAGGAGTTCGGCGGCGGGGAGTCGACGTGCCGTCCGTCCCCAGGGGTGCAGCAGCAGCAGGGCGGTGCCGGCGAGCAGGCGAAGGGTGGCCTCGGCCCCGTGATCGGAACTGCATCGGGCGACGGC
>JAGWYK010000001.1 GCA_018969405.1 Acidobacteriota bacterium
GATCGGGTGCAGGCGTTCTGGAAGGCCCTGATCGCCGCCTCCGACCCCTCCGGCGAGGTGACGAGCTCGGGAGCGGGACTCGAGTCCGCCCTCGGTGCGCTGGCCGGGTCACGGGTGACCTTCGAGACCCTTCCGGTGGCGCAGATCGACCTCCCGGCCGGTCAGGAGGCGCAGTACCGGCTGGCCCCCGGCGTCAGCGGCCCGCAGGCGATCGCCTCGGTCGTCCCCCTCCCGGAGGGTGCGCCCGGTCGGCGTCCCCGCCTGAAGGTCATCGACGGCACCGGAGAGTTCGACGCCGCCCGGGGCCCCGCCATCCTGCTGGCCGCCGCCGGTGCGCAGATCGACATCGTCGGCAACGCCCCCTCGTTCGATGTCGACACCACGCAGATCGTCTACTACGACCCGGCGGAGAAGGACGACGCCGAGCGTCTCCGCTCGGTCCTCGGGGTCGGCGAGGTTGTGCAGAGCACCCAGTCCAACTCGGCGCTCGACCTGACCATCACCATCGGCGCCGATTATCGGGATCGATCCACGACGTCGGGAGCCGGAGGTGGCTGACCCGGTCGTCGGGGTGACCGACACCTTCACCTGGGTGCGCACCGCGGCCCGGGCGGCCGCCGCCAAGACCGAGGAGCCCACCGTGGTGCTCGATGTGGGCGAGGTGCTGGCGATCACGGGATGGTTCGTCGTCACCGGCGGCCGCAACACCCGGCAGGTCCGCTCGATCGCCGAGGAGATCGAGGAGTGCATCACCACCGAGGGTGGCCCGAAGCCGCTTCGGATCGAGGGTCTCGACGCCGCCCAGTGGGTGCTGCTCGACTACGGCGACTTCATCGTGCATGTGTTCCTCGACGAGACCCGGGCGTTCTACGACCTCGAGCGTCTCTGGCGAGATGTGCCGACGGTGGAGTGGAGCTAAGGAGAATCGAACTCCTGGCCTCTTCCATGCCATGGAAGCGCTCTACCAACTGAGCTATAGCCCCGCGAGGTGACGGACACTAGTGGCGGTGGCGGCCGCTGCAAAATCAGCCGGCCCACCTCTCCCGCCCGGGACGCACCGTGGTCGAGGGTCGGTCGGATCGAGCGTCGGCCAGATCGAGACACGGCCAGATCGAGACGGATCGGCCGATCCTGATGCTGACCTACGATCGCAGGATGGCTGACGGCTACGACCCGCAGGCGATCGAACGCAGGTGGCAGCAGGTGTGGGAGAGCACCGGCACCTACGAGGTCGACAACGATGATCCCCGGCCCCATTGGTACACGCTGTGCATGTATCCCTATCCGAGCGGGTCGGCCCATATGGGTCATGTGCGCAACTACACCTTCGGTGACGTCATCGTCCGCTACCGCACCATGCAGGGCTATGCGGTGCTGTCCCCGATGGGTTTCGACAGCTTCGGACTGCCCGCCGAGAACGCCGCCATCCGCACCGGGCGTCATCCCCGGGAGTTCACCGACGAGCGCATCGTGCAGCTGCGCAGCTCCATCCTCCGGATCGGAGCCGTCTACGAATGGCGGCGCCAGGTCACCAGCCACAGCCCCGAGTACCAGCGCTGGACCCAATGGATCTTCCTGCGCCTGCTGGAATCAGGGCTGGCCTATCGGCGCAACGCTCCGGTGAACTGGTGCCCCGGGTGCCAGACCGTGCTGGCCAACGAGCAGGTTCTCGCCGATGGCACCTGTGAACGCTCCGGCGACGCCGTCGACAAGCGGGATCTGGAGCAGTGGTTCTTCAAGATCACCGACTACGCGCAGCAGCTGCTCGACGACCTCGACGCCCTGGACTGGCCGGAGCGGGTCAAGACCATGCAGCGGAACTGGATCGGCCGTTCCGAGGGTGCCGAGTTCTCCATGGTCGTCACCGATGTCGATGGTGCTGCGCATCCCGAGGGCCTCAGCATCCGCGTGTTCACCACCCGCCCCGACACCAGCTTCGGCATGACCTACGCCGTCATGGCTCCCGAGCATCCGGCTGTGGCTGCCGTCACCACCGATGACCAGCGCGAAGCCGTGCAGGCCTTCGTGGCGAGGGCGCGTCAGGCCAGCGATGTCGAGCGCATGTCCTCGGAGGGTTCGCTCGACAAGCGCGGCGTGTTCACCGGATCGTTCGTGCGGAACCCGTTCACCGGTCGGTCGGTGCCGCTCTATCTCGCCGACTACGTGCTCATGGGCTACGGCACCGGAGCGATCATGGCCGTCCCGGCCGAGGACCAGCGCGACTGGGATTTCGCCATGGCCCACGGTCTGCCGATCGTGCGCACCATCGAACCTCCCGCCGACTTCGACGGGGAGGCCTACACCGGCGAGGGTCCCCACATCAACAGCGACTGGCTCGACGGCATGGGCAAGCAGGAGGCCATCGCCGCCGCCATCGGATTCCTCGAGCGCGAGGGCATCGGGGAGCATCGCATCAACTACCGACTGCGCGACTGGCTGGTCAGTCGGCAGCGCTTCTGGGGATGTCCCATCCCGGTCGTCCACTGCGACAGCTGTGGGGTGGTGCCCGTCCCCGCCGACCAGTTGCCGGTGCTCGCTCCCGACGACGTCGAGTTCCTGCCCACCGGTGAGTCGCCCCTGCGCGCCCATGCGGAGTTCCTGCACACCACCTGTCCCCGCTGTGGCGCCCCCGCCCAGCGCGAGACCGACACCATGGACACCTTCGTCGACTCCTCGTGGTACTTCCTGCGCTTCACCGACCCGTGGAACGACGAGGCACCGTTCAGTCCCGAGGCCGCTCGGGCCTGGCTGCCGGTCGATCAGTACATCGGCGGCGTCGAGCACGCCATCCTGCACCTGATGTACGCCCGATTCTTCACCAAGGCGCTCGCCGATCTCGGAGTCGCTCCACCGGAGCTGCGCGAGCCGTTCACCCGACTGTTCACCCAGGGAATGATCCGGTTGGGCGGGGACAAGATGTCCAAGTCCAAGGGCAACCTCGTGGCACCCGAGGAGATCCTCGACACCCAGGGGGCTGACGCCCTGCGGCTCGCCCACCTGTTCGTCGGACCTCCCCAGGACGACGTGGACTGGGAGGGTGTCGGCATCGACGGCTGCTCGCGGTTCCTGCAGCGCGTCTGGCGCCTCGCCCGAGGTGAGGTCGGCGGTCTCCCCGTGGACCGCGAGCACACCGACGCCGATCTGGCCATTCGGCGCGCCCTGCATCGTCTGATCGCCCGCGTCGACGAGGACTTCGAGCGCTGGTCCTACAACACCGTCGTGGCCTCGTTCATGGAGTTCACCAATGAGCTCCACCGTTACGTCCAGGCCGATGCGGCTCCGGAGGCCGGTGTGCTGGCCGAGTGCATCGACACGCTGCTGCTGCTCATGGCACCGATGGCGCCGCACATCACCGCCGAGCTGTGGGAGGCGCGACGGGGCGGTCACATCCACGAGCAGCGATGGCCCACCGCCGATCCTGCGCTCCTGGTGGTCGACACCGTCACCATGGTCGTGCAGATCAACGGCAAGGTGCGCGAGCGGATCGAGGTCCCGGCCGGCATCGACGCCGGCGCCGCCGAGGAACTGGCCCTGACCAGTGCGCGGGTGCGCGAACTTCTCGACGGCGCCACGATCCGCAAGGTGATCTGCCGACCGCCGAACCTCATCAATCTGGTGATCTGAGCGGTCCGATCACTCCTGCTCGCGCAGGAACTGTTCGAGCTCGGCGGCGAGATCCTCGCCGCTGGGCAGCGGTCCGGCGGGGGTGGCGTCGATGATGGCGTCGACCTGCACCTCGAGCTGCCGGACCATGGCGACATGATCGTCACTGTTGGCCACGAGTTCGTCGAGTCGGGCCCGTGTGGTCCGGGCATCCTCGACGAGCGAGCCGAGCGGGAACTGCAGTCCGGCGACGGAGCGCAGACCCTCCACGAGGGCGAAGGCGCCGTCGGGGTAGGGCATGCCGGCGGCGTAATGGGGGATCTGGGCCCAGAGTCCGGTGGCGGGGAGCCCATGGTCGGCACAGCATCGTTCGATGGCGGCATGCACCCCGGCCGGCACATCGATCCGGCCCGGGACGCTGCCCACACGGGCGGCCAGTTCGATGGTGGTGGCGGTGGACACCAGACGGGTGGGGCGGGTGTGGGGGACCGGTGCCGGGTAGGCACCGAGTCCGTAGACCGCACTCACGCCGAACTCGTGGGCGAGGTCGACGACCGCCGCCGAGAACGCTCGCCAGCGATGGTCGGGTTCGGCGCCGACCAGGAAGAGGACCTCGTTGCCCGCTCGGTCGACACCGGCGCGCAGTTCGATGAGGGGCCAGGTGAGACCGGTGTTGATGCCGTCGACGAGGTGCATCGTGGGCCGGCGCGAGCGGTGATCGAGCAGGGCATCGGTGTCGAACACGGCGACGGTGATCGTGTCGAGGTCCTCGAGCATGGTTCCGAGGGCGTTCGCAGTGGCGAACCCGGCATCGATCCAGCCGTCGAGGCCGAGGATGAGCGCGGGGGAGACCAGATCAGGGCTCTCGAGCAGTTCGAACAGTTCGCTCATCGTGTTCCGATCCGACCGTCGAGGGCGGCCATCCCCGCCTCGGCGAGGGCCTCGACCTGGGAGCCGAAGGGGTCGTCGTCGGTGGCGGCGGTGCCCATGGCCCCGGCCCGGTACCGCACCAGCACACCCTGGAGGATGCAGGCGAGCTTCCAGTACCCGAGCGCCACGTAGTAGCCGATCGAGGAGAGGTCGCGACCGGTGCGGGCGGCGTAGAGATCGAGCAGCTCCCGGCGGGAGGCGAAGCCCTCGACGGTGGAGCCCTGTGGCAGGCCGATGGAGACCTGATCGCCCGACTCGGACCAGTACACGAGCATGAGGCCGACATCGGCGAGCGGATCGCCGAGGGTGCACAGCTCCCAGTCGAGCACGGCGGCGATGGAGCCGTCGGGGTGCAGGATGCAGTTGTCGAGCCGATAGTCGCCGTGGACGATGGTGGCCGGACCCTGCGCCGGGACCTGCTGGGCGAGGCGCTGGTGGAGCGTCTCCATCGTCGGGTCGTCGCGGTCCTTGGTGGCCTCCCACTGGCGGTGCCATCGGGAGAGCTGGCGTTCGACGTAGTTCTCCCGGCGTCCGAGATCGCCGAGACCGACGGCGTCGATGTCGACCTCGTGGATGGCGGCGAGCACGTCGATGAGGTGCTCGCCGGCGGCGCGGCGCGCCTCGAGGCGCAGGGTTCCGGCGGCGGCGACGTCGCGGGCGATCACGCCGTCGACATGGTCCATGACGTAGAACGGCGCACCGTTGACCTCGGTGTCCTCGCAGAAACCCACCAGCGGAGGCACGGGGACGTCGGTGGGCAGCAGCGCCGAGATGATCCGGTGCTCACGGCCCATGTCATGGGCGGTGGCGAGCACATGCCCGAGTGGTGGCCGGCGCAGGACCCACCGGCCACCGCGGGCATCGGTGAGGCGATAGGTGAGGTTCGACAGTCCACCGGTGATGAGCTCGAACCGGATCGGTGGGGCGAGGTCGGGCACCCGCGCCGCCATCCACTCGGTGATGGCTGCGGCGTCGATGCCGGCGATGTCGACGTTGGCTTCCACGGGATCCTCTCCTGACGGGTGCGACCACGCTACCGGCGGACCCGTCGTGGGGTGTGGCCCGGTGCTGGTCCTATCCTGAGGGCGTGATCATCGACGCGACCGACCAGACATTCCAGACCGAGGTGCTCGAGCGGTCCATGACCACACCGGTGGTGGTCGACCTGTGGGCGCCCTGGTGCGGACCCTGCACCACCCTCGGCCCGATCCTCGAGCGGGTGGTCGCCGAGACCGACGGCGCCGTGGTGCTGGCCAAGGTCAACGTCGACGAGAACCCCCAGATCGCTCAGGCCTTCCGGGCGCAGAGCATCCCTGCGGTGCATGCCGTGATCGACGGCCGGCTCGGTCCCAGCTTCCTCGGCGCCCGTCCCGAGGCCGAGGTGCGGGCCTTCGTGGAGGGACTGCTGCCCACGGTGGAGCAGACCGAGGTCGAACGACTCCGAGATCTCGGCGATGAGGCCTCGCTGCTCGCCGCCCTCGAGCTCGAGCCGGCCCACGAGGGGGTGCTGTGCGACCTCGCCGAGCTCTGCGCCGGGGAGGGGAGGTTCGAGGAGGCACTGCGTCTCCTCGATCGGGTCGCCGATTCCCCCGACGCCCGCCGGATCGCCGCCTATGCACGCAGCGAGGGGCGGTACGGCACCGATGAGGACATCCTCGAGCGGCTCGCGGTGCTGCTCGATCAGGTCAAGGGCGATGACGATGCCCGCCGTGAGTTCCTCGACCTGCTCGAACTTCTCGGTCCCGAGGATCCGCGGACCGGCTCGCTGCGCCGCCAACTCACCTCGCGACTGTTCTGAGACCCTCGGCTCGGCTCGTCCCGATGACGGGCCGTGGGGCTCTGGTGCACCCACCGGACCGCCGGTAGCGTCGCGTCATCCCTCCCGATCGGTTCGTGGGGCGTCGGGCGAGCATCGCCCCCGCTGGTGTCCGCCGATGTCGTGAGGAGCCGTGGTGATCGAGGATCAGGTCGAGGCCGCGCGCGAGTGGCTGCGAGCGGCCGTCGCTCGCTGCTCGCCCCGGGTGCTGGTGGTGATCGGGATGACGGTGCTGCTCGTCCTGGCGACGATCCTGTGGACCGTGATGAGCGGCACCGGAACCGCATCGCCGGTCGAGTCCGCACCACCGCTGTTCGACTCCACGCCGACCACCGCCACGACAGCCCCTGCGGTCACGGTGCATGTCGCCGGTGCGGTCCGCGCGCCCGGGCTCTATCGCCTCGGATCCGGCTCCCGGGTGGCCGATGCCATCGCCGCGGCCGGCGGGGTGGCCGAGGATGTCGACATCGAGCGCGTGAACCTCGCCGCTCCCATCGCCGACGGTCAGCGGGTGTTCATCACCCGACGCGGCCAGCCGCAGCCCGAACTCCCCGGTGGGCCGGCACCGGATCCTTCCTCGGCGGGTTCGGCCGGACCGCTCGATCTCAACACCGCCACCGAGGTGCAGCTGGAGGCCCTGCCGGGCGTCGGACCCTCGACCGCCGCCGCCATCATCGAGCAGCGGCGACGCGTGGGACGGTTCCGCAGTGTCGAGGATCTGCTCGAGGTGCGGGGGATCGGGTCAGCCCGGCTCGATCAACTGCGCGGTCTCGTGACGGTTGGCTGATCGGATCGGCCGCACCGCAGCTGCCTCGCGGCCTCGGGGGCCGCTGCATGGATGGAGGTGGGCGGCCTGGCCGGTGGTCACCGCCGTCGGCTGCCTGGTCGCCGCCTCCTGGGCGCCATCGATCCCTCCGGCCGCGGCGATCACCGTCATGGTCCTGGGGATGGTGCGGATCCGGCCATGGTCGGTGGGCATCGCGGTGGTGTGCCTGTGTGCATGCCTCGCCGCGCAGACCCTGGAGGGGGCCGCACCGGTCGCCGCAGGGGAGTTCCGCGGCACGGTGCAACTGGTCGGTGACCCATCGGGCTCGACCCCGATGGTCGCGATCGAGGTGCGCACGGCCGCCGGCCATCTGCAGCTCATCGCGACCGCTGCCACTGCTGCTCGACTCTCCTCCCTCGGTGCCGGCGACCGTGTCGATGTCCACGGGCGGACCGCTCCTTGGCGGAGACGTTCGGGCCACATCCGGGGACTGCTGCGGGTCGATCGGATCGACCGTGTGTGGCCGCGCACGCCGCCGGTGGCGGGTATCGCCGCCGCGCGGGAGCTCATCGAGCGGAGCGCCGATCACCTTCCGGCCGAGCTGCGGGCGCTGCATCTCGGATTCGTCATCGGCGACGACCGGGGGAGCGACCCGGCGATCACTGCGGACCTGCGCGCCGCCGGACTGTCGCACCTGTCGGTGGTGAGCGGCGAGAACCTTGCGTTCGTGATGCTGGTGCTGGCGCCGCTGCTCCGGCGCCTGGGACTGCGGCGTCGCCTGTGGCTGGTGGCGATGGTGGTCCTCGTGTTCCTCGCCATCACCCGGTTCGAGCCATCGATCCTGCGGGCCGCCGCGATGGCGGCGATCGCCGGATGGACGATGGCCATCGGCCGTCCCAGCAGTGGCCTCCGGGTGCTGGGTCTCGCAGTCATCGCGCTGCTGCTGATCGATCCGCTGCTGGTGTCCTCCGTCGGTTTCCGGCTCTCGCTGGCCGCCACCACCGGCATCGTGGTCCTGGCCCGACCGCTGGCCGCTCGCCTGCCCGGTCCCCGTCGTCTCGCCGCTGCCATCGCCCTGCCGGTGGCGGCGCAGGTGGGAGTGGCCCCGATCGCCATCCCCGCCTTCGGCCCGCAACCGCTCCTGGCGATCCCGGCGAACGTGCTCGTCGAACCGGCCGCCGCCTTCGTGATGATGTGGGGCACCACCGTCGGCGTGGTGGCCGGCGCTCTGGGCGGCCCGGTCGCCACCGTGCTCCAGTGGCCGGTGCAGCTCGCGCTTCGCTGGACCACGGGGGTGGCCCGCCTGGTGGCGACGATGCCTCCGCTGCGCATCGGGCTGGTCCTGCTCGGTTCCCTCGTGGTGCTCCTCGGTGCCACGGCGCTGTCACCACCGGGGCGGCGGCGGCGGGTCCTCGCCATCGCCGTCGCACTCATGCTGCTGATCGGTGTCCTCCCGGCGTGGCGGACTCCCACCGCCGGCACGCTGCAGTCCGTGGGGAGTCGGGTCTGGGTTGACCCCGACGGGGCGGCGGTGCTGGCGTTGGACGGTCGGGTCCGCACTGCGGACCTGTTGGTCCTGCTCCACGGTCGCAGCGTCGGCCGTCTCGACCTGCTGGTGCGGACCTCGGACGCGGCCGCCGCCATCGAGGCGGAGGTCACCCTTCGCAGTCGACTCGAGGTGGTGCGGGTGATCACCCCCGGAGGGCCGGGGGCCGACCAGCGGCCGATCACGGTCACCGTGGGGACACTGCAGGTCGAGGTCGCCCGGCATGCATCGGGTCTGCGGGTGGTGGTGACGGGGGGTGGGGAGGCCGAGATCATCGGAGATGGGGGATAGGGTCACGGCGTGTTCCTCGATCTCGGCACCACCCGTTTCGACATCACCCATCGGGCCGTGGTCATGGGCATCCTCAATCGCACCCCCGATTCCTTCTACGACCAGGGCGCCTACTACGCCTTCGACGATTTCCTGCGCAAGGCCGAACAACTCGTCGTCGACGGCGCCGACTTCCTCGATGTCGGTGGGGTCAAGGCCGGGCCCGGTGAGGAGGTCACCGAGGCCGAGGAGCTCGATCGTGTCGTCCCTGCGGTCGAGGCACTGCGGGCCCGGTTCGATCTCCCGCTGTCGGTCGACACCTGGCGGGCCTCGGTGGCCGCAGCCTGCTTCGAGGCGGGCGCCGTGGTCGGCAACGACATCAGCGGCTTCGCCGATCCCGAGTACCTGCCGGTCTGCGCTGCGGCCGGAGCGTCGGTGGTCGCCACCCACATCCGACTGCGTCCTCGGGTCCCCGATCCCGATCCGCACTACGACGACCTCATCGCCGATGTGTGCGCCTTCCTCTCCGACCGCGCCGCGCGGGCCCGTCAGGCCGGCATTCCGGCGGAGCGCATCATGGTCGACGCCGGACTCGATCTGGGCAAGACCGAAGCCCAGTCGCTCGAGCTGCTGCGTCACTCCGATGCCCTTGTGGAACTCGGCCATCCGGTGTTCCTCTCCGCCTCGAACAAGCGGTTCCTGTGGACCCTTCTCGATGTCGAACGGGGCTCGGCCGGTGATGGCACCATGGCGGCGCACGCCCTCGGCATCGCGCTCGGCTGTCGGATCCTGCGGTCCCACGATGTCCGCAACGGCCGACGGGTGGCCGACACCATGGCGGCGATCCTGCAGGCAGCATGAGTCCCGCCCCCCGATCACCGATCACGGTGCTCAAGGGTGCCGACGACGTGCTGCTCGGTCGGGCGGTCACCGATCTCATCGACGAGCTGGTCGGCGACGCCGACCGCTTCCTGATGGTCGAGGAACTCGGCATCGACGCGCACCTCACCGCTGATGAGGACGCCTACGACATCGGTCGGGTGATGGACGCGGCCCGGACGCCGCCCTTCCTCACCGAGCGGCGCATAGTTCTCGTGCGCAACGCCGCGGTGTTCTCCACCAAGGAACTGGTCGCTCCGCTCGTGGAGCATCTCGCCGATCCCCTCGACACGACGATCCTGGTGCTGATCTGGGAGAAGGATCCCCGGCCCGGTCATCAGGGCGCCATCGCCCCGGTGCCTCGTTCGCTGGTGGATGCCATCTCCGGCGCCGGCGGACAGATCATCGACACCGGCGCCGGGCGCGGGCAGGAACGCTCCCGGTGGCTGGCGGATCAGGTGTCGGCCTCATCGCTGCGTCTCGACCCCCGGGCCCGGGCCCGGCTCGAGGAGCATCTCGGTGAGGACATGGGGGGACTCCCGGGGATCCTGACCACCCTCGAAGGGGTGTTCGGCCCGGGTGCCACCCTCGGCGTCGACGACATCGCACCGTTCCTCGGACAGGCCGGGGATGTCGCGCCGTGGGATCTCACCGACGCCATCGACCGCGCCGATGTCCCGGGGGCTCTGGCGGTGCTCGATCGCATGCTCTCGGGCGGCGACCGCCACCCGCTGCAGGTGCTCGCCACCCTCACCACCCACTACCTGCGCATGCTCGAGGTGGACAGCCCCGACATCCGCGGGGAGAAGATGGCCGCCGAGCGACTCGGCATCACCGGCAAGCAGAGCACCTTCCCGGCCCGGAAGGCGTTGACCGGCGCGCAGCGGCTGGGGTCGGAGCGTCTCGCCCAGTTCGTCTCGCTGCTGGCCGAGGCCGATCTCCACCTGCATGGGGCGCGCAGCTGGCCACCGGAACTGGTGGTGGAGGTGCTGGTGGCCCGTCTGGCCGGTCGCAGTCGGGGTGCCGGCGCGCGGCGCTGAGCGACGGGGTGTCGGTTACTGGGCGCTCTGCGCCGCCGCCACCTTCTTCATGAGGCGGCTCTTTCGACGGGCGGCGGTGTTCTTGTGGATGACACCCTTGCTGGCGGCCATGTCGATGCGCTTGACGGCCTCCCGGGTGACCTGCGTGGTGGTGTCGGAGCCCTGCTCAGCTGCGGCGAGAGCGCGCTTCGTGCGGGTCTTCAGCTCGGAGCGGACCGCCTTGTTGCGCAGGCGGGCCTTCTCGTTCTGGCGGTTGCGCTTGATCTGGCTCTTGATGTTCGCCATCGGGCACCTCGGTTGGTTCTGGGCGGAGGGTTCTGGGCGGTTCGTTCGGGACGTGCCGCCGGGGGATGTTCGTGGAGAGGGGACGGGCGGCTGACCACCCGGACACGAGTCGCAGACTCTAGCCGAAGTGGGGTGCAGGCTCCCAGTGCGGTCCTGAGGGGGGCGGGCAGTAGGGTTGCAGCGCCCCTCGTCCCAAGGAAAGCGTGTCCGTGGCCCCGCTCGAACGGTTCCGCAACCTCTGCATCATCGCCCATATCGACCATGGCAAGTCGACGCTGGCCGACCGCCTGCTCGAACTGTGCGGGGCCGTCGATCCCCGGGAGATGCGGGCCCAGTACCTCGACTCCATGGACATCGAGCGCGAGCGGGGCATCACCATCAAGCTGCAGAGCGTCCGGCTCGAGCATCGTGGCCACACCATCAACCTGATCGACACCCCCGGGCACGTGGACTTCGGGTACGAGGTCAGTCGTTCCCTGGCCGCCTGCGAGGGCGCCATCCTGCTGGTCGACGCCGCCCAGGGCATCGAGGCCCAGACCCTGGCCAACTGCTATCTCGCCCTCGAGAACGATCTCGAGATCGTCGCCGCCCTCAACAAGATCGACCTGCCCGCCGCCGACCCCGATCGCTACGCCGCCGAGATCGAGAAGGTGCTCGGCATCCCCGCCGATGAGATCCTGCGCATCAGCGCCAAGACCGGTGAAGGGGTCGAGGAGCTGCTCGACGCCGTGGTCGAACGCATCCCGTGCCCGACCGGCGACCCCGATGCGCCGCTGCAGGGACTCATCTTCGACTCCCATTTCGACCAGTACCGCGGTGTGGTCTCCTCGGTGCGGGTGGTCAACGGCACCCTGACCACCGGCTCCCGCCTGCGGTTCCTGCAGGCCGGAGCCGTGCACGATGCCGACGAGGTCGGGGTCCGCCTCCCCGATCCCACGCCGGTGGCCTCACTCGGGGCCGGCGAGGTCGGCTATCTGATCGCCGGCATCAAGGACGTCGGTGAGGCCCGCTCGGGTGAGACCATCACCACGGCGGCGAACCCGGCGCCGGTGCTCGAGGGGTACCAGGAACCGAAGCCGATGGTGTTCTGCGGCATCTATCCCATCGACGGCGATGAGTTCCCCAGTCTGCGCGAGGCGCTCGACAAGCTGCGTCTCAACGACTCGAGCTACACCTTCCAACCCGAGAGTTCCGGTGCCCTCGGGTTCGGGTTCCGCTGCGGCTTCCTCGGACTGCTGCACATGGAGATCATCCGGGAACGACTCGAGCGGGAGTTCAACCTGTCGCTGATCGCCACGGCTCCCTCGGTGCAGTACCGGGTGCACACCCAGGCGGGTGAGGTCCTCATCATCGACAACCCCAGCGAGCTGCCCCCCGCCACCGAGGTCGACCACATCGAGGAGCCCTATCTGCGGGCCACGATCCTCACGCCGACCGCCTACACCGGCACGCTCATGGAGCTGTGCCAGGCTCGGCGGGGCGACATGATCAAGATCGAGTACCTCTCGCCGGAGCGGATGGAACTGGTCTACGAGATGCCGCTGGCCGAGGTGGTCACCGACTTCTTCGACCAGATGAAGAGCCGCACCCAGGGCTACGCCAGTCTCGACTACGAGCCGTCGGAATATCGGCGTTCCAACCTCGTGAAGGTCGACATCCTGCTCAACTCGGTCCCGGTCGACGCCTTCAGCATGATCGTGCACAAGGACAAGTCCTACGGCTACGGCCTGCGCATGACCGAGAAGCTCAAGGAGCTCATCCCGCGCCAGCTGTTCGATGTGCCGATCCAGGCGGCCATCGGGGGCCGGATCATCGCCCGGGAGACGGTCAAGGCCAAGCGCAAGGACGTGCTGGCCAAGTGCTACGGCGGCGACATCAGCCGCAAGCGCAAGCTGCTGGAGAAGCAGAAGGAGGGCAAGAAGCGCATGAAGAACATCGGCCGGGTCGAGGTCCCCCAGGAGGCGTTCGTCTCGGCCCTCCGACTCGACGACTGAGCCTGCCGTGCGCCGGGGGCTGGCACTCCCGGCCCTCGAGTGCTCGCCGCTGGGGGTCGCCGGTATCATCGGCAGCGCCAGAGCCGACCGAGGTCGGCCCGATCGTCCCCAGGTTCCCATGCTCGACGAACGAAAGGCCACCATCCTCCGGGCGGTGGTCAGCGAATACATCGAGAGTGCGCAGCCGGTCGGCTCGAACCATGTCGCCACCTCCACCGAGGTGAACGTCTCGCCGGCCACCGTGCGCAACGTCATGGCCGCGCTCGAGGCGGAGGGGTACCTCCATCAGCCCCACACCAGCGCCGGACGGGTCCCCACCGAGAAGGGCTATCGGTTCTTCGTCGATCAGCTGGGACCGGGCCGTCTCGGAGCGTCAGAGACCCAGCAGGTGCGCAGCTTCTTCGCGCGGACCCACGGTGAGATCGAGCAGATGCTCGCCGACACCACTCGTCTGCTGTCCAACCTCACCCGGTATGCGGCGGTCGTGGTCGGACCTCCCCATGAGGTCGCCACCGTGAGGTCGGTGCAGCTCGTACAGCTCACCCAGCGGGTGGTGCTCTGCGTTGTGGTGCTGTCCAACGGCGCGGTCGAGAAGCACACGATCGAGACCGATCTCGACCTCGACGATCTCCTGATCAACGCCGCCGGCACCCGCCTCGCCGGCGCCGCCATCGGTCGATCGCTGGCCGAGGTCGCCGCGATGACCCTCCCCGACATCTCGACCGCCGGCGGACCGCGGTCGGATGCGGCCCGGTCGGACGTCGATCGTCTCGTCGGGCTCACCCTCGATGCGCTCCGTGGTGATCATCGCCATGAGGATCAGGTCTTCATCGGCGGCACCTCCGAGATGGTGTCCGCCTTCGATGCGGTGGGCACCGTCAGCGAGATCCTGCGCATCCTCGAGCAGCAGCTGCTGGTGGTGAACCTGCTCGAGGACGTCCTCGGTCGAGGCCTGTCGGTGGCCATCGGCCGCGAGACCGGCAACGAGGCTCTGGCCGATTGTTCGCTGGTCGTGGCGCCCTATGTCGTGGACGGCGAGGCGGCCGGAGCCATCGGTGTGCTCGGACCCACCCGGATGCATTACGACCAGGCCCTCTCGGCGGTCGCCGTGGTCGCCAACCGGCTCGGCCGTCGGTTGAGCGAGGGCTGAGATGGCCGATCACTACGACACCCTCGGCGTCGATCGCAGCGCCTCGGCCGACGAGGTCAAGCGGGCCTACCGCCGGCTCGCCCGGCAGCTCCACCCCGACGCCAATCCCGACGATCCCGCCGCCGAGGC
The DNA here is from genome assembly GCA_018969405.1 of Acidobacteriota bacterium. Lineage (GTDB taxonomy): Bacteria > Actinomycetota > Acidimicrobiia > Acidimicrobiales > Acidimicrobilacustridaceae > Acidimicrobilacustris. The sequence continues at coordinate 14,409 of JAGWYK010000001.1, forward strand.
GCGCTTCAAAGAGGTCGCCCTGGCCTACGAGACCCTCTCCGATCCCCAGAAGCGCCAGCAGTACGACCTCTACGGAGAGGCCGGGCCCCAGGGTGGCTCCCCGTTCGGCGGCGGCTTCGGCGACATCTTCGACATGTTCTTCAACGGCCAGAGTCCCTTCGGTGCCCAGCAGGGACCGGCCGGGCCACCGAGCGGCGAGGACCTCGAGGCGGTCGTCGAGATCGATCTGGCCGGTGCCGTGTTCGGCACCACCGCCGATGTCGATGTGCGCACCGCCATCACCTGCGGCGACTGCGAGGGCTCGGGCTCCGAGGGGGGATCGGCACCCGAGACCTGTCCGGACTGCAACGGCGTCGGTCAGGTGCGTCGGGTGCGTCAGTCGATCCTCGGTCAGATGGTCACCGCCGGTCCCTGTGGTCGCTGCGGGGGATTCGGCACCATCGTCGCCCATCGCTGTCCGACCTGTGGGGGCGACGGCCGCACCATCGAGGAGCGCACCTATCCGGTCGAGATCCCCGCCGGGGTCGACACCGGGGCCACGCTGCGGGTCGGGGGGCGAGGCGCCGTGGGGCTCCGTCAGGGAGCCGCCGGTGATCTCTACGTGCGCATCCGTGTCGCCTCCGACGAGCGCTTCGAGCGTCAGGGCGATGATCTCGTGCACCGTCTGCATCTTCCGGTGACGCAGGCAGCCCTCGGGGCCCGCATCCTGCTCGACACCCTCGACGGTGATCAGGAGGTCGAGATCGAACCCGGCACCCAGACCGGTTCGGTCCTGCGGTTCCGGGGCCTCGGCGTGCCGCATCTGCGCGGTCGCGGTCGCGGTGACCTCCTCGTGCAGATCATCGTCGACACCCCCACCGACCTCACCGAGGAGGAGTCCGCCCTCCTCGCTCGGTTCGCCGAGCTCCGCGGTCATGAGATCGCGCCGGCTGAGCACGGCCTGCTCTCCAAGCTGCGCAGCGCGTTCAAGTGACCCGTGGCTGAGCGACCACTGGTCCCGGGGGGCACTGCTCCCCATGCGCTCGTGCAGGACATCGCCGCACCGGTGCTGACCAGCGACGATCACCATCATCTGCTGCGGGTCCGGCGTCTTCGCGACGGCGATCCGATCTCGGTGACCGACGGCCGAGGGGCCTGGCGCTGGTGTCGTTTCGGAACCGAGCTGGTGATCGATGGTCCCATCGAGTGTGTCGAGGTGCCTGCGCCGTCGATCACCGTGGCCTTCGCGCTCGTCAAGGGCGAGAAGCCCGAGATCGTGGTCCAGAAGCTCACCGAGCTCGGGGTCGATCGCATCATCCCGTTCGTCGCCGAGCATTCCGTCGTGCGCTGGGACGAGGACAAGGTGCACCGGAACACCGAACGGCTCCGACGGGTGGCGGTGGAGGCGGCCATGCAATCGCGACGGATCTGGTTCCCGGTGGTCGATGCGGTGGCGTCCTTCGCCGAGGTCGTCGCTGTCCCCGCCATGGTGGCTGCCGATCGCGACGGCGCCGCGCCGACCCTGTCCGCCCCCGCCATCATGATCGGCCCCGAGGGGGGTTGGTCGGCCTCCGAACGAGACTCCCTGCCCACCCGCGTGGGGCTGGCGGACGGGGTGCTCCGATCCGAGACGGCGGCCATCACTGCGGGTGCACTGCTGTGCGCGCTGCGGGCGCGACTGGTCGGCGAGAGCGGCCCCGCCGCATGACGGCGACATCGGGTGTGGCGTCGCCCTTCGGCGTCTACGTGCATGTGCCGTTCTGCACGTCCCGGTGCGACTACTGCGCGTTCGCCACCTGGACCGACCGCCCCCATCTGATGGACGCCTATGTCGACGCGGTCTGCACCGACATCGGTCGCTCGGTCGCCGCCGGCGGGCATCCCGAGGCGACCTCGGTGTTCTTCGGCGGGGGAACACCCTCGCTGCTCCCCGGGGCATCGATCGCCCGCATCCTGGCCGCCATCCCGATGGCCCGGGATGCCGAGGTCACGGTGGAGTGCAACCCCGAGACCGTCTCGGCCGACCTGTTGACCTGCTACGTCGACGCCGGTGTCACCCGGGTCTCGTTCGGGGTGCAGTCGATGGTCGACGAGGTCCTCCTCGCCCTCGGTCGGCGTCATGATCCCGCATCGGTGGAACGGGCCGTGGCGCTCGCCCGCGCCGCCGGCATCGGCCGCATCAACCTCGACCTCATCTACGGCGGGGCCGGGGAGACGGTCGCCCAGTGGCGCACCACCCTCGATGCCACGGTGGCGCTCGGTCCCGATCATGTGAGCGCCTATGCGCTCACGGTGGAGGCGGGCACCCCGCTGGCCGACGACCCGGCTCGGCACCCCGACGATGACGACCAGGCCGACAAGTACCTCCTCGCCGATGAGATCCTGGGTGCGGCGGGCTTCGTCAACTACGAGATCTCGAACTGGGCCCGTCCCGGGCAGGAGTGCGCCCACAACCTCCTCTACTGGTCCCAGGGCGACTATCTCGGCTTCGGCTGTGCCGCGCACTCCCATCGCCACGGTCGGCGGTGGTGGAACGTGCGCACCCCGGATCGGTACATCGACCTCGTCGCCGCCGGTGGGTCGGTCGAGGCCTCCGCCGAGACCCTGAGTCCCGAGGTCCGTCGCATCGAGGGGCTGCAGCTCGCCCTCCGCACCGGACAGGGGGTGCCCGAGAGCTCCTTCTCCGCCGAGGATCTCGACGAGCTCGGTCCGCTGCTCGAGCCCGGGGGTGCGGGTGTCCGTCTCACCCGCGAGGGTCGCCTGCTCGCCAACGAGGTCGCCGTCCGCCTGCGCTGAGCATGGTTCCCGTCCGTCCCCGGTCTGGCATCATCGGGGCGACCACAAGGGGGATCCATGGAGTACTCGATGATCATCGTCGACGAGCCCGCCGAGGGCGTGCGTCGCATCACGCTGAACAATCCGGCCAAGCGCAACCCGCTGGGCGCCACCATGCGGCGCGAGATCATCGCGGCGCTGCGCGCCCATGAGGATGATGCGATGGTGAAGGTCACCATCATCCGGGGGGCGGGTCCGTGCTTCTCAGCCGGGTACGACCTCACCGGGGGAGCGGTCGACGACGAGCCGCCCGCCTACCGTTCGGCCGGCGGACTCGGCAGCTACCCGCGGGAGGTCACCGAGACCTGGATGAGCATCTGGGACCTCGCCAAGCCCGTCATCGCCCAGATCCACAGCTACTGCCTGGCGGGGGCCACGGAGCTCGCCACGGGCTGCGACCTCGTCTACGTGGCCGACGACGCCCGGATCGGGTACCCGGCGGTGCGGTTCGGCACTCCCGACATGCAGTGGCACGCCTGGCTGCTCGGCCCGCGTCTCGGGATGGAGCTCATGCTCACCGGGGACTCGATCTCCGGTGAGGAGGCGGCTCGCGCCGGTTTCGCCACCCGGTCCTATCCGGCCGAGGAGCTCGAGCAGCGGGTGCTCGAGATCGCCCAGCGCATCGCGCTCATCCCCTCCGACATCCTGCAGATCAACAAGCGCACCGTGCATCGCGGCATGGCCGTGATGGGGATGCCGACGGCGATCCGTCAGGGGACCGAGCTCTGCGCGCTGGCCATCGAGACCGAGACCTTCGCAGCGTTCATGGCCGAGAAGGACAAGGAGGGCGGACTCACCGCGGCGCTCACCAAGCGTGACGCCAAGTTCGGCGACTACCGCACCTCGCACTGAGGGTCAGGACGACAGAGAGGTTCCGCACCGGTCGGACCGATGGTGGACCGATGGTGGACGGTGGCGGGTGAGCCGGAGGTGGTCGCGACGAGGACCGGGACGTATCCCGGTCCTCGTCTGCGTCTCCGGTGGTGGGCGATACTGGACTCGAACCAGCGACCCCTGCCGTGTGAAGGCAGTGCTCTAGCCAACTGAGCTAATCGCCCGGGGCGCCCGACACTAGTCGGAGGTCCGCGGAGGCCCCAAGTGGCGGGCGGGCGTCGGTGATCCAGCCGTCCCGACATCTCCTAAGGTTCGAATGTCCATCCGTGTCGGACGACACGATGTCTCAGGGGGAGACCAGTCATGCCACCGATCCCAGCCGATGAGTACCCGCTGCACCAGGCCCCGTACTCGCTCGCCCACGCCGCCTCGAGCGATCGGAACTTCTACGACCGCTGCTATCTCAACGCCCACGACCGCAGCGGCGAGGTCTTCCTCATCACCGGTCTCGGTCAGTATCCGAACCTCGGGGTCACCGATGCCTTCGCCTGCGTGCGACGGGGCGATCTCCAGCACACCATCCGGATGAGTGACGCCCTCGGTGACGATCGCATGGACCAGCGGGTCGGGCCGTACCGCATCGAGGTCCTCGACCCGCTCCATGAGCTCCGGCTGGTCTGCGAGGGCGACAGGTGGGGGATCTCCTTCGATCTGCACTGGCGTGGATCCTTCCCGGCCGTCGCCGAGTCGCCCCATCTGCTGCGCAACGGGGCCAAGGTCCAGCTCGACGCCCAGCGCTTCGCCCAGGTGGGTACATGGGAGGGTGTGCTCCGGGTGCACGACGAGGAGTTCATCGTGAGCCCCGACACCTGGGTCGGCACCCGCGATCGCTCCTGGGGGATCCGTCCGGTGGGCGAGCCGGAGCCGGAGGGCCGCTTCGCCCAGGAGCGACCGGCGGACGGCGGGTTCTACTGGGTCTATGTGCCGCTGCGGTTCGAGGAGTTCGCCCTGGTGTTCATCGCCCAGGAGGATGGCGACGGTCATCGCACCCTCAACGACGCCCTGCGGGTGTGGCCGGCGGGGGATCCTCGGGGAGTGGAACCGCTCGGGTATCCCACCTACGACATCAACTACATCTCCGGCACCCGCATCCCCCACAGCGCCACCATCACCGCCCGCGAGCCGGACGGATCGCCGCTGGTGGTGGAGATCGACTGCCTCGGGCACGTGGCGCTGTCGGCCGGCTGCGGCTACGGCCCGGATCCGCAGTGGACCCACGGTGTGTGGCGAGGCCGCGACTGGGTCGAAGGTGCCACCTACGACCTCAACGACCCGGCGAACCTCATCGCCACGCACTACAGCATCCTCGACCACGTCGGTCGGGCCCGGGTCGGTGACAAGGAGGGCTGGGGGCTCTTCGAGCACTCCACCGCCGGCCGTCACACGCCATCGGGGTTCGCGGACTTCACCTCGGTCGCGCCCTAGTCCGACGCCGTCGTTCAGCCGGCCGGGAGGAGTCCCAGGTTCTGCCGCACCCGGGCCAGCACCCCGGTGGCGGTGGCGCGCGCCCGCTCTGCGCCCAGGGCCAGGATGGCCGCCGTGCCGGTCGGATCGGCGGTGTAGGTGGCGTATCTGTCCTGGATGGGCCGGAGGGTCTCGACGACGGCCTCGGCACAGTCGGCCTTGAGGTCGCCGTAGCGCGAGTAGCGGGTGGCGATGACCTCGGGCGCCTCGCCGGTGCAGGCCGACAGGATCGACAGGAGGTTCGAGACCCCCGGCTTCGCCTCCATGTCGAAGCGCACCTCGGTGTCGGTGTCGGTGACCGCCCGCTTGATCTTCTTGGCCACCGAGGCGAGATCCTCGAGCACCAGGATGGTCCCCTGCGGGGACTCGTCGGACTTCGACATCTTGCGCGTCGGATGCTGGAGGTCCATCACCCGTGCGCCCACCTTCGGGATGGAGGGTTCGGGGACCACGAAGGTGTCGCCGTAGCGATGGTTGAACCGGATGGCGAGATCGCGGGCCAGTTCGAGGTGCTGGCGCTGGTCGTCGCCCACCGGCACCCGATCGGTGTCGTAGAGCAGGATGTCGGCGGCCATCAGGGCCGGATAGGTGAACAGACCCGCCGAGACGAACTCGGCGTCGGTGCTCTTGTCCTTGAACTGGGTCATCCGTCGGAGCTCACCGAAGGCGGCGGTGCACTCGAGGATCCAGCTGAGCTCGGTGTGCTCCGGCACATGGCTCTGGACGAACAGTGTGGATCGGTTGGGGTCGATGCCGATGGCCAGCAGCAGCTGGGCCAGCTCCAGGGTGCGCGATCGCAGCTCGGTGGGATCCTGGGGGACGGTGAGGGCATGGAGGTCGACCACGCAGAAGATGGTCTCGGCCTCGTCCTGATCGCTGACCCAGTGGCGCAGGGCGCCGAGGAGATTGCCGAGCTGGACCGGGCCGGTGGGTTTGATGCCCGAGAACACGCGTGTCATGGCGCCGATGGTAGGTGGGGCGGCGGCCCGTTCGTGAACCGTTCCGGACGGGATGGGGGAGTGCGCACGGACTCCTGCCGACGCGCCTATCGTCTCGGCGATGCCCTATGAGGTCCAGACGCCGGTGTTCGAGGGTCCCTTCGACCTCCTGCTCCACCTGATCCTGCGCGAGCAGGTGGATCTCTACGAGGTCTCGCTGAGCCGCATCGTCGATGCGTACCTGCAGGAGATCGAGCGGATGGAGGTCCTCGACCTCGAGATCACCACCGAGTTCCTGCTCATCGCCGCCACGCTCGTGGAACTCAAGTGCAAGCGACTGCTCCCCGAGGACACCGATGTCGACATCGATGACGAGTTCGCCCTCTGGGAGGAGCGCGATCTGCTGATCGCCCGTCTGCTCGACTGCAAGACCTTCAAGGATGCCGCCGGCGTCATCAGCACGCTGTTCGATGCCGCTGCGCTCTCGGCCCCCCGCACCGCGGGGCTGGAGGAGCGCTTCATGGAACTGGCCCCTGATCTGCTCGAGGGCGTCGATCTCGACGACATCCGCAACGCCTACATCCGAGCCACCATCCCCAAGCCGCGCCCCGTCGTCAGCATCGAGCACATCCACAGCATCCGCATCAGCGTCACCGACGCCGTCGAGGAGCTCATCGACGAGCTCCCGCGCCTCGGTCGGGTGACCTTCCGGCGTCTCACCGGCACCCTCGTCGAACGACTCGAGATCGTGGTGCGGTTCCTCGCGGTGCTCGAACTGTTCAAGCAGGGGTTCGTCGAGCTCGACCAGCCGGCGGCCTTCGGCGACATCGAGATCATCTGGCTGGGCTCGCCCGCCATGGCGGTCGCCGATCTCTCCGACATCGACTCCTACGAAGGGTGAGGATCCCCCGTGTCCGCTGAATCACGACGCGCCCTCGAGGCCATCATCATGGTCACCGACTCGCCGCTCGAGGCCCAGATGCTGGCCCAGCTCACCGAGCAGAGCCTGTCCGAGGTGGAGAGCCAACTGGCCGAGCTCGCCGCCGAGTTCGCCGAGCAGGGACGAGGGTTCCAGTTGGCCCATGTGGCCGGGGGCTGGCGGTTCCAGAGCCATCCCGACATGGCCCCATATGTCGAGCGGTTCGTGCTCGAGGGTCAGTCGGCCAAGTTGTCGGCCGCTGCGCTCGAGACCCTCGCCATCGTGGCCTACAAGCAGCCCCTGAGTCGGGCCCAGATCGCCGCCATCCGCGGAGTGAGCGTGGACAGCGTCGTGCGCACGCTCGAGCAGCGCGGCTACATCGGTGAGGTCGCCCGCGATCCCGGACCGGGCCAGGCCGTGCTGTTCGGCACCACGCCGTTGTTCCTCGAGCGGCTCGGCATCAACTCGCTGGCCGATCTCCCCTCGGTGGCCGAGTTCGTCCCGGGGGCCGATGTGGTCGAGGCGCTCGAGCAGGGTCTCCGGGTGGACGCAGGTGGACCTGTCGAGACGCCGGCCGCGGTCGATGACTCGCGCCCGGCCCTCACCGAGCTGCTCGACGGCGACGGTCCCGCTTGAGCGACGCGGCGGCTGCGGAGGGCGAACGCCTGCAGAAGGTGCTGGCCCGGATCGGCATCGGCAGTCGACGGGTCTGCGAGGAGATGATCGCGCAGGGGCGCGTCACGGTGAACGGCGAGGTGGCCGACCTCGGCCGCCGGGTCGACGTCGAGAGCGATCGGGTCGAGCTGGACGGGGTGCCGATCGGGGTGCGACCGGGACTCGTCCACTATCTGCTGAACAAACCGGCGGGCGTGGTCACCACTGCCGACGATCCACAGGGTCGACCCACTGTTCTCGGTCTGGTGCCGGCGGAGCCGCGGGTGTTCCCCGTGGGTCGGCTGGACATGGACACCGAAGGGCTGCTGCTGCTCACCAACGATGGCGAGCTCACCCATCGGCTCACCCATCCGTCCTTCGGCATCGAGAAGGAGTACGTCGCCCAGATCCAGGGTTCGCCCACCCGGGCCGCGCTGCGCCGTCTCCGGGAGGGCATCGAGCTCGAGGATGGTCTGACCGCGCCGGCCGAGGCGGCACTGCTGGCTCCCGGAGTGCTGCGCCTCACGATCCACGAGGGCCGCAACCGCCAGGTCCGGCGGATGTGCGAGGCGATCGGCCATCCGGTGACCCGGCTGGTGCGTTCCCGCATCGGTCCGCTGGTCGACCGTCGGCTCAAGCCCGGACAGTGGCGCCCGCTCACCGGCGACGAGGTGCGTGCGTTGGAACGGGCGGTGGCCGGCGAGCGAGCAACTCCCGACGGTGGTCGGCGGCCCCGCCCCTAGTATCGGGGACCGTGACTCCCTCCGTCCGTGCTCTCCGAGGGGCGACGACCGTCGAGGTCGATTCGACCCAGCAGATCCAGGAGCGGACCATCGCGCTGCTGCAGGCGATGGTGGAGCGCAACGGCGTCGAGCACGAGGACATCATCAGCATCCTGTTCACCGCCACCGACGACATCCACGCGGTGTTCCCCGCCACGGCAGCCCGGCATGCCGGGTTCGGAGATGTGCCGCTGATCTGCGCCCGCGAGCTCGACATCGAGGGCGCCACGCCGATGTGCATCCGCATCATGATGCACATCACGACCACCATCGCACGAGCGGATCTGCGTCATGTGTACCTCGAGGGAGCGGCGGGTCTGCGCGACGACCTGCCGGGCTGAGTCCCCGTGGCCGCCGACACCGCCGCCGGACAGGTCGAGTCACCGCGGGCCCTCGTGGTCGGGGTGGGTCTCATCGGTGGGTCCATCGCGCTGGCGTTGCGTCGGGCGGGCTGGTTCGTGCTGGGGCGTGACCGCTCGGAGACCTCGCTGGCGCAGGCCCTCTCCGCCGGTGTCATCGATGCGGTGGCACCTGACGGACGGTTGGCTGATGTGGAGCTGACCTTCGTGGCCACACCCGTCGGGGCCATCGCCGGCGAGGTGCGGCGCGCTCTGGTCGACACCGACGGACTGGTCACCGATGCGGGGAGCGTGAAGTCCGGACTGCTGGCCGAGATGGCCGATCCTCGGTTCATCGGCGGTCATCCGATGGCCGGCAGTGAGCTCGAGGGCATCTCGGGAGCCCGCTCCGATCTGTTCGAGGGTCGGACCTGGGTCCTCACGCCGGTGGCCACCAGCGACGATGACGCCCTGGCCCGGGTCCGGTCGGTGGTCTCGTCGTTCGGGGCCGACACCGTGTTCCTCCCGCCCGAGGCCCACGATGCGATGGTGGCGGTGGTCTCCCATGTCCCGCACCTCACCGCAGCGAGCCTCATGGGTCTCGCGGCGTCGGCCTCCGATGAGCATCGCGGGCTGCTGCGCCTCGCCGCCGGTGGCTTCCGGGACATGACCCGTATCGCCGCCGGCTCGCCCACCATCTGGCCCGACATCTGCGTGGAGAACGCCGAGGCCATCGTCACCCAGCTCGACGCCCTCATCGCCTCACTGAGCACAGTCCGCACCGTGGTCCAGCAGGGTGATCGCGATGCCCTGCTGGCCATCCTCGAGCGCGCCCGTGCCGCCCGCACGGCACTGCCGGCCCGATTCACCCGAACCGAGGAACTGGCTGAGGTCCGGGTGCCGATCGTGGACGAGAAGGGCGCACTCGCCCGCATCACGACGCTCGCCGCGGAGCTCGACGTCAGCATCGTCGACATCGAGATCGCCCATTCCCTCGAGGGAGCCGAAGGTGTGCTCATCCTGGTCGTCGAGGCGCACAACGGTGCGCGTCTCACCGCCGGCCTCCAGGCCAGCGGGCATCGTCCCATCCTGCGGCCGCTCGACGATCGTGGGTGAGGTGACGGCCGTGCTGCCCGACCCCTATCCCATCCGTCCCTTCACCGGACCGATCCAGGCCACCGTCGTCGTGCCCGGCTCCAAGAGCATCACCAATCGGGCTCTGCTGTGTGCGGCGCTCGCCTCGGGGGTCACCCGGCTCGATGGGGTGCTCCTCGCTGATGACACCGAGGCGATGCTCGACTGCGTCGCCGCCCTCGGCGCGTCCGTGCAGATCGATCGCAGTTCCTGCTCGGTCCTGATCGAGGGCACCGGCGGCAGGGTGCTCGACACCGGCCGCGCCATCGATGTGCGTCAGTCCGGCACCACGGCGCGGTTCATCAGCGCAGCGCTGCTGCTGGCCGATCACGATCGCCTCATCGACGCCGCCCCCCAGATGCGGGCTCGGCCGATGGGGCCGACCTTCGCCGCCCTCCGGTCGGTGGGCGCCGGTGTGGTGGAGACCGGTGCGGCCGATCACCTCCCGGCCACCATCCGCGGCGCCGTCTCCGCGACGCGTCCGACGGTGGTGCTGGCCGCGGATCTCTCGAGTCAGTTCATCTCCGGACTGCTGCTGGTGGCGCCCTGCCTGGTCCATGGTCTGCGTATCGAGCTCTCCACCGAGGCGGTCTCGGCGCCGTACCTGGCCATGACCGTGGCCGTGATGCGGGCCTTCGGTGCCGAGGTCGATGACCGCGTCCCGGGCGTCTATCTCGTCGCCCCCGGTGGATACCGGGGCCGTGAGTACGCCATCGAACCTGATGCATCGGCGGCCTCGTACTTCTTCGCCGCGGCGGCGATCCGAGGGGGGACGGTGCGCATCGAGGGTCTCGGCTCCGGCTCCATCCAGGGTGATGTGGGCTTCGTCGATGTCCTCGCCGCCATGGGCGCCGAGGTCGAGGTGGAGTCCGGTTCGGTGCGTGTCACCGGCCGTGAGCTCCATGGGGTCGATGTCGATCTGTCGGCGATCTCCGACACCGCGCAGACCCTCGCCGCCGTCGCCGCCCATGCCGATGGGGCCACTCGTGTCCGCGGCATCGGGTTCATCCGGGCCAAGGAGACCGACCGCATCGCCGCGGTGGTCACCGAGCTGCGCCGCTGCGGTGTGGGGGCGACCGAGCTGGACGACGGCTTCGAGGTGGTCCCGGCTCCGATCCGTCCCGCCACGGTGCACACCTACGACGATCATCGGATGGCGATGAGTTCGGCTCTGCTTGGTCTACGTTCGCCCGGGATCGAGATCGCCGATCCCTCCTGTGTCTCGAAGACCTTCCCGGGCTTCTTCGAGGTCCTCGAATCCCTCCGACCGGAGTCACCATGACCGAATCCAGCGTGTCCGATCACGAGGATGCCGCTCGACCACGCATCATCGCCATCGACGGTCCCGCCGGATCGGGGAAGTCGACCGTGGCCCGGGCGGTCGCCGCCCGCATCGGCATCCCGTACCTCGACACCGGCGCCATGTACCGCTCGGTGGCCTTCGCCGCGCTCCGTTCCGGTGTGGATCCCGAGGACGCCGATCTGGTGGCGAACCTGGCCCGTGACCTCGTGCTCACGATGCATCCCGACGGCACCGTCATCGTCGACGGGTTCGATGCCACGATCGAGATCCGCGGCCCTGAGGTCACCCGGGCGGTCAGCATCGTGGCGGCGAACCCCGCGGTGCGGTCCGAGATGCGTTCGCGGCAGCGGGAATGGGCCACCGAGCATGGTGGGGGAGTGATGGAGGGACGTGACATCGGCACCGTGGTGTTCCCCGACGCCCGTCTGAAGGTGTATCTCGACGCCTCGCCGGAGATCCGTGCCGCCCGCCGCTCCAAGGAGGTGGCCGATCTCTCCTACGAGGCGGTCGCCTCCGATCTGGCCCGACGTGATGCCCTCGACCAGAACCGCACCCACGACCCGCTCGCCGTCTCGGAGGACGCCTGCGTGATCGACACCAGCCACCTCGGCGTGGACGAGATCGTCGACCGTATCCTGGAGCTGATGACATGAGTCGGGAACCGCTCTACGTGCCCGCCGGCCATGAGAAGGGTGAGGTGATGAGCCCCATCCAGAACCTCATGTACAGCGCGGTCCGGGGGCTCATCCACCTGTATCTGCTCGCCTGGCATCGACTCGAGGTGCGGGGCCTCGAGAATCTGCCACCCTCGGGTGCCTACATCGTGTCGCCCATCCATCGCTCGAACCTCGACAGTCTCGTGATCTCCGCCATCACCCGTCGACGCATGCGGTACATGGGCAAGGAGTCGCTCTGGTCCACCCGACCGACGGGATGGTTCTTCTCGGCCATGGGTGGATTCCCCGTGCAGCGCGGGTCCGCCGACCGCGAGGCCCTGCGGGCGGCACTCACCGTGGTCGAGCGCGGTGAGCCGCTCGTGATGTTCCCCGAGGGCACGCGGCAGAGCGGACCGGTGCTGACCGAGTTCTTCGACGGCCCCTCCTATGTCTCCTGTCGCAGTGGTGCGCCGATCATCCCGGTGGGTCTCGGCGGGACCGAGGCGGCCATGACCAAGGGGTCGAAGATGATCCGGCCGGTGAAGATCACCATCGTGGTCGGCGAACCCCTCGTACCCGACGCACCCACGGAGGGTGGCCGAGTGCCGCGTCGGGCCATCAAGGAGCAGAGTGAGCGGCTCGGCGCCGCGATCCAGGAGCTCTTCGACGAGGCCCAGATGCGAGCCGGCCGCCCCAATCCGCCCCGGCAGGGGACCGGGGGTGCCGCGGAGACCCCCTCCGATGCGCCATGATGCAGCCATGACGATCCTGGGGGAGCACGGAACGGAACTCATCGGCGCGATCGCAGAGGTCGTGACGGCGGAGGCGGCGGCCTGTGAGGACGCCCGCACCATGACCGACACGGTGGTCGATGCCATGTGGGAGAGCGGGCTCATGCGCTACATGAACCCGGCCGAGGCGGGGGGCAGCGAGCCGACCTTCGGCGAGATGCTCGACATGTGGGAGCAGATGGCCTGGCTCGACGGTTCCTTCGGGTGGATCGGCATCGCCAATCTCCCCTCCGCCGCCGCCGTGGCCGCCTATCTGCCCGAGGAGGGGTTCCGTGAGGTCTTCGGGAACTCCGACAGGGTCACCATGGGCGGTCAGTTCGCCCCCAACGGTCAGGGTCAGCGGGTCGAAGGTGGCTATCGCATCAGCGGATCCTGGAACTTCGGCTCGGGCACCGGCCACTCGGCGTTCGTCTGTGCCGGATTCCTCCCCATCGAGGACGGCAACTTCTGTTTCGACGCCAACGGTGAGATCAGCCTCATGGCGGCGGTGATCCCCCGGGACGAGATCACCTTCACCGACGGCTGGCATGTCCAGGGACTCCGCGGCACGGGTTCCTACGACTACAACGTCGTCGATCTGTTCGTGCCGGAGCATCGGACCTTCGATCTGTTCGCCCGCACCCCGCATCGCGGGTCCTCGCCGGCGTTCCACATGGGGCTCATGGCCATCACCGCCGCCGGCCATGCCGGTTGGGCGCTCGGTGTGGCCCGCAGCATGCTGGACGATGTGCGGGACCTCTCGCCGGTGAAGGCGCGCATGGGTGATATGGAGACCCTCGCCCACAAGCCCTCCTTCCAGCGGGGCTACGCCCATCACCTCGGCATGTGGCGGGCCGCCCGGCTGCTGGTGCACGACACCTTCACCCGGGTCGAGGCGGAGGTGGCGGCCGGCCGGACGCTCACCCCCACCATGCGGGCCGACATGCGGATCGCCGCCACCTACGCCACCGAGGCCTGTCGTGAGGTCGCCCAGTGGGCCCATCTCGCCGCCGGCACCACGGCCATCCGAGAGGGGAGTCGGCTGGAGCGGGCCTTCCGCGACCTGTACACCGGCACCCAGCACGCCTTCATCTCGGAGAAGACCTACCTCGACTCCGCCCAGGTGCTGCTCGGCCTCGTCGAGGACCAGCGAGGGCTCTGAGGTTCTGGGACTCTGAGGTTGGCCGACGCTGAGGTTCGCCGACTCAGAGCGTCGCAGTGGCGGTCAATCGACGGATGAGCGGTTCGAAATGCGACAGCGGAAGCGTGTCGTAGGAGGGGTCGAACGCCACCTGATCCCAGTCGTCGGCGAAGTGCTCGGCGAGGGTGAACTGCTCGGCGGTGAGTGCGTCCCGGTGACGCTCGCGGGCATCGGGATCGCCACCGAAGTGGTGGTAGTAGTGCCGACCCTGGAAGTCCTGATGCACGCGGATCATCTCGTAGACGTCGGCACGCACGAACGGCTTGATCATCTCGGCGGCGATGGCCGGATGGTTGGCGACGCTGATCGCCTTGCCCACATCGTGCATCAGCGCGGCGAACACCACCTGCTCGTCGGCCCCCGCTCGCTCGGCGAGGGTGGCGGTCTGGAGACAGTGGGTGAGCTGGTCGGTGCCGAAGCCATCGGTGATCTCGGCCAGCGACTCCAGCAGCATCAGCATCCGGTCAGCCACCCGGCCCTGGTTCTCGGCGGTGCGGGCACCGATCTCCATCCACTGCTCGGCGGTCGACTCATCCATCCGTGTGAACGACATGGTGAGAGTCTGTCACCCGGAGCCTGCTGGTGCCTCACCCCAGCGAGGCGAGCACGTCACTGGCGTGCACCGTGCGGTCGTTGACCGGGGTCCGATCGGCGACCGGTCCGCCCAGCAGGAAGGTGCCGGCGGCGTCCACCGCGGTGATGAGGTCACGGAGGTTCCGGGGCGGAGGGAAGTACTCGTCCTCCTCGGTGACCCGGACCTCCTCGACCCCCTCGAGCGGCGCCAGGCGGGCGATGACCGCCTCGACCAGCTCCTCGGGGGCGGACGCTCCGGCAGTGACGCCGACGACCCCGGAGATATCCTCCGGGAGCTCCTCGGCTCCGTTGATGCGATGGACCCGTGCGCAGCCGGCCTGCCGGGCGAGGCTCTCCAGCGCCCGGGTGTTTGAGGAGTTGGCCGAGCCGATCACGATCACGGCATCGCAGCGCGGGGCGATCTCGAGCAGGGCCGACTGACGGTTGGTGGTGGCGAAGCAGAGGTCGGAGCGTCCCGGCACCCACATCTCCGGGAAACGCTCCCGAGTGGCGTCGAGCACATCGGCCCAGTCGCGATGACTCAGCGTGGTCTGGGCGAGCAGCGCCACCGGTTCGCCGAACTCGGGCAGCGCCGCCACCTCCTCGACCGACTCGACCCGATGGATCGAGTCAGGGGCGACCGCCATGGTGCCGACGGCCTCCTCGTGGCCCTCATGTCCGATGTAGACGATCTGATAGCCCTTGCCGGCCCGCACCTTGACCTCGTGATGGACCTTGGTGACCAGCGGACACACGGCGTCCACCACATAGCCGCCGTTGCGCTGGGCCATCGCCACCACCTCGGGGGCCGAGCCGTGGGCCGAGAGCATGATCGGACTCCCGATCGGCACCTCGGCGATGTCGTCGACGAAGATCACCCCCAGAGCCTCGAAGCGTTCGACCACGCGCTGGTTGTGGACGATCTCGTGGTAGCAGTACACGGGGGACTCGAAGGTGCGCACCATCCAGGCCAGTGCCTTGATGGCCATCTCGACACCGGCGCAGAAGCCCCGGGGAGCCGCCAGGAGCACACGTCGCACCGAGCCGTCGTCGCCGGCGTCGGAGATCGGGGCATCGCTGTGGGAAGTGGCGCCGTCCATGGGGCGGGAGGCTAGCGGCGGTAGCGTGATCGGCCATGTCCGCCCCTCGTGTCATCGCCGTCGCCCCGGGCTCTGCGGCGGAGCGGGGCGGGATCGAGACCGGTGATGAGATCCTCGCGCTCAACGGTGAGGTCCCGCGCGACATCATCGCCTACCGCCTGCTCGCTGATGAGGCCGAGCTGACCGTCGACATCTCCCGGGGTGGACTGGCGCTGCAGCTGGAGCTGCACAAGGCCCCCGGAGAGCCACTCGGAGCGGAGATCGAGTCCGCCCTGTTCGATCAGGTCCGCACCTGCGACAACCACTGCGAGTTCTGTTTCATCTACCAGCTGCCACCGGGGATGCGGCAGAGCCTGTATCTGAAGGACGACGACTACCGGCTGTCCTTCCTCTACGGGAACTTCACCACCCTCACCCGGTTCACCGAGGCCGACCTGGAGCGGGTCGTCACCGAGCGGATCTCACCGCTGCATGTCTCGATCCATGCCACCGACCCCGAGGTGCGGGCCCTCATGCTGCGCAACCGACGCGGGGCGTCGAGCCTGCGGTGGTTGCGGGCCCTGCTCGATCACGACATCGAGGTCCACGGGCAGATCGTCGTCTGTCCCGATCGAAATGACGGCGCATGGCTCGACGACACACTCGCCGGGGTGCTCGACCAGTTCCCCGAGCTCGCCTCGTTGTGCGTGGTCCCTCTGGGCGTGAGCCGGTTCAACAGTGAGTCCGCCATGCGCCCGCACACGCCGGCCGAGGCCGAGGCCGTGGTGCGCATCGTCGAGGACTGGCAGGAGGTCTTCCTCGGGCTGATGGGTCGGCGGCTCGTGTTCGCCGCCGACGAGTACTACCTGCTCGCCGATCGCCCCTTCCCCTCGGCGGAGACCTACGAGGGCTTCCCCATGCATGAGGACGGTGTGGGCATGGCACGGACCTTCGAGCTCGAGTTCAGCGGGGCCGTCGCCACACCCACCGGGGTCGCCACCGGCTTCTTCGCTTGGGTCGACGGCGCTCCTCCGGAGGGGTACCGGGCACCCCGATCGGCCCCCCGCAGCGCTTCCGCCTCCTCCGACGGCAGTCATCCGGTGCAGCTGCGGCCCTCGGCCCGGGCACCGATCGGCGTCCTCACCGGACCCTATGGGAGCGCCATCCTGCGGCCCCTGATCGACTCGCTGGGGCGGGCCGATGTCCGCATCATCGAGGTCGAGAACCAGTACTTCGGTGGGAACACCGCGGTGGCCGGGCTGCTCACCGGTCCCGACCTCGCCCGGGTGCTCGTCGAACAGCCCGAGGGACACCGCTATCTTCTCCCTGACGTGTGTCTGTCCCAGGGCCGGTTCCTGGACGGATCGACGCCCGAGGATCTTCCTCGACCGGTCGAGATCGTGGCGACCGATGGCATCGCCCTGCGCGCCGCACTGGAGACCCGATGAGACCGACACAGCCACTGCCCACCGTGGCCATCGTGGGGCGTCCGAACGTCGGCAAATCCACCCTGTTCAACCGCATCCTCGGCCGCCGCGAGGCCATCGTCGAGGAGAAGCCCGGGGTCACCCGCGACCGCAAGGAGATCACCGCCGAGTGGCGGGGTCGTGAGTTCACCCTCGTCGACACCGGGGGCTGGATGCCCGGAGGCACCGAGCTCGACGCCAAGGTGTCCCGCCAGAGCGAGCAGGCCATCCTCACCGCCGATGCAGTGCTGTTCGTCGTCGATGTCAACGTCGGCATCACCGAGGAGGACAGTCGGGTCGCCCAGCTGCTTCGCCGCAACGGTCGTCCGGTGCTCGTCATCGCCAACAAGGTCGATGACACCAACCGTGACGCTGCGGTCTGGGATCTGCTCGGACTGGGTCTGGGTGATCCGTTCCCGGTGAGCGCTCTGCACGGGCGCGGCACCGGGGACATGCTCGACGAGCTGCTCGACCAGCTGCCCGAGGCCCCGTCCCCCGAGGACACCGCCCCGGTGGAGGCCGAGGAGCGGATCTTCTCGGTGGCCATCGTGGGACGGCCCAATGTCGGCAAGTCCACCCTCTTCAACCGGCTCATCGGCGAGGACCGCTCCGTGGTCCACGACATGCCCGGCACCACCCGCGACGCCGTGGACACCATCGTCGAGACCCCCGACGGTCCGGTGCGGTTCGTCGACACCGCAGGCATGCGGCGGCGGGCCAAGATCGACGAGGGGACCGAGTACTACTCGCTGGTCCGGGCCCTGCAGGCCATCGACCGCGCCGATGTCGCACTGCTGGTCATCGATGCCACCATCGGGGTCACCGCCCAGGATCAGCGTCTGGCCGAACGCATCGATGCCGCCGGTTGTCCGGTGGTGGTGCTGCTCAACAAGTGGGAGCTGCTCGACGCCGAGGCCCACACCGACATCAACTACCAGATCAGCCAGAAGCTCCATTTCATCGGGGAGTCCCCGGTGCTCAAGATCAGCGCCCTCACCGGCAAGGGTGTGCATCGGCTGCTGCCCGCCCTCTCGGGCACCATCGACGACTACCACCGCCGTGTCCCCACCCGGAAGGTGAACCAGGTGCTGCGCATGGCCCAGGCGGCCCAGCCGGCGCCCCATGGCGCCCGGGTGCTCTACGCCACCCAGGGGGCCGTCGACCCACCCACCTTCACGCTGTTCTCCAACAAGGAACTGCCGGCCTCCTACCTGCGCTATCTCGAGCGGACCCTGCGCGAGGAGTGCGGCTTCGGTTCGACCCCCATCAAACTCCGGGTCCGGAAGCGGGACTGATGCGATGCCCTGGTGTGAGGACTGCTCCCGGTTCTGGAACCCGAACTCCATGCCGCCCGACGGCACCTGTCCGTCCTGCGGCCGTCTCATCGGTGATCCCCCCGCCGCGCAGCGCGTGCCATGGCATTTCTGGATCCTCGTGGTCGCCGCCGTGGCCTATCTCGGCTGGCGGGCGATCCAGGGCATCGAGTGGTTGGTGAGTCGATGAATCCCGAGGTGCTCGATGTGGCGGTGATCGGAGCTGGGGTGGGCGGCATCGCCGCCGGGGCCATGCTGCGCGATCTCGGTGCCTCCTTCGCCATCTTCGACAAGGGGACGACGGTCGGAGGTACCTGGCGCGACAACACCTATCCGGGGTGCGCCTGCGATGTCCCGAGCCACCTGTACTCGCTGTCGTTCGCCCAGAACCCCGAGTGGTCCCGCAGCTATCCGGCCCAGCCCGAGATCGAGTCCTATCTCGAACGGGTCACCGACGAGCTGGGCCTGCGTCCTCGTATCCACTTCGGGGTCGAGATCCTCGCCATCCGCTGGGAGGATCAGACGCTTCTCTGGGACATCGAGTTCCGCGACGGCACGCATCGCTCCGCCCGGTCGGTGATCATGGCCACCGGTCCGCTCAGTCGGCCCTCCCTGCCCGCCATCGAGGGCATCGAGACCTTCGCCGGCACCATGTTCCACTCCGCCCGTTGGGACCACGAGCACGATCTGTGCGGTGAACGTGTGGCGGTCATCGGCACGGGAGCCTCTGCGGTCCAGTTCGTGCCGGAGATCGCTCCCGTCGTGGAGCATCTCACGGTGTTCCAGCGTTCGGCACCGTGGGTGCTGCCCCGCGACGATCGACCCGCTCCGCCGTGGCGGCAGCGTCTGTACCGTCGGGTGCCGTTCCTGCAGCGGCTGCATCGGTGGCGGGTGTACGCCCGGCAGGAGCTGCTGGCGGTCGCGTTCATCGGTCGCGGACGGGCCGCCGCTGCGGTGTCCGAGCGGATCCGGACCGAGGTGCGCGCCCAGATCGACGCCGCCATCAGCGATCCCGAGCTCCGCGCCGCCTGCCTCCCGGACTACGAGCCCGGCTGCAAGCGTCTGCTCATCGCCAACAGTTGGTACTCCACCCTGGCCCGTCCCGACGTCGACCTCTGCACCCGACCGATCCGAGCGATCACCCCGACCGGTGTGCGCACCGCCGACGGTGACGAGATCGAGGTCGACACGATCATCCTCGGCACCGGGTTCTCGGCTTCGGACTACCCCGGACCTCTGCGCATCACCGGTCGGGCGGGGCTCGAACTGGCCGACCGCTGGCGCACAGGTGCGGCCACCGATCTCGGCATCTCGGTCGACGGGTTCCCCAACCTGTACCTCCTCGCCGGTCCCAGCACCGGACTCGGGCACAACTCCATCATCTTCATGATCGAGGCCCAGCTCCATCACATCCGGGGAGCGCTGGTGCATCAGCGGCGGCACGGATTGCGGGCCACCACCGTCCGATCCGATCGGGTGGGGGCCTTCTACGAGGAGATCCAGCGCCGTCTGGGCCGCACGGTGTGGACCACCGGCTGTTCGAGCTGGTACCGATCGGCAGCTGGTCAGGTCGACACCCTCTGGCCCGGCACGACGGTGGAGTACTGGTGGCGGACGCGGCGGTTCCGGCCCGACCGTCACGAGGTGGTCGAACCCGATTCCGGTCCGGTGGCTGCCGGTCGCTAAGGTGTCCAGTCCACGGGCTGTGGCGCAGCTTGGTTAGCGCGTCGGTCTGGGGGACCGAAGGTCGTGGGTTCGAATCCCGCCAGCCCGACCATGCCGAGCGGGGTGCCTCAGGGCACCCCGCAGGTGCGCAAGACTTGCCGCCCGTCCCCCGACCCGGAGCATCCGATGGCTGATCCCGACCTGACCGACGAGGTTGAGCAGACCGAGGAGGAGCGGGCGTCGATCCGAGCCCAGCGGCTCGAGAAGATCGCAGGCCTGCGTCAGGATGGGGTCGATCCCTATCCGTATCGCTTCGACCGCGACCGGACCGTCAGCGCGGTGCGTGAGCAGTTCGGCGACCTGGCGGCGGGGGAGGAGACCGAGGTTGTCGTCCGTCTCGCCGGTCGCCTCATGCTCAAGCGCGAGCAGGGCCGACTGACCTTCGGCCAGCTGCGTGATCGCAGCGGAGAGGTCCAGCTGTTCGTCTCCGCCGGTGTGCTCGGCGCCGAGCGGTTCGCTGAGTTCAACCACCTCGACCGGGGCGACTGGGTCGGTGTCGCCGGCACCGTCATGACCACCAAGAAGGGCGAGCTCTCGGTGAAGGTCGCCGAGTTCGAGCTGCTGAGCAAGGCGCTGCGTCCCCTGCCCGACAAGTGGAAGGGCCTCTCGGATGTCGATGCTCGGTACCGACAGCGGTACGTGGATCTCACCGTCAACCAGGACGCTCGCCGGGTCTTCGAGGTCCGCTTCGCCGCCATCGAGGCGATCCGCACGGCTCTGCGTGATCGTGACTACCTCGAGGTCGAGACCCCGATCCTCAACCTCCAGCAGGGCGGGGCGACCGCACGTCCGTTCATCACCCACTACAACGCCCTCGACATGCAGACCTATCTGCGCATCGCCCTCGAGCTGCCGCTGAAGCGGCTCCTGGTCGGGGGGCTCGAACGGGTCTTCGAGATCGGACGGGTGTTCCGCAACGAGGGCATCGACACCCGGCACAACCCGGAGTTCACGATGCTCGAGGCCTATGAGGCCTTCGCCGATTACACCGACATGATGGATCTCACCGAACAGCTGGTCGCCGGCGCGGCGCTGGCGGCCACCGGGTCCCATGTGGTGTCGGTGCGCGGGGTCGACATCGACCTCTCGCCCTCCTGGCGCCGGGTCTCGATGGTCGAGCTCATCGAGGAGGTCCTCGGGGTCAGCATCCATCCCTCGATGCCGGTGGAGCAGGCCCGCGCCATCCTCGACGGGCTCGGGCTCCCGTCCAAGCCCTCCTGGGGTGCCGGTCGCTGCACCCACGAGGTCTACGACGAACTGGTCGAGCACACCGTCATCCAGCCGACCATCGTGTTCGACCATCCCCGCGAGACCTCCCCGTTGGCCAAGCCCCATCGTCGGGATCCCTCCCTGGTGGAGCGGTTCGAGGTCATCGTCGACGGGCGCGAGCTGGCCAACGCCTACAGCGAGCTCAATGATCCGGTCGAACAGCTGGCCCGGTTCCAGCAGGAGGCGGCGCTCAAGGCCGCCGGCGACCCCGAGGCGGGCGACGTGGACCTCGACTACGTACGGGCGCTCGAGTTCGGCATGCCCCCAGCTGGAGGGCTCGGCATCGGCATCGACCGGCTCACCATGCTGCTCGCCGGGGTGGAGAGCATCCGCGAGGTGATCCTGTTCCCGACGCTGCGGCCCGAGTCCGGCCTGACCGACGCCGACTTCCCCTCGGTCTGAGCATGGCGCTGCTCCCGGGCCCGAGCGGCCCCTGCGACCGTCAGCCCGGGCCATGAGACGGCGGCGACGTCGGTCTCGCCTGCTCGGTCTGCTGACCGCCGTGGGCGGGGTGCTGCTGATCGTGTCCACCCTGCCGGTGGTGCGGCGACGCTTCGAGAACGTCACCGGAGTGTTCACCCCGTTCGGCGTGGAGGTGGCCAGCAACGTCATCGCCCTCGCGGTGGGCTTCGCACTGCTGTATCTGGCCGGTCAGCTGGTCCGTCGTCGCCGTCTGGCCTGGGTGGTGGCGGTGATCCTCTTCGGGACCAGCACCATCGTGAACATCCTGCGGGTGCATCACGGATTCGCCGCGGTGTACTCGGTGCTGATGCTGGTGCTGCTGGCCCTGAGCCGGGAGCAGTTCACCGCGCCGGGCGACCCACCGACCCTGTTCGAGCTGATGCGCTTCCTGCCGCGCTACATCCTCGGTGTGCTGATCTACGGCTCGGTGGCGCTGTTCCTCGAGCGGGACAACATCGAACCCGAGCTCACCGTGGGCGGAGGCCTCGAGACCATCGCCCTCGGGATCTTCGGCATCGATGGTCCCTACGAGTTCACCCGACGAGGGTTCGAGTGGTTCTTCCCGACCTCACTGCTGGTCATCGGACTCGGCGGTCTGGCCTGGGCCCTGCTGCTGCTGTTCCGTCCCATCGTGGCCCGACCCGAGGAGGGACGGCCGTCCTGGCATGACGCCACGGAGATCCTCCGTCATCACGGGCACGACTCCCTCGACCACTTCGCCCTGCGGGACGACAAGCTGTTCTTCTTCGGCTCCGACGGCCGCGCCTTCATCGCCTACACCTATCTCGGCCGTCACGCGCTGGTCTCCGGCGACCCCATCGGGGCGCCCGAGTCCTGCGTCAGGGTGATCGACGAGTTCCTCGACATGTGTGCCGAGCGGGGCTGGGCGGTGGCCTTCCTCGCCGTGCGGGAGCGCGACCGACAGCTCTACCTCGATCGCGGCCTGCACACGGTGTACCTCGGTGATGAGGCGGTGGTGCACTGCCGTGGGTTCTCCCTGCAGGGCCGGCGGTGGAAGAGCATCCGTCAGTCCAGCGGTCGGGTGGCCCGCACCTATCGCTTCGTCTGGATGTCCGAGACCGAGGCCGGTCCGGAGCTCATCGCCCAGCTGAACGAGATCTCGCGGCGCTGGCGCGGCAAGGCGCCCGAGCGCGGTTTCACCATGACCCTGAGTCAGGACATCGAGGGGACCAATCCCGAGTTCATGCTCTCCATCGCCCTCGACGAGAACGACGTCCCCGGCGGGTTCCTCCGGGTGGTTCCGATCTTCGGCCCCGATCCCGGTTTCACCCTCGATGTCATGCGCCGCGATCCCGACACCCCGAACGGCATGACGGAGTTCCTGCTGACCCGGACGATGATGCAGCTCGACGAGATGGGGCTCGATCGTCTCTCGATGAACTTCGCCGCCTGGGGGCGATTCTTCGAGGATGACGTGGAGTACTCGTTCTCGCAGCGACTGGTGAAGCTGGTGCTCAACGCCGCGAGTCCCTTCTACCAGATCCGTTCCCTCAAGGAGTTCAACCAGCGGTTCCATCCCGAGTGGGTCCCGCGCTGCATCGTCTACGAGGACCTGCGCACCCTTCCGAAGGTGGCGCTGCTGTACTCGGGGGTCGAGGGATTCCTGAACCTGCCGGTGGTGGGCCGCTATTTCCTGCCCCGCACCGTGCGACATCCCGGCCATCCCATCCACGACGAGCCGGAGCGCTGAACCGTGTGCGGTCGTCTCGTGCGCATCACACCGGCGTCGGAGATCGCCGAGTTCTTCGAGGCCGAACCGCCCGTGGTCGAGCTCGGCCCGAACTTCAACGTGGCACCGACCAGCGAGATCCTCACCGTGGGGGAGGGGAGTCGGGGCCGGTCGATCCGGGTGATGCACTGGGGTCTGGTGCCGCCCTGGGCGACCGACACCAGCGGGGCCAGTCGTCTGATCAACGCCCGGGCCGAGACCGTGGCGGAGAAGCCGTCGTTCCGTTCCGCGTTCCGTCGCCGTCGCTGCCTCATCCCGGTCGACGGCTTCTACGAGTGGACCACCGTGCCCGGCGCCCTCCGCAAGCAGCCCATGTTCATCCGGTCCGCAACCGGTGAGCCGCTGGCCTTCGCCGGTCTGCACGAGTTCTGGGTGCCGCCCGACAGTCCCGACGGTGCTGGTCTGTTCTCCTGCTGCATCATCACCTGCGCGGCGAACGCGTTCGTCGGTCGTATCCACGACCGCATGCCGGCGATCCTGGCGCGCCGGGACTGGCCGAAGTGGCTCGACTCCGAGTCCACCCCCGAGGATCTCCTGCCACTGCTCGTGCCCGCTCCCGAGGATCTGCTGGTGATGCATCCGGTGAGCCCCGAGGTGAACTCCGTGCGCAACAACGGTCCGCATCTGCTCGAGGCGATCGAGCCGACGCCGGTCGGTGAGATCCCGGGTCAGGGAACCCTGCTGTAGGCCTCGATGGGGTGCGGCTCACTCCGAGCCGTCGGGACCGAGGGCCTCGCGCAGCCGACGCGCCACATCGTCGAGCACCTCACCGGGCACCGAGGCATCAGCCCGTCCGAAGTCGATGTCGGACTCGCTGCGGATCGGCAGCACATGCAGATGGGTGTGCGGCACCTCGAGTCCGGCGATGATGAGCGAGATCCGCTCGGCGGCGAACGCCCGGCGCTGGGCGAGTCCGATGAGTCGGGCCACCCGGGTGCAGTGGGCGATGGTGTCGGGGTCCAGATCCACCCAGTGGTCGACCTCGGCCCGGGGGACCACCAGGGTGTGGCCCTCGCAGATCGGTGCGATGGTGAGGAAGGCCACGCAGATGTCGTCGCGGTAGACGAACCGGCCGGGCAGTTCACCGGCGATGATGCGGGAGAAGATCGTCGTCATGGAGTCCAGATCGTAGAGTGCCGTCCATGGATCCGTCTCACGAACCGGCGGGACTCCCCGTCGAGGCACCGGGGCTCGACGTCCTCGAGTCGCGGATCCTCACCGTCCCGAACCTCATCACCGTGGTGCGCCTCGCCTGCCTGCCCATCTTCGTGTGGCTGCTGCTGTTCGAGGAGAACCGGGCGGCCGCGGCGGTCCTGCTCGGCGCCATCGGGGCCACCGACTGGGTCGACGGCTACATCGCCCGTCGATTCGACCAGACCTCCACGCTCGGCAAGGTCCTCGATCCGGTCGCCGATCGGCTCCTGTTCTTCACCGCGCTGGTGGCCATCCTGATCGACGGCTGCGCACCGGCCTGGGTCTGCTGGGCCGTCCTCGCCCGCGAGACCGTGATCTCCTGCGCCACGCTGGTGCTGGCCGCCATGGGTGCCCGGCGCATCGATGTGACCCGGGCGGGCAAGACCGGCACCTTCCTGCTCATGTTCGCCTTCCCGGCCTTCGTCGCCGGGGCCAGCACGTTCTGGTGGGCCCCCATCGCCGAGGACCTCGCCTGGCTCTTCGTCCTGCCGGGGCTGCTGTTCTCCTACTGGGCGGCGGCGCTGTACGTGCCCATCGCCCGCCGGGCCCTCGCCGAGGGCCGGGAGGCGCGTCAGCGGGTCTGATCCCCCTGCGGGGTCCGCTGTTGCCCGAACGGGCGATCAGGTAGCGTGCGCCCATGCTGCTGCCCGAGGATCTGCGGTACTCCACCGACCACGAATGGGTGCGACTCGAGGACGGTCGCCTTCGCCTCGGGATCACCGACTATGCCCAGGATGCGCTCGGTGATGTCGTGTTCGTCGAGATCCCCGAGGTCGGTTCCACCGTCGAGGCGGCGGCCAAGATCAGCGAGGTCGAATCCACCAAGTCGGTGTCGGACATCTACGCCCCGGTCGCCGGCCGGGTGGTGGCGGTCAACACCGATCTCAGCGACACTCCGGAACGTCTCAACGACGATCCCTACGGCGAGGGCTGGATCTGCATCATCGAACCCTCCGATCCGAGTGCGCTCGACCAGCTGCTCGACGTCGACTCCTACCGGCGGTTGATCGAGGGATCCTGATGGCGGCGGGTGAGGTCTTCTGCAACAACTGCGGACATCGCAACGCGCTCGGTTCGAGCTTCTGCTCCTCCTGCGGCGCGGTGCTCGAACGGGCCGCCGCCGACCACACGACCATCACCTTCCATCCGGTCATCCCGGTCGATCCCAACGACGCCCCCGTCACCGCCGAGGGCCTCGACCTCCCGCTGGCGGTGATGGTGGTCCGCCAGGGGCCCCGGGCCGGAAGCCGCTACGCCATCGAGTCCGCCCGCACCACCGTGGGGCGTCATCCCGACTCGGACATCTTCCTCGACGATGTGACGGTGTCCCGACGCCACGCCGAGATCCTGCAGTCCGGCTCCGCCTTCGAGGTCGTCGACACCGGCTCGCTCAACGGCACCTATGTGAACCGCGAACGGATCGAGCGGATCACGCTCGTCAGCGGTGACGAGATCCAGATCGGGAAGTTCCGCCTCGTGTTCGTGCAGGGGGAGGGGTGGGTGGCCCCGTGAACGGGGAGCAGAGCCACCTGTCCATCGGTGAGGTCCTCGCACTGCTGCAGCAGGACTTCCCTGATGTCACGATCTCCAAGATCCGATTCCTCGAGGCACAGGGCCTGCTCGACCCCGAGCGCAGTCCCTCGGGCTATCGGAAGTTCCGCGAGGACGACATCGAGCGCATCCGTTGGATCCTCACCCAGCAGCGAGATCACTTCCTGCCGTTGAAGGTCATAAAGGACCGCCTGGCCAGCGGTGATCTCTCCACCGGTGTTCCCGAGGGAGTCCTGCCCCTCGGTCGTCCGACCGATGGTCCCGTCTCCACCGCCGCGCATCCCGCCGCCCGGTCCACCGCCCAACCCGGGGTTCGGCCCGACGATCGGGCCGCCCGCTCGGCGATGGTGGGTCAGTTGGTCGAGGGTCCGATCGATGGCGTGACCGCCGCGCCCGAGTCCGTGTCGGAGCCGATCGTCAGCGCCGACGGGCGTCGTCGTCATCCCGCCACCGGTGAACTCGGCGACCGGTCCGATCCACCCGTCTCCGGGCCCTCCTCAGGTGCCCACCTCTCGATCGAGGATCTCTCCCGCGAGAGCGGGCTGTCACTGCGCGATCTCGGAGACCTCGAACGGTTCGGACTCATCAGTACCCGCTCGATCGGACAGGTCACCTACTACGACGACGAGGCGCTCATCGTCGCCCGTCTGGCGGCCGGTTTCCATCGCCATGGCATCGAGACCCGACATCTGCGCATGTTCAAGGTGGGCGCCGAGCGGGAGGCCGCGCTGTTCGAGCAGTTGATCACGCCACTGCTGCGCAAGCGCACCGCCGAGGCGCGCGAGCAGGCGGTGACGATCCTGGAGGATCTCGCCGAACTGGCCGATGATCTGCGGGCTTCGATGGTGCGGACCGTCCTCCGGGAGTACCTCGGGACGCCCTGACTCCCGGACGCGAGCGCCCCCGTCGCCGGTAGGGTTGGGACGATGGTCGAGATGGAGGTGCTCACGGTCCAACTGGACGCATCGGTGAACTCACCGGTCGTCGTGCTGCGCGAGCTCACCCCACCGGCGCGTCTGCTCCCGATCCTCATCGGTCACCCGGAGGCCACCGCCATCAGCTGGGCCCTCGATCAGACCCCCATCCCGCGTCCCATGACCCACGATCTCCTGCAGGACGTGATCGAGGATCTCGGCGCCCATCTCCGTCGCATCGTGGTCACCCACCTCCACCAGGGCACCTTCTACGCGGAGCTCACCCTGAGCACCGACTCCGGTGAACGCGTCGTCTCCAGCCGCCCTTCGGACGCCATCGCGCTGGCCCTCCGGGTCGGCTGTCCGATCCTGGTCGACGAGGGTGTGCTCGAGATCGCCGGGGTGCTGCCCGAGGAGGTGGCTGAGGCTCCAGTGGAGGTCGAGGGTGATGTCGTCGAGCAGTTCCGGGAGTTCATCGACTCCATCAACCCCGACGACTTCAATCCGGCCGGCTGAGGCCCCGGAGGAGCGGTTGTTGACCCCGCGACGGGCCCCTCACTACAGTTCGCAGCCCACCGTCGGTGCCCCGCTCCGACGCAGTCCCATCCTCCGGTGCCCACGAAGGGGATCTGTGTGACCTCACTCGAGAGTTCAGGGTTCAGCGGCGCCCGCGCCGCGGAGATCGTCGGGATCACCTATCGCCAGCTCGACTACTGGGCCCGCACCGATCTCGTGCGGCCGACCCTGTCCGATGCCTCGGGCAGCGGCAGCCGGCGTCGGTACTCCTACACCGATCTGCTGGAGCTGCGGGTCATCAAGAGCCTCCTCGACGCCGGGATCCGCCTCGAGAGCGTCCGCGACGTGTTCACCTATCTGCGCGAGGACCTCGGCACCGACATCTCCTCGGCCAGTCTCGTGATCCAGGGCAGCTCCTCGGTCCTCATCCGCAACGACGGCGAACTGATCGACCTGGTCAAGCGGGGGCAGGGCGTCCTCAACATTCTGCCCCTGGCCGGAGTGCGGGAGGAGATGGACGCCCGCATCCGCGACCTCCACCACCGCGACCCCGTGACCGGTGCGGACACGCCCACGGTCGCCACCCCCGAGGCGCTGGCCAGCGGCGGATGACCGGCGCTGGGGACCCTCGGGTGCCCGCCGTCCATCGGCAGTAGGGTCGCCCTGTGACCCCCCGCCTGTCGCCCCTCGATCCGGTGCATCGTCGGGACGGGGCGCGGATGGTCGGCTTCGGCGGATGGGAGATGCCGCTCGCCTACGGGAGCGGGACGCTCGAGGAGCACCATCAGTGCCGTCATGGCGCGGTGATGTTCGACGTCTCGCACCTCGGGACGGTTCGGGTCACCGGTCCCGGGGCCTTCGCCGTTCTCCAGCGGACCTTCACCAACGACCTGTCCCGCATCGAACCCGGGCGGGCGCAGTACACCCATCTCCTCGACCCTGCCGATGCGTCGGTGCTCGACGACATCATCGTGTGGTGGGTCGACGCCGAGCGCTTCGACGTCATGCCCAACGCCTCCAACACCGATCGCATCACCGCGGTGCTGGCTGCTGGTGCGCAGCGGACGACGGTCGGTGCGGTCGACGCCGTCGATGTGACCGCGGAGCGGGCCGTGATCGCGGCACAGGGTCCGAGGGCCCGCGAACTGGTCGAGCAGGCGGTGCCCGGTGCCGGGGGAGTGGGGCGCTTCCGCGTCGCCACCATCGCCTGGTCCGATTCGACGCTCACCGTGGCCGGCACCGGCTACACCGGCGAGGAGGGACTCGAGCTGGCGGTGCCGGCCAACCGGGCTGCTGCCCTCTGGGACGCACTGGCCGTGGCCGGACTCCGACCCGCTGGTCTCGGCGCCCGTGACACCCTGCGACTGGAGGCGGGACTGCCGTTGCACGGTCATGAGCTCGGCCCCGGAATCACGCCGCTGCAGGCCGATCTGGGTTGGGTGGTGGCCTGGGAGAAGGAGGAGTTCATCGGTCGCGAGGCGCTCATCGCCGAGCGCGATCGGGGGGTCGACCGGGTGCTTCGGGGACTGGCCCTCGAAGGTCGACGCCCCGCCCGCGAGGGCTCGCCGGTGCTCATCGGCGAGCGGCCGATCGGACTGGTCACCAGCGGGAACTTCTCGCCCGAGCTCGGTCATGCGATCGCTCTGGCGCTGGTCGATCCCGCTGCGGTGGTGGGTTCCCAGGTGTCGGTCGATGTGCGCGGCACCGTGCTTGACGCGCGGGTCGTCGATCTTCCCTTCGTCTGATCGGGATCCGGACCGGAGATCAGGTCTCGGCGAAGGCCTCCACCGGGGGACAGGAGCAGACCACGTTGCGGTCGCCGAACGCACCGTCGATGCGGCTCACCGGGGGCCAGTACTTCGATCGGGTCGGCCCCGCCGGCCACGCGGCGACCTGACGGGAGTAGGCGTGTTCCCATCGATCGGCGGTGACCTCAGCGGCGGTGTGCGGGGCGTTGACCAGCGGGTTGTCCTCGGCCGGCCACACACCGGTGGCGACCTTGTCGATCTCGGTCCGGATCGCCAGCATGGCGTCGCAGAGCCGATCGATCTCGGCGAGGTCCTCGCTCTCGGTGGTCTCCACCATGAGCGTGCCGGCGACGGGGAACGACATCGTGGGGGCGTGGAACCCGAAGTCCATGAGTCGCTTGGCGACATCGTCGGCGGTGATGCCCGTGGTCCTCGTGATCGGTCGGAGGTCGAGGATGCATTCGTGGGCCACGAGACCGCCGCGCCCGGTGTAGAGGATCGGGTAGGCGTCGCCCAGCCGTCGGGCGATGTGGTTGGCGTTGAGGATGGCCACCGCCGTGGCCCGACGCAGCCCGTCGGGACCCATCATGGCGATGTAGGCCCAGGGGATGGGCAGGATGCCCGCCGAGCCGAACGGGGCGGCCGACACCGGTCCCACCGGTACGTGGTCGATGGACTCGCCCCGCTCCGCAGCGAGCAGGGGATGGGAGGGGAGGAACGGGGCGAGGTGGCTGCGCACCGCCACCGGTCCGACGCCGGGGCCGCCGCCGCCATGGGGGATGCAGAAGGTCTTGTGGAGGTTGAGGTGGCTGACATCGGCCCCGAATCGACCCGGTCGGGCGACCCCTACGAGGGCGTTGAGGTTGGCTCCGTCGAGGTAGACCTGCCCACCGGCGTCGTGCACGGCGGCGCAGATCTCGCCGATGGCCTCCTCGAAGACCCCGTGGGTCGACGGATAGGTGATCATCAGCGCCGCGAGCGCGTCACCGTGCTCGGCGATGCGGGCCCGGAGATCGGCGAGGTCCACGTTGCCGTCCTCATCGCAGGCCACAACGACCACCCGCATGCCGGCCATGGCCGCGCTGGCCGCATTGGTGCCATGGGCCGAGGCCGGGATGAGACACACCTCGCGACCCAGCTCACCGCGGCTGCGGTGCCAGGCGCGGATGGCCAGCAGCCCGGCGAACTCACCCTGGGAGCCGGCGTTCGGCTGCAGCGACACGGCGTCGTAGCCGGTGATCTCGGCCAACCAGGTCTCGAGCTCGGCGATGAGCTGCCGGTAGCCGGCGGCATCGGCGGCCGGAGCGAAGGGATGCATGTCGGCGAAGCCGGGCCAGGTGATCGGTTCCATCTCCGCCGCGGCGTTCAGCTTCATCGTGCAGGAACCGAGGGGGATCATGGTGCGGTCGAGCGCCAGGTCGAGATCGGCGAGCCGGCGCAGGTAGCGCACCATCTCGGTCTCGCTGTGATGCCGGTTGAACTGGGGATGGGTGAGGTACTCGCTGGTGCGACGGAGTGCCGGGTCGATGCTGGACGGGGGAGCGGACTCGGTGATGGGAGCCGGTGCGTCGAACGCCTCGAGCAGCAGCGCCAGCGTGGCGAGGGTGGTGGTCTCGTCGCAGCTGACCGCCAGGGTGGCACGGTCCACGACGCAGAGGTCGATGCCGAGCCGCCGCGCCCGCTCGGCGATGCCCTCGGCGTCGCCGACCCGGAGGGTGAGGGTGTCGAAGAACGACTCCGTCATCACCTCGACGCCCGCGTCCCGGAGAGCGGCGGCGAGGAGCCGGGTCATCTCGTTGATGTGCTCAGCGATGGCGCGCAGTCCGTCGGGCCCGTGCCAGCAGGCGTAGAGCGCCGCCATCACCGCCAGCAGCACCTGGGCGGTGCAGATGTTCGAGGTGGCCTTCTCCCGTCGGATGTGCTGCTCGCGGGTCTGGAGGGCGAGGCGATGGGCGGGTCGACCGGCGGTGTCGATCGAGACGCCGACCAGACGACCGGGAAGCACTCTGCGATGGGTGTCGCGGGTGGCGAGGAATCCGGCGCTGGGACCGCCGTAGCCCAGCGGCACGCCGAAGCGCTGGGCGGAACCGACCACCACATCGGCGCCGAGCTCGCCGGGCGGCGTGATGAGCGTGCAGGCGAGCAGATCGGTGACCACCACGGCCAGCGCCCCGGCCCGATGGGCCCCGTCGATGACGGGGGCGATGTCGCGCAGCCGTCCGCTGGATCCGGGATGCGAGACCAGCACCCCGAAGGCTCCCGGGGGCAGATGCTCGAGATCATCGGTGACGTGCAGCTCGATGCCCAGCGGCTCGGCGCGGGTGGCGAGCACGCTGAGGGTCTGGGGATGGGTGTCGGCATCGGCGACGAAGATCTCGCCGGGGTTCACCCGCAGCGCGAGGGTCATGGCCTCAGCTGCTGCGGTGGACTCATCGAGCATCGAGGCGTTGGCCAGTTCCATGCCCGTGAGGTCGCAGACCATCGTCTGGAAGGCCAGCAGCACCTCGAGCCGACCCTGGGAGATCTCCGGTTGGTACGGGGTGTAGGCGGTGTACCAGGCCGGGTTCTCCAGCACGTTGCGCCGGAGAACCGCCGGGGTGATCGTGTTGTGGAAACCCTTGCCGATCATGGAGATGCGGGGGGTGTTGCGGGCCGCCAGCGCCGCGAGCTCGGCGAGGACCTCGGTCTCGCTGCGGGCCTCGGGCAGTCGCAGCGGTCCGGTCTGACGGATCGAGGGCGGCACCACGGCATCGAGCAGAGCGTCGAGCGACTCGAGGCCGAGTCCGGCGAGCATCGCGGCGATCTGCTCCTCGGACGGACCGATGTGGCGATCGACGAACGGGGTGCGGTGGGAACGGGTGAGCACGATGGACTCCGGTGGGCGGGGCGGACGCGGCACGCGCGACCTGACGGGTGGGACCCCGCTCTGTCGTGGGACCTGAGAGTTTCATCCCGGTCGGGTCGGCCTCCGATGATGCACACCGGTACCGCCTGATCGTGATTTTCCCCGTCGGTGAGTGATCGCTGACATCTCGTGACATCTCTCGACGTCTCGTGACATCTCTTGACGTCTCGTGACATCTCGCGACGTCGCGATCACTGCTCTCCAGAGTCGCCTACCTCTGCGGTACCGGTGCCTGAGAGTTTCCCGGGGGGTTGCTCCTTCGGCGTCGACACGGGTCGAACTCTCCCGCAGACGATGATCGGCTTCAGTTGTCGCCTGCGAACCTACTCCAGCAGGTCGGGCTCATCGCGGACGATCACGCTGTGCAGCGGCTGGAACGAGAACCACCCGGCGAAATGGCCGCCGATCTGCGAATGCGTGAGTCGCGCCGCATCGGTGTCGATGAGGATCGGGTCACCGGCGGCCATGGCCAGCAGCTGGGCCTGACAGGTCCGCTCCATCGTGATGTACCACCAGGCCGCCTCGTCGACGGAGTGGCCGACGGTGAGCAGGCCGTGGTTGCGCAGGATCGCAGCCTTGCGATCGCCGAGGCCGGCGGCGATGCGACGACCCTCGGAGGGATCGAGCACCACACCGGTGAAGTCGTCGAAGAGCACATGGTCCTCGAAGAAGGCACAGGAGTCCTGGGTGATGGGATCGAGGAGCCGACCCAGGGAGGAGAAGGCCTTGCCGTACACCGAGTGGGTGTGGGCGGCGGCGACGACATCGGGGCGAGCGGCGTGCACCTGGGAGTGGATGGCGAAGGCGGCCTGATTGATGGCGTAGTCACCCTCGACGATCACGCCGTCGTGATCCACGCACACCAGATCGGAGGTGCGGATGAGACGGAAGTCCATGCCGAACGGGTTGAGCCAGAACCGGTCCAGATGCTCGGGATCGCGCACGGTGATGTGACCGGCCACGCCCTCGCCGAAGCCGAACCGTCCGAAGAGACGGAAGGCAGCGGCGAGACGCTGCTTGCGGTGCAGTCGCTCCGCGGCCACATCGGTGAACTCCGGGAAGGTGTAGGGGATGGGCTTGGCGGCACCGCTCACCAGCGCCGATTCGGGTTCCTGCATGAGTTCGGGCATGACACTCCTCGTCCTTGGCTGTTCCCGAGTCTAGGAGCGGTCGCGGTCATCGCTCCGTCCCCATCCTTGTGTCGGGGTGGGAGAGGTGCTTGACTGACCCGAAATCGAAGGCGTGTGGTGAGGGGAAGTCCGGTGCGAATCCGGCGCTGTCCCGCAACCGTGTGTCGGAGGAGGGGAGTGTGCTCCCGATCTCCGGCGAGTCGGATCACCGAACCTCACGTCGAGACTCAGCATCGACCGCCGTGGAGAGCGGTTCCGAGTCCGAGTGGAACTCCGGTGGCCCGTCCATCGGTGGAACTCAGGCCCTCTCCTCACACCCAACGAGGAGCCCGTCCATGTCTGCATACGTCCGCCGCCGATCGGCCCCGCTCGTCGGCCTGGCAGCCCTGCTCGTGGCCCTGCTCGGGGCCGTCCTCACACCGTCGGCCCAAGCCTCACCCTCCACCTCCGGGTGGCTCGCCGCCCAGGTCGCCGGTGATGGCAGCGTGCTCGATCCGTACTCCTCCTCGCCCTCGGTGGACTGGACCGTCAACACCGCGCTGGCCCTCGTCACCGCCGGGGATCAGTCCGAGGCGCTCGGACGCGCCATGACCCACATCCGGACCGAGGCCGCCAGCTATGTCACCAGCGGAACCTCCGATGTGGCCGGGCACCTGTCCTGGCTGATCCTGCTGGCCGTGGCGGTCGGCGACGATCCCCGGGCTTTCGGCCCCGGTGCTCTGGACCTCGTGGCCCAGCTGGAGGATCGACTCGGAGTCGTCGAGCCGGGCCTGTTCGGCACCATCGACGAGTACACACCGGTCACCAATCAGTCCCTGGCCATCCTCGCCCTCGTGGCCACCGGGCAGACCCCGCCGACCGAGGCCGTGGACTGGCTGCTCGCCCAGCAGTGCACCGCGCCGGTGGAGCAGGCCGGGGCATGGCAGGGGTACCGCGCCGCCAGCGGGCCCGGCACGCTCGAGGACTGCCTGCCGACCACCTCGACCGAGTTCAGCCGTCCCGACTCGGCCAGCACCGCCTTCGCCGTTCTGGCGCTGACGGCGGTGGCGGCGACCACCGAACCTCCTGCGGAGCGGTACGCGGCCCCGCTCGTCGCCGCGTTCCGGTGGTTCGGGGCCCTGCAGTCGGCCGACACCACCGCCCCCGGAGGTTTCGGGCAGTTCCTCGGTGACCCCGCCGATCCCAACTCCACGGCGCTGGTGATCACGGCGATCGCCGCTTCGGGCGTGGACCCCGGGACCGACGGACCGTTCGCCGCCGGGGGAGCGGACCCCGTGTCATCGCTGCGCTCCTGGGTGATCGTCAGCGGCGCCGACGCCGGAGCGGTGGCCTCGCCCTACAGCAGTGGTGGCGCCGATCTCTACGCCACCTATCAGGCGATGTGGGGACTGGCGCCGAGTCGGACCCCGCTCATCGGTCCACGGGTGATGTCCGTGGTGGCACCGCCCGTCGACGGACCCGTGGGTCCGGTGTACACCGGCTGACCCCGGAGCCATCCGCCGCGGAGCCCTGCTCAGTCCTTATTATCGTCATGTGACGAAAACAGGGGAGGGTCGCGGTGCAGCGCCCATCCGGTGCCGCTGGTGCGGTCGGGCCGTGGAACGGACGCCGGGACGGGGTCGGCCCCGTCAGTTCTGTCGGGACGGCTGTCGCCAGCAGGCTTATCTGGCTCGCCGGCTGGCGGCGGCCCACGGTCTGGGCGACGACGAGCTGGTGGTGGCCCGGGAGGCTCTCGAGGAGCTGCAGAGTCGGCTCTACTGCCTGCAGGCGGCGCTCGAGGACATCAGCCGTGATCTGGCGAGGTCGAGCGAACCGGAGGATGTGGCTGAGGCGCTGGCCTGGCTGCGGGAGAACGCCGAACCCGTGGCGTCGATGTGGATCGAGCCTCGCACCGGCGAGCGTTCCACGGCCGGGGCGTCCTCGGACCCGAGCGACCGCGCAGAGCCTGCGGGATCCGAGCCTGCCGGATCCGGGCCTGCCGGATCCGGGCCTGCAGGTTCCGATGCATGACTTTACATAACGAGGATTATCGGCGTGGCCTCTCGATCGGACGGGTGAGCCGCTGGATGGGCCGCCGGGTGCACTGACGGGTGCACTGACGGGCCGCTCAGGTCGGTGCCTCGGCCCGTCCCGACCACTCCCCGTCGAGATGGCCGGTGTCGTTGAAGCGGCGGACCATCCATCGATCGCCGGTGATGACCAGATGGCTGATCGACGCGTTGTCGGCCGAGGCGAACGCCAGGGAGCGAGCGCCACTGGCCTCGGCCAGGACCGCCCCGATCGCTCCCCCATGGCTCACCACCACCACCCGCCCATCGGGATGGCGGCTGTGGATGCGCTCGATGGCGGCACGAACGCGTGTTCGCAACGACGCCGAGGACTCGGCCCCCGGTATCGCCCCCCAGTCCTGGCGGGCGTCCATCTCCACGAAGGCCGGATGCCGCTCGACCGCCATGCGCCGGTAGAGGCCTCCCTCCCACTCCCCGAGGTGCACCTCGCGCAGATCGGGTTCCACCTGCGGCTCGATGCCGAGCAGGGTGGCGAGAGGTTCGATGGTCTGGTGGGTGCGCCGCAGCGGCGTGACGTAGATGGCATCGATCGGAACCGGTCGCAGACGCTCGGCGACCAGCAGGGCCTGCTGGTGACCATGCTCCGACAGCGGAGGATCACCCTGTCCGTCGACGAGGTCGAACAGCTGCCCGTCGACGAACGGGGCCGACTGACCGTGACGTACGAGCAGGATCTCGGTGGCCCCGGCGGGAGGTCGAGGGGGGCGCTGCCCGAAATCGGCGGCTCGGCCGCCCGAGTTCATGCGTCGGCCATCCAGGCGCCGTGGAATCCGACCGGCACCCGCTGCGGCAGATCGATCCAGGCCACCGGACCGGCGCGCATGTCCATGGCGTCGAGGATGGCCAGCGAACTCGCCATGGTGCGGCGATCGGTGACGAAGGCGACGATGTATCCCTCACCCTCCCCGGTGCCGGCCGGGGCGAAGACGCCCTCCCCGGCGGCCAACCAGGCCCCCGGCAGCCAGGAGTCGGTCTCGCCGGTGGTGGTGTCGAGTCGGGTGATGCCCGGCAGCTGCACCGCTCCCCCGGGTCCGTCGTCGACGGCGTTGGCGAACCAGCCGAAGCGGTTCTGACGCCCCGACCACCGACGATCGATGCTCGGCAGGTCCATGCGCATGTCACTCAGCGTCTCGGCCGAGAGGGTCAGTTCGGGACCCGCGGTGTTGATCCGCCAGCGTTCGATGCGGCTCGGACGGTCGTCGTAGGTGTCGGTCATCGCCGAGGGGAGTCGGCACACGTCGACCACGACCTCGTCACCCTCGCGATGCGCGTTGGAGCAGTGGTAGACGAAGCAGGGATCGACCTCGACCCAGCGGATGGCGGAGGTGGGACCACCCAGCGGCATCACGCCGATGCGCGCGCCGGTCTCCGGGCGCCACTTGAACGCCTTCAGGGCGCCCTGTGACACCGCCGACATGTCGAACACCACCGGGAGGTCCCAGAAGATGGCGTCGCGATCGGTGATGGCGAAGTCGTGCATCATGATCGGGCGACCGAGGTCGATCTCGGAGCTGTAGGTCAGTGCTCCGGTCGGCGAGACCACGTGGTAGGTGAGGTACGGCGCCACCAGCCCGTAGCCGAACGCATGGAGTTCGCCGGTGATCGGGTCGGGACGAGGGTGGGCGGTGAAATAGGTGGTGAGTGCGCCGTCGAAATCGGTCGGCCGGGTGCTGAGGGTCTCGGGGTCGATCAGATAGGGCCAGCCGATCTCTCCGAGGCTGTAGAACCGACCTCCGTGGGCGACCACGCTCACATTGCTCTGACCCACCGGTCCACCAGGAGGACCTGCGGACATCAACCCACCACCGGCTCGGTGGATGGGGGTGTCGACCCAGCGGTTCTGATAGGTGGTGGCACGTCCGTTCTCGAGTCGGACGGCGTGGACCATCCCGTCGCCGAGGAACCAGTGCTCGGAGTCCCCGTTGGTGGGGTTGGAGCCGTTCCGCATGAACCATCCCGACAGCTCGGGTGGCAGTGCGCCGCGTATGGGCAGGTCGTGGGCTACGACCTCCTGCTTCACCGGCGCGAACACACCCTGCATCCACCAGGGGCTGCTCGGGTCCGGGGGCGGGAACGTGGCACCCGTGGCGCTGCCGCTGACTTTGCCGTCCGAGCAGCCGGTGAGCAGCGAGAGGCCCGATCCCCCGAGTCCGGCCGCCAGTCCGAGACCGGCCATCCCGCCCAGGAATCTCCGACGGGAGTGCGGCGCGCCTGCGCCTGATGATGTCCCCGGCGATGTCATGGCTGCTCCCCACCTGTGCCCATCGATGTCCCCCCGGACATCTGGCCTCGGGCGGTGACGCTACCAGCGGCTGCGGTTCGGTGGGGGGCGTTCGCCCGGTGGTCGCGGTTCGGGTTACCGTTGGCGCCTTATGTCGAGCCGCATCGAGATCGAACTCACCAGCACCCGTCCCGATGGCGTCTGGACCTGGCGAGCGGCCGGGGCCAAGCTGCCCAAGGGTGAACTCGACGGCGGACTGCTCTTCGCCGGCGCCAAGATCGGTGATGTCGTGCGCGCCGAGGCGGAGTTCCTGCTCGACGGCATCGTGATCCAGTCGGTGATGCCCCCGAAGGGTGCGCGTCGCGAGCCGGAGCGCATCGAGATCATCGGCACCCCACGTCGCGACGACGAGCAGCTCATCACCACCACACTGGCCCCGAGGGCCAAGCGCGAGAGCCGCGGCGATCGCGGTGAACGCCGTCCCCGTCGTGATCGACCCGAGGGCGGTGCCGGTGGACCCCGCGACGGCGAGCGTCGGGATCGTCGTCCTCGTCCCGAGGGTGCTGCCGACGCGTCGGGAGATCGGCCGGCGCGGCCGGCTCGTCCGGCACGGTCACCCCGTCCGGCTCGTCCCGCTCCCGAGCCGAAGCCCAAGCCGAAGCGCCTCCGCGCTGCTCGGGTGCACCGTGACGCCGTGCTGGCTGCCCTCCCCGAGGAGCACCGGCCGATCGCCGAGCAGCTGCTGCGTGGCGGCATCCCGGCGGTGCGAGCCGCGGTGGACAAGCAGAACGAGGCCAATCGCGCCGAGGGGCGTCCGGAGATCAGCCCCGCTCCCCTCCTCGCCCTCGCCGAGCAGATCCAACCCAACCTGCGGGTGGCCGAATGGCGCGATCGGGCCGAGGCGGCCCTCGCCGGCGCCACGGAGATCGACCTGCGTGATCTTCGCTCCGTCGTGGTCGCCGCCGACGATGCCGCTCGCGATGAGGAGACCCGGGAGCTCGCGACGCAGCTGCGGGCGGCGCTGTCGACCCGCGTCGAGGCGGAGCACACCGCATGGCTCGCCGAGATCGATGAGACCCTGACCGCCGGTCGCACCGTGCGGGC
Source organism: Acidobacteriota bacterium (assembly GCA_018969405.1). Taxonomy (GTDB): domain Bacteria; phylum Actinomycetota; class Acidimicrobiia; order Acidimicrobiales; family Acidimicrobilacustridaceae; genus Acidimicrobilacustris. The sequence goes on from JAGWYK010000001.1 coordinate 53,265, forward strand.
CCTGCGGGTGAGTTCCCGCCCGCCCAAGGCCGGCGCCCCGTTCCCGACCGAGCTCGCCGAGCGTCTCACCACCGCTGCGACGGCGGCGCTCACCTCCGAGACCGCGTCCGATCGCTACGCCACGGTGCTCGATGCCCTCGCCTACTCCCCGGTGCGTGCCCAGGTGACGCCGCTCGGCATCCCCGCCGAGCCCTCGGATGCGCTGCGCGCCGCGGTCACCAAGGTCGCCGGTCGACTCCCTGCCATCGCGGCGCTGTTCGGCATCGAGGCCACCGGTCCGGCCCGCCGGGCCAAGGGGGCGAAGCCGCTCCCGCCCAAGCCGGCCGCCCCTGAGGCGGCGGCCGAGCCGGGCGATGCTGCGCCGACCACCGAGCACGTCACCACGGAGCCGACCGCCGCCGCGCCTCCGTCCGCACCCATCGCCGAGGAGGCACAGGCGCCGGCCGCCGAGGAGGCACCGGAACCGACCGCCGACGTGGCTCCCGAGGCGGTCGACGCTGATGGTGTCGACGCCGAGGCCGACACCGAGGCCGAGGCCCCGGCCGCCGAGGAACCTGCTGCTCAGGATCCAGCCCCCGAGGACACAGTCCCCGAGGAGACAGTCCCCGAGGACTCAGCCTCCGAGGACTCAGCCTCCGAGGACTCAGCCTCCGAGTAGGTCCAGCAGATCGGTCGGCGTCGCCAGCACGATGTCGCCCGGTGCCGATCCTGCCCGAGGGTTCCATCCGGCGAGGGCGAACGGGATGCCGAGTGCAGTGGCGCACCATCGGTCATGCGCGGTGTCGCCGACGAACACCACCTCGCCCGGGTGGAGGTCCATGGCCGCCAGCACGGGCTCGAGACGTTTCGGCCCGCTGAACGCGTCGGCGAACATCGCCACCTGCGGCCTCCAGCCGAGGCGCGTCAACTCGTCCCGCCCTGACTGCGGGTGCTTGTTCGAGCAGATGGCCCACCGGTCGAGATGCTCGAGGAGCCCCTCCACGCCCGGGAACGGCATCGCCGCGCCGGTGTCGTAGGCCGCCACATAGTCGTCGAGGGAGAGCCCGAGTCGGGCACACTCCTCGGCGATCACGTGACCGAAGGTGATGGCGTCCCGATCCACGCCGAGGGTGAGGAAGGCGCCGACCAGTGCGGCATCGGAGTCGAGCAGGGTGCCGTCGAGATCGAAGATCGCGGTGAGGGTCACCGGCGGAACCTACCAAGACCTCGGACCGGGCCCGACCTCGTCGACCGGTGCTGTCGATGAGTAAGGTCGACCCCATGGTTGATTACGAAATCCACGGACATGTCGCGGTTCTCACCCTCAATCGGCCCGAGGCCCGCAACGCCATCAACGGCGAGGTCGCCCAGGCCATGGAGGCGGCGCTCGATCGCATGGAGGCCGATCCCGAGGTGTGGGTCGGCGTGCTCGCCGCCAACGGTCCGGTCTTCTGCGCCGGGGCCGATCTCAAGGCCATCAACTCCGGCAGGGCCGGGGAGCTCGCCACCGCCAAGGGTGGGTTCGGTGGGTTCACCACCTATCAGCGGCGCAAGCCGGTGATCGCGGCCATCGACGGGCTCGCCACTGCCGGCGGCTGTGAGATCGCCCTGGCCTGCGACATGATCATCGCATCGCAGCAGGCGGCCTTCGGTCTCGCCGAGGTGAAGCGCAACCTGGTCGCCGCCGCCGGAGGGCTGTACCGGCTGCCCAAGCTCATCGGCAAGAACGTGGCCCTCGAGGTGGCCCTCACCGGCGAACCCCTGACCGCGGAGCGGGCCTACGAGCTGGGTCTGGTCAATCAGGTGGTCGAACCCGGCGAGGCGCTCGGCCGCGCCCTGGAACTGGCTCAGAAGATCGCCGCCAACGCCCCGCTCGCCGTCTGGGAGAGTCGGGCGCTGGTGATCGCCGCCGACTGGGACGACGAGGCGACGCTGCAGAAGGCCACCGGGGAGGCGTTCGGTCGGGTGCTGGCCTCGGAGGACACCAAGGAGGGTCTCACCGCCTTCATCGAGAAGCGGGCCCCTGAATGGAAGGGTCGCTGAGGCGATCAGAGCGGTCGGTTCACCGTCAGCGCTCTGGCGGTGAACCCGAACCCCTCGAAGAAGTTCTTGGCGTCACGGGTGCCGGGCAGGACCATGGCGTCCACCGATGAGGCATGCTGCGTCCGGGCCCAGTCGAGGCAGCGGGTCATCATCGCCTCACCGACCCCGACGTGACGGGCCTTCTCGAGTGTGAACAGGTCGGTGATGCGGGCGTGGATGCGACCATCGGTGGTGGTGTCGAGCACCGCCACGGCGTATCCGACGATCGCGCTGAGATACTCCCCCACCACCACCAGCGTGCGCGGTGAGAGGATCTCCTCGCGCAGACGGTCGGTGACCGGTTCGGTGCGCGCTGTGCTCACCGCCCACATCTCGCCGCCGCGCTGCGGCCGGAGATCGGCGATGAACGATCTCGCGAGCTCTGCGACCGCATCGAGATCATCGATGGCTGCGTCGCGGGCCCCGCACGGATCGGTCATGGGTTCTGGGCGTCGAGCTGGGCGATGCGGTTGAGGATCGTGCGCCGGGCGCGCCCGGCGCGCTCATGATCGGCGACACGAGCTCGCTGCTCGGCGTCGAGGGCGCTGAGCAGCGGCAGGATGTCGGTGGCCCGGAGCCCGTCGTAGTCCTCGATCGGAAGTGCTGACGGTGCTGGGGATCCGCTCGTGGGAGTGCTCGCTGGCGCCGACGGCGACCCTCCGGTGAGTCGGGCGGCCAGATCGGTGAGCAGGCGGTAGGCGTCGCCCACGACCTGCTGGGGATCGCCGAGACGCTGCTGGGCCCGGCTTGAACCGGCCCGCACCGCGAACTCCCCGACCGTTCGGGCCATTGCCGCCTGGGCACGGCCCCGCTCGATCAGGCCCGGGAGCAGTTCATCGAGCTGGGTGATGAGCCCGAGCGGCGCGTAGAGGAGCAGGTCGAGCAGCGCTTCGACCGGATCGCGTTCGGTGTCATCGGTCGCCATGCTCAGGCCTTCTTCTTGGTGGTGGCCTTCTTCGCCGGCGCCGCCGCCTTCTTGGCGGGCGCCTTCGCCGGTGCCGCGGTCCTCTTCGCCGGGACCTTCTTGGCTGGTGCTGCTGCCTTCTTGGCGGGCGCTGCTGCCTTCTTGGCGGGCGCCTTCGCCGGAGCTGCGGCCTTCGTCGCCGGGACCTTCTTGGCTGGCGCTGCGGACTTCTTGGGCGCAGGCGGTGGTTCGAGCAGATAGGCGATGGCGGGACAGTCGGCCTCGCCCACCGGACACTGCATGGATCCCTCGGGACCGAACTGCCCGCGGTTGACGAGCAGGAAGCAACCGGTGCAGGTGAACTCGTTGGCCTTCTTCGGCGTGACGCCCTCGGCGAGATCGGCTGCCGAGCGCGGCTCGGGAGCGACCTCCTCGTCCTCCTCGTCCTCGTCGTCGGCCGCCGCGATGCGATCCTTCAGGATGGCGTCGAGGTCGGCCTCGACGTCGTCGGGATCGACCTCGTCCTCGTCCTCGTCCTCCTCGCGCCCGGGACGGGCCGGGAGCGTCGCGTCCTCCTCCCCGTCCTCATCCTCCTCGAGCGTGGCATCATCGATGTCGATGTCGGCCTCGAGGGTCTCGTCGTCGAGGTCCTCGTCGAGCAGATCCTCGTCCTCGAGGTCGATCTCCCCCTCGAGATCCTCGGCGTCGAACTCTTCCTCGTCGATCGGTGCGTCAGCCATGGGTTCCTTGGTGATGGTGCGAGAGATGGATCACCGGGCCTGACCAGATGATGACGGGCCGTTGATGACGGGGCGGATCATAGGCACGAAACCCACCGCGCACTCCACATGGGGACATGGAGGTGACGAGCGCCACCTTCAGCTGCCGAGTCTCCTGCCCTCGGCGCGTCGCTCCGCCTGGAGGCGCTCGAGTTCCGGCTCCGAGCTGTGATCGACGTACCGCATCATCGCCGCGATGGCTCGGTGCCCAGCCTGCTCGGCGATCAGTCGGTGCATCTCCTGACCGACGATCCGATAGGCGGGATGCCCCTGCGGTGTGGTGCGCAGCTCGATCAGGTGCATGGCCTCGCGGGCGTTCATGTCCATCGAGAACCGGACCCGGTAGGCCAGCGCCACCGCGTAGGCGGCCTGATCGGGGAACTGGGCGAGCATGGCGTCGTGGAGCGCCGCCGAGCGCGCCATGGCCTCGTCGAAACGGGGCCCCACCCCGGCGGCGTCCACGGCCTCAGGCTTGGTGTAGCCGTGGAGGGGCGAGAGGCGCTGCCAGTCGATGGTGAGCATCCGATGCCGCTGGAGATCGCGGAAGGCCCCGTAGTCGGCGAGGACATCGAAGCGGTAGGTCGGACGTTCGAGGGCACGACCGGGCTTGTGGCGACGGTTGGTGCGGTCTCCCTCATAGGCCTGCAGGACGGCGAGGCGGTCCTCGGTGGACATGCGCCGCACGTGATCCTCGATCTGCGCCTCCGGCACCGCCACATGGGGATAGAGCGCACTGGCCACGAGCTTGATCTCGGCATCGGGATCGAAGTCGACGAGGGCGACCACCGGCGCGGGATCGATGGGGGTGCCGGCCGGGAAGAGCCGACCGGCGATGTCCTCCATGGCCCCGCGAGTGCTCTCGAGATAGCGACTCCAGGCCACGCCGCGCTGGTCGAGGTCGACGCGCTTGAGGAACGACGGGATCACCTTGCGCAGCTCGGACAGCATGAGATCGGCATAGGAGCGCGCCTCGGGCAACGGGTGGGCGCGCATCCGCAGCAGCAGCTGCTCGTAGCCCTGGCCGGTGCCGTAGATGCCCACGTTGGAGAGCGACGCGGCCGGCAGCAGCCCGCGGATGGAGTCGAAGGCCTTCGCCCGGATCGCCTGCCGATAGACGAAGTCGCTGTCGCCGGGATCCTTGGGGATGGTGCTGCGCAGATGGTCGACCACGATGGGCAGCAGTTCGGCATAGGTGTCGAACATGCGGTCCATCTCGCCCACGTACCGGGTGCCGAGCGAGGACTGGAGGACCTCCGGAGGCCGATGGAAGCGGTAGCGACCCCCGATGCGAGCGTCGTAGGCGATGTAGCGGGTGGACTGCTCCAGATAGGCCATGAGCCGGCCCCACTCGAGCACCTTGGTGAGCAGGTTCGAGGCCTGCTCGCAGGCCAGGTGCACACCGCCGAGCTGGGCCACGGAGTCGTCGCCGTACTCGAAGAAGACCTTGTCGTAGAGCTCCTCGGCGCGGCGCAGACCCATGGTGGCATCGATCCCGGCATCGCCGGAGATGTCCAGCTCCCCGACGAACTCGTCGAGGAAGAGCCGCCGGAGGCTCTTGGAGGAACGCGAGTACCGGGCGAACAGGGCGCCCTTGACGACCTCGGGCAGGTTCACGAGGGCGAAGACCGGACCGTAGAGATTGGTGAAGTAACGGCGCAGGATGTCGGCCTCTTCGGCGTTGAACTCCTCGGCGACGTACACGCTCACGAGGGGCGAGCGTACGGGTTCGACCGAGGTTCCCCGCGGATAGTTCCGGACCGTCAGCCGCCCCGCCCGGCCCGGGCTGTGGTGAAGGAGTCCCGGACCCGCTCGAGGGCGATGGGATCGGCCCAGAGGTCGGCGATGGTCATGGCCATGGCCTTGGCGCCGTCGATCACGGCCCTGTCACCGTCGGCGGCGGCGGCATGGACGGCGAACTCGGCGGTGTGGATGCCGACCCCGGCGGGGGCCACGGCGATCATGGGATGGATGCTGGGCACCACATGGCTGACGTTGCCCATGTCGGTGGAACCGACCACGGCCCGGTGCGCATCGGGTTCGAGCACGGTCCGACCGAGGCGGGCGGCGTTGTCCCGGTAGAGACCGGCCAGCGACGCGTTGTCGACGAGATCGGCGTACGCGGGATCGCGCCAGGTGATCTCGACCTCGCAGCCGGCGGCCAGGGCTCCGGCCTCGAGGGCCGCCACCACTCGCAGCTTCAGGTCCTCGAGGGCCTCCAGGTCCCCGGCCCGCACGTACCAGTTCATGGCGGCGCGGGAGGGGACGATGTTGGGCTTGTCCCCGCCATCGGTGAAGACGCCGTGGATGCGTTGATCCGGAGCGATGTGCTGACGCAGGGCGGCCACGTTCATGTAGCCGAGCACGGCGGCGTCGAGGGCGTTGCGCCCCTGCCAGGGGTGGGCGGCGGCATGGGCGGCCCGGCCGGTGTAGACGGCGTCGAGTCCGTGGAAGGCGATGGCGTTCATGGTGAGCAGATCGGCATCGGCCGGATGCACCATCATCGCGGCGTCGATGCCCTCGAGCGCACCGCGATCGATCATCAGCACCTTGCCGCCTCCCCCCTCCTCGGCCGGGCAGCCGAGGATGGTGACCCGGCCACCGACATCGGGGGCGAGCGCCGCCGCGGCGAGCCCGGCCCCGAGTCCGGCGGCGGCGATGATGTTGTGTCCACAGGCGTGCCCGAGACCCGGCAGGGCGTCGTACTCGAGCATCACCGCGATGTCGGGGCCGGAGGTGCCGGCGCTCGAGCGGAAGGCGGTGGCCAGTTCGAAGGCGTGACGCTCCACGCCGAGACCGGCGGCCTCGATGCGCCCGCAGAGCAGATCGTGGGCGCGGTGCTCGGCGAACTTCTCCTCGGGGGCGGCGTGGATGGCGTGGGACACCGCGACGAGGTCCTCGGCGTGGGTGTCGATATGGGCGCACAGGGCGGCCTTCAGGGCGTCGACGTCCATGGGCCTCACGCTAGTGGCGGGTGCCCTCCACCGACTCACAGATGGACGACGATGGCATCGGGGATGACACGGACCACCCCGCTGGTGCAGGTGAGCACCGACTCGCCGTCGAGGTGGGCGGTGACGGGTCGACCCAGATCGAAGTGGTGCTCCTGAACCCGACGGGTGGTGAGGGCCGGATGGGGAAGGTGGGTCCCCGAGCGTGCCCGGACCCGGGCCAGCAGACGCTGACGCGGTCCGAGGCGTCCCTCGGTGAGATCCAGCCGACCGTCACCGGGATGGGACCTCGGCCCGAGGTCCAGCGGTCCGCACCACTGGGCGTTCATGGCGATGAGGAACGGCCCGGCCCACAGACGACGGCGCAGCACCGCATGGGCCAGGAAGAGCTCCTGACGATCCTCGGTCTCGAGGATGCCGAGATCGACCGGCACCCGCAGTGTCGGCACGGCGGTGCGGGCGGCGCCCAGGGTTCGGTGCAGATCCCCACCCCGCAGCACCAGGGCCGGGAGGTCGTGACCGGCGGCCAGCGCGGCGCTGAGCACGCGACGAGCCTCGGCATCGGAGGTGACGGGGACGGCGTCGGAGGGTGCCGGGGCCATCTCGCCGTAGGAGCCGCCGGGTTCGATCACCGCTCGGACCCCGAGCTCCGGTCCCGCTCGGCATCCTCTGCGGTCTCCTCCGGTGTCGATGCGGCGACGGGGACCGAGGCGGCCACCACGCCGCGCAGCAGCGCATCGGCGGCCGCCCGTGCGGTCTGTGCGGTCTGCGGGTCGGGGGCGGCGTCGCCGATCTGCCGGAGCAGATCGATCAACTGTTTCACGGTGCGCACGAAATCGCCGCCCGAGACCTCCTCCTCGGCGAGCACATGGCCGAGGTCCTCCCCCGCCGCCCAGCCATGGGCCAGGGGGAGGAAGGTCATGTCCGGGAGTCGGGTCGCCGGCAGCCCGAGCCGTCGTTCGTCACGGGCCAGATCCTCGGCGATGCCCATGATGGTCCGGGCCCGGGACGCCACCGCCGATGAGGGGAACCACTCCTCGAGCTCGGGAGCCGAGGCCCGACGTTCATGGACGAAGCCCGACACGAGTCCGGCGAGGGTGGGGGCATCGAGTCCGTCGAGCACACCGGCGTGGAGCACCTCGGTGATCAGCAGATCGGACTCGTGGAAGATGCTCACGAGGGTCTCCCCTGAGCCGCTGAGTGCCCAGCCGGTGAGATGACCCCGGTCCTCGAGGACCTGCAGCACCCGATCGAACTGTTCGGCGAGCGAATCGGCCCGGGTCCGGATGCGCTCCTCGGTGGTCCGCAGTTCGCCCCGGGCCCGTTCGGCCCGACGCAGGGCCCGCAGGTGGGCGTCACGGCGCGGGCAGTCGTGCACCGGGTGATGCCCGGGATCGGCCACATCGACCTTCGGCGAGCGCCGACCGGCCCTGCCGGCACCGGCCTCGCGCAGCGCCGCGGCAACCTGCGTCTGGAACGAGCGCTTCGTCGGAGCGAAGGGGACCGGCAGGGTGACGCGGGCGACCAGGTCCGGGGGTTCATCCATGTCGGCGGCACCCAGGGGTCGCAGCTGGAGGCCCTCGTCGATCACCTTCAGGCGGGTGCTGCCGCCTCGCCGCTGGGAGACCGAGAGGACCGCGACCGGCCGACCGCCGTCGACGGAGATGATGTCGCCCGGTCGGAGACGGCCGATGGCGGTCTCGACCGCTCCGCCGCGTCCGGGAGGGCGACGACCCTCATCGAGGAGTCGCCGGTACTCCCCCACGTCGCCGCGCGAACAGCGGGCCTCGGCCTCGAGTGCGTCGAGGGCGGCGCGTCGCTCCTCGATCCGTGACTGCAGTCGCACGATGTCGGCGTCGGCCTGGTACTGGGCGAAGCTCAGCGTCAGGAGGCGGTGGGCCTCAGCGGGATCGAAGCGCCGGACCAGGTTGGCGGCGATGTTGTAGGTGGGACGGAAGGAACTGGTGAGACGGAACGACCGGCTGGCGACGAGCCGGGAGACCTCCTCGAACCCGACGAAGGGCGACCAGAGCACCACGGCGTGGCCCTGCGCATCGATCCCCCGCCGGCCGGCTCGTCCGGTGAGCTGGGTGAACTGGGCCGCTGTCAGCAGATCATGGCCATCGCCGGTGAACTTGGTGAGCTTCTCGATCACGACCGACCGGGCCGGCATGTTGATGCCCAGCGCGAGGGTCTCGGTGGCGAACACGACCTTGACGAGACCCTCGATGAAGCAGCGTTCGACCGCCTCCTTGAACGGCGGGATCATTCCGGCATGATGGGCGGCGATCCCGTGCTGGAGGGCATCGCTCCAGCGCCCGAAGTCGAGGATCCGGAGGTCGTCGTCGGTGAGGTTCTCGACATGCTGCTCGGCGATGGCGCGGATCCGGTCCCGTTCCTCGTCGGTGGTGAACGACAGACCGGCGCGCAGACAGGAGCGGACCGCCTCGTCGCAGCCGGCCCGGCTGAACAGGAAGTACAGGGTGGGCAGCATCTGACGCTGGTCGAGGAGTTCGACCACCTCGGCGCGGCCCGGGGTCGACCATCGCCGCTGGGGTCGACCACCCCGAGCCGAGCGGTGCACCTCGCGGGGTCCGGTGTCGAACTCGAACCCGTCCGGGTTGGGCCGCCCGTCGACGAGTGTCGGGACCATCACCGCAGTGTCCTCGAGGCGATCCTCCACCAGGTACCAGTTGTCGAGGGTGACCGGCCGCTGCGTCTCGACCACGACATCGGTGGGACCGCGGACCGTCGAGATCCAGTCGGCGAGCTCGGGCGCGTTGGACACCGTGGCCGACAGGCAGACCAGGCGCACCGGGGCGGGAAGGTGGATCATGACCTCCTCCCAGACCGAACCCCGATAGGTGTCCTGCAGATAGTGCACCTCGTCGAGGATCACCCAGCGAAGCGTGGCCAGCGAACCGGCACGGCTGTGGATCATGTTGCGCAGGACCTCGGTGGTCATGACCACGATGGGGGCCTCGCCGTTGACGGCGGTGTCACCGGTGAGCAGACCGACCTTCTCCGCCCCGTGCTCGGCGACGAGGTCGTGGAACTTCTGGTTGGAGAGCGCCTTGATGGGTGTGGTGTAGAACGCCCGTCCTCGCTCGGCGAGGGCGACGCCGATGGCGTGCTCGGCGATGACGGTCTTGCCGGAGCCCGTCGGGGCGCTCACCAGCACCGACCGACCGGCGTCGATGGCGGTGATGGCGTCGAGCTGGAAGGGATCCAGCGCGAACGGGTGCTCCTCGATGCTCACGGACCGATGCTACGGGTGGACACGACCGATGCCGTGCCCGGCCGATCAGGCGGCGGCGTGGCGGCGGGCCCGACGGCGCCGGACGGCGAGCAGCACCGCGCCCACGCCGATGGAGACGAAGTACAGCACCAGCATGGGGACACCGAGGGCGATCATCGAGATGGGATCACCGCTCGGGGTGATGACGGCGGCGATGATGGCGATCACGACGATGGCCATCCTCCACCACTGCAGCAGGCGCCGCGGCGTGAGCACGTTCATGAGCTGCAGGGCCACCAGCACGACCGGGAACTCGAACCCGACTCCGAAGGCCAGCATCATCCAGACGATCAGGGTGACGTAGCTCTCGGCTGTGTAGAAGGGGGTGATGTCGCTGCCACCGATGCTGGTGAGGAACTCCAGCGTCGGGTTCAGCGAGAAATAGGCGACCGCCGCTCCCATGGCGAACAGCGTGAGGGCGCTGGTCATGAACGGGATGGCGTACTTCTTCTCATGGGCGTAGAGCCCGGGGGTGACGAAGCGCCACACCTGCCACAGGATGATCGGCATCGCCACGGCGACACCGATGTAGGCGCTCATCTTGATGCGCAGACCGAAGGCCTGGAGCGGCTCGGTGGCGATGAACTGGCAGTCGGTCTGCACCTGGCAGAACGGATGCTGGAGGAAGTTGAGGACGTACGGGTACAGGAACCATCCGGCGAGGGCTCCGACGACGACGGCGATGATCACCCGGAGCAGACGCGTGCGAAGCTCCGCGATGTGCTCCCAGATGGTCATGTGGCCACCGAGGGCGACCGGGGTGTCGGGCTCGTTCGAGGTCGTGGTCACACTCAGGCCTGATCGTCGAGATGCCGTGGGGCCGACAGGTCGGCGACGAAGGGAGCCGGCCCGGGTGCGGGGGGTGGGGTCCCGGGAGGCGTCCCTGCCGATGTCCCTGCCGATGCCGCTGAGGTGGCGATGGGCGAGGTCGGCGCGCTGAGTCGGGGACCGTCGGTGGCGCGGTGCACTGCGTCATCGGAGCTCGCCGCGGCCGTCGTGCTGTCGCCGAGGTCGGTGCCGAGGTTCTCGAAGTCCATGGCCTTGCGGACCTCCTGCTCGAACCCGGAGGTCATGCGCCGCACCTCATGGAGGAACCGCCCGACCTTCTTCGCCGTCGCCGGGAGCTTCTCCGGACCGAGGACGAGGAGCGCGAGGAGCAGGATGACGATGATCTCTCCTCCTCCGACGTTGAACATGACCCGATGCTAACGCCGTCCACTGCGCCGCAGCAGGCGGCGGACATCGGAACCGGGTTCCGGCCCCATGGGGCAGGATGGTGCGGTGACCCGTCTCCCCTCCGCCCGCGATCCGATCGGGTTCGCCCATCGTGGGGCCAGCGCTCTGGCCCCGGACAACACCATGGAATCCTTCCGTCTGGCGCTGCGCCTCGGGGCCCGGGCTCTCGAGAGCGACGTCTGGATCACCGCCGACGGTGTGGCGGTGCTCGATCATGACGGTGTGGTCGGAGGTCGTCTGCGACGTCGTCCGATCAGCGAGGTGACGCGACGGGAACTCCCCGAGCACATCCCCGCGCTGGCCGAGCTGCTCGCCGAGCTCGACGGCACGGTGGACCTGTCATTGGATGTGAAGGACCCCGCCGCCGTCGCCGAGGTGGTGGCCTGCGCCCGGGACGCCGGCACCGAGGAACGGCTGTGGCTCTGCCATCCTGATCGGGATCTGGTGTGCACCTGGCGAGACCTCTCCCCTGCGGTGCACCTCGTGGAGTCGACCCGGGTGGGGCGGATGCGGACCGGGTTCGAGAGCCATGTCGCCCGCTCGGCCGCCGCCGGCATCGAGGTGATCAACCTCCATCACAGCGAATGGACAGGGGGACGGATCGCCCTCGTCCATCGGTTCGAGCTTCTCTCGTTCGGCTGGGACGCCCAGCACGATCACATCCTCGACGGGCTGTTGGATGCAGGTATCGACGGCGTCTTCAGCGATCATGTCGACCGCATGATGGACGCGCTGGGCCGCCTCTAGAGGCCGGAGAGGCGACTGAGCGGCCAGACCACCACGAACGCCCGCCCCACGATCGAGCTCTCGGGTATCGGTCCGAAGTAGCGGCTGTCCTTGGAATCGCTGCGGTTGTCGCCCATGACCCACACATCGCCCCTGGGGACGACGCACGGCGCCTCGAGGGTGCAGTGGTTCGGCGCGAACTCCGAGGTGGTGGTGACGCCGGCAGGTAGATAGGGCTCGGCGAGCTGGTTCCCGTTGATGAACACATGACCGTCGGAGAACGCCACGGCATCTCCGGGGAGCCCGATGACACGCTTGATGAGATCAGGGATCATCGAGTCGGCCTCCGAGGCCGGTCGCTCGAACACCACGATGTCGCCGCGGTTGACATCGTGGAGCTTGTAACTGAGCTTGTTCACCAGCACCCGGTCCCCGTTCTTGAGCGTCGGGTACATCGATGGCGACGGGATGTAGAAGGCCTGGAGCAGGAACACCTTCACCACGAGGGCCAGCCCGATGGCGATGGCGATCACCCCGACCCACTCGATGATGGTGGCCCCGGTGGGCCCGAAGGTGCCCTCGAGCCGACTCCGACGCCGCGCCCGGCCTGAGCCGGACCGGCCGGGACCCTCGGAGGTGGCCGCCGGGCCGGCGTCTTCTGCCGGGCTCACAGTGCCACCGTCGTTCACAGTGTCGCCGTCGGTGGCGGGTCTCCCATCGGGGAGCCGGGGATCGGTGTCGGGGGTTTCGATGTCGGCGAGGCTAGTGCAGGTAGTGCTGCAGCACTCGCCGCGCCGCCGCGGCCCTCGTCCCCCGGAGGGAGTCGTCGATCTCCACGATCGACGCATCGTCACCGACACGCAGCAGGAGGCGTTCGAGCCAGGCCGGAGCGGAGACGGCGAGCGTGACTCGAACGGTGCCGTCGCCGAGTCGTTCGATCGCCTCGGCGGGATACTGCGTGGCGACCCACGCCGCGGCCGGCGCCAGATCGAGGGTGACCGTGGGCAGCGAATGATCGGCGGCGAAGGCGGTGAACTCGGGCAGCTCGGCCGGAGGATCGAAGGTTTCGTCGAGCACTCGCACGGACCCGATGCGGTCGATGCGGAACCTCCGCAGATCCGCAGCCTGATGGCAGTGCCCCTCGAGGTACCAATGGCCATCGGCGGCCTGGATGCGCCAGGGATCCACCATCCGGGTGCTCCAGATGTCGCGGTTGTAGTTGTAGTGGTCGATCTCGATCCGCTGGTGGGCCTCGATGGCGGCGCCCAGGACCTCGCGCACCTCTGGGGGGACCGGGTCGATGTCGATCTCCACGGCGGAGCCGACGCCGGTGGAGTTCTCGATCTTGGCGATGGCTCGGGCCAGTGCACCCTGCGGATCGGCATCGGGCAGGGCCAGCAGCGCCCGTCCGGCGGCGATGAGACCGAAGGTCTGGGTCGGGGTGAGGCGCAGCGGACGGGTGAAGTACTCCGGGAGGTTCACGGTGATGTGGTCGGGCTCCATGAACACCTCGAGCAGGGCGTCGGGCGTGTAGGGGTACACGCCGACCATCGAGACGGTGTCGAGGCAGGACTGGAGCTGCTCGACATCGATGTCGAATCGACGACAGACCTCGTCGATGGAGGCGGTGCCGCCGCGCGAGGCGATCCACGGCACGATGGCGAGTGCCCGTTCGAGGCGCTGACGGCCCGAGAGCGACCCACTCATGGCTCCTCGCTCCCGGCGATGGCGGTGAGCCAGGCCACGAGATCGGCCCGCAGATCCGGGGGCTCGAGCAGTTCGGCGTGGTCGAGGAAGCTCACGAGGAAGGAGCGGAAGGCCGGCCAGGAGGTGATCGGCACCATGAACCGGGTCCGCCCACGGTCGTCGGTGCCGGCGACGGTCTGTTCTCCGAGGGTCTCCCTGGCCCAAGCCGCATGGGCGGCGTCCACGGCGATCACGGCCAGCACCGGCGTCTCGCTCCCGTCATCCCAGGGGCGGTAGTCCTCGCCCCGTGTCTCGGGCGGAGGGCCGGTGAAGGTTCCGGGACCGTCCACCACGATCTCCCCGAGGATCCGATCGAGCCGGAACTGGCGCTGGGCCTCGCGATCGCCGTCGTAGCCGGTCAGGTACCAGTGACCGCGGCGATAGCCGACGCGCCATGGCTCGACGGTGCGCAGTGCGGACCCCTCCTCCGAGGGGTAGGCGAATCGGCAGACCCGGCGATCGCGCATGGCGTCGAGGATGACGGCCTGCCGGGGGTCGGCGGGGATGGCGGCGAGTCCGTCGTCGACGTCGACGATGCTGCCGTCGTCGACGCCACCGAGTCGCCACAGCGCGGCCGTGCTCTCGTTCTCATGGGCGTCGGGATCACCGACCCGCACGGTCTGCAGGGCGAGTCGCAGCGCGGCGATCTCGTCGGGTTCCAGATCGAGCTCGGGGAGCTCGTAGCGCTGTCGGTCGACCTTGTACCCCTGCTGCTCGGGGAAGGTGCCCGGGATCGGGGCCAGCTGGATGGGCACCCCGAGGTCGCGGAGTTCGTCCTTGTCGCGCTCGAAGGTGCGGCGGAAGGCCTCCTTGTCGGTGGAGTATCCCGCCACCCGATCCTGGATCTGCTCGGCCGAGAGGGGACGCGGCGCGTCGAGCAGGGCGGCCAGCAGGTTCATCATCCGTTCGAACTTGTCGGCGGCGGCCATGGGGTCAGAGCGAGGCGATCAGGTGCTCGACCCGTTCGTCATGCGAACGGAAGGGGTCCTTGCACAGCACGGTGCGCTGCGACTGGTCGTTGAGCTTCAAGTGAACCCAGTCCACGGTGTAATCGCGCTTGCGCTCCTTGGCGACCCGGATGAACTCGCCGCGCAGTCGGGCCCGGGTGGTCTGCGGAGGTGTCTCCATCGCCTCGTCGATCTCGAGGTCGTCGCAGATCCGCTCGACCATCCCCCGGTCCTGCATGCGGTAGAAGATGCCCCGCCGACGACTGATGTCGTGGTACTGCAGATCGAGCAGGGAGATCCGGGGGTCGGTCAGCTCGAGGCCATGACGCTCGCGATAGCGCTCCACCAGATGGTGCTTGATGACCCAGTCGGCCTCCCGGTCCTGGCCGAGCGGGTCGATCTCGATCTGGGTGAGCGCCTTCTCCCACATCATGAGCGCCTGCTTCTCCAGCGGGGAGAGGTCGCGTCGCTCGGCGTAGCGGAGGGCGCGGGTGAGGTACTCCGACTGGATCTCCAGCGCCGAGGCCTCCCGGCCGTTGGCCAGCCGCACCTTCCGGGTGCAGGTGATGTCATGGCTGATCTCCCGGATGGCCCGGATCGGGTTCTCGAGTGACATGTCGCGCAGGACCACGTTGGGCTCCTCGAGCATGCGCAGCAGCACCGAGGTGGCGCCGACCTTGAGGAACGTGGCGTACTCGCTCATGTTGGAATCGCCGACGATGACGTGCAGGCGCCGGTACTGATCGGCATCCGCGTGGGGTTCATCGCGGGTGTTGATGATCGGTCGGCTCCGTGTGGTGGCCGAGGAGATCCCCTCCCAGATGTGCTCGGCCCGCTGACTGATGCAGAACCGTGCCCCTCGGGCGGTCTGGAGGACCTTGCCCGCTCCGGCGTAGATCTGGCGGGTGACGAGGAACGGGATCAGTGCGTCCGCGTAGTGGGAGAACTCATCCACGCGGGAGGTGAGGTAGTTCTCATGGCAGCCGTAGGAGTTGCCGGCGGAGTCGGTGTTGTTCTTGAACAGGTAGATCTCGCCGTTGATCCCCTCCTCGGCCAGACGTTCCTCGGCACCGGTGAGCAGCTGCTCGAGGATCCGCTCCCCTGCTTTGTCCTGGACCACGAGCTCGTGGATGGAGTCGCATTCGGCGGTGGCGTACTCCGGATGGGATCCGACGTCGAGGTACAGACGGGAGCCGTTGGCGAGGAAGACGTTGGAGCTGCGGCCCCAGGAGACCACTCGACGGAAGAGATAGCGGGCGACCTCATCCGGACTCAGGCGACGCTGCCCCCGGAGGGTGCAGGTGACGCCGTACTCGTTCTCGAGTCCGTAGATCCGTCGCTCCATGCGGGGAATCTATCGGTGGTCCGAGGCGTCGGTGCTCACCCGGACCATCGGGCTCAGGAGGCGTCGGGGAGGAGTCCGGCGAGCGCAGCCCGATCGATGCGGCGGAAGGCCCGACGCCCGGCGGTGCGCTCGAGCACGGCGACCTCGAGGTCGGCCGGCTCGATGCGACGCTCGTCGCCCGCCAACGCGGCGACGGCGATGCTGAGCGCCTCGATGAGCGGGAGATCGGCCCGGTAGGCGGACTCGAGTCGTGTCGAGATGGCTTCGGCCTCACCGCCGAGCACCGAGAAGCGTTCCTCGTCCATGACCGTGCCGTCGTAGAGGATGTGGAACAGCTGATCGGTGGATGCTGTCCCGGTCACCTCGGCCACGAGGATCTCCACCTCCATGGGCTTCATCTCGTGGGTGAACACCTGCCCGAGGATCTGGGCGTAGTTGTTGGCCAGGCTCCGGGCGTCGACGTCCTCGCGGCTGAAGGTGTAGCCCTTGAGATCGGCGGCGCGCACGCCGGCGATGCGCATCTGATCGAACTCGTTGTACTTGCCCACCCCGGCGAAGGCGATGCGGTCGTAGATCTCGCTGATCTTCCGCAGGGTGGCCGAGGGGTTCTCGGCGCACAGCAGGATTCCATCCCGGTAGATGAGGGCGACGAGTGACCGGCCGCGGGCGATGCCCTTGCGGGCGTAGTCGGCCCGGTCCTTCATGACCTGCTCGGGAGCGACGTAGAACGGCATGCTCATCGGATCGGACCTCCGTCGCCGGCCCGGGGTCCAGCGCTGGTCTCGGAGCTGGTCTCGGGAATCCGCACACCGCCGAGCTCCCGGCCGGTGAGCACCGAGACGAGGGCTCCGAACCGCTCGGCCACCTCGGACTCGGGCACACGCTCGAACCCCTCGGCGGTGATGGTGGCCACCACCGGATAGATGCCGCGGATGAGATCGGGACCGCCGGTGGCGGAATCGTCATCGGCGGCGTGGAACAGCGCGCTGATGGTGAGATCGATCGCCTCGTCGCGACCGAGGGCCTCGCGGTAGCCCTGCTTGAGCACGCTGGCGGCGAGTGATCCGCCCGACCCGCTGGTGGTGAAGTGCGACTCCTCGTAGCGACCACCGGTGGCGTCGTACTGGAACAGCCGCCCCAGACCCCGCCGGGTGTCGTATCCGGCGAAGATCGGCACGACCATCAGCCCCTGCATGGCGGCGGGAAGGTTGGAGCGCACCATCTGGGCCAACTGGTTGGCCTTGCCCTCGAGCGACAGTGGCGTGCCCTCGACCTTCTCGTAGTGCTCGAGCTGCAGCTGGAACAGCCGGACCATCTCCATGGCGGGCCCGGCGGCTCCGGCGATGGCGACTCCTGAGTGACGATCGGCGGGGAAGACCTTCTCGATGGCCCGGTGGGCGATGATGTTGCCGGCGGTGGCCCGGCGATCTCCGGCCATGACGACACCGTCGGCATGACGCACCGCCACGACCGTCGTGGCGTGGGTGACCGGGAAGCGGTCGGTGACCGGCGAGTCCGGCACCTGGGGATCGAGCCCGAGGCGCCGCACGAGAGCGGCGAAGTCGGGCCCGGGATCGTCGTTGGGGGTGAACAGGGGGATCTGCACGGCGCCGAGGCTACCGGGTCAGGCGATCGGAGCGCCCGGTGCGCTCACTGTCCGCCCTTCTGCACGAAACTGCGCACGAAGTCCTCGGCGTTGGTCTCGAGGACCTCGTCGATCTCGTCGAGGAGGTCATCCAGTTCGGCCTTCAGCCGCTCCCCCGCCTCGGTGCTGGGCGTGGGCTGCTCGACCTCCTGCTCGGGGCGGTCGGTGGTGGTCCGGCGGACGTGTTCCTGTTCCTGCATGGTCCCTCCCGAGGAGTCCGGCTATGACGACGCGAGTCGATCGAGGAGTTCGGCGGCGGTGTCGCAGGACGCGATGACCGGGCCGACGTGGTCGACCGTACCGCGCTGCGGCTCCATCATGGGGACGCGGCGGAGGGATTCCTCGCCGATGTCGAACACCATGGAGTCCCAGTTGGCGGCGATGATCTCGGAGCCGAACTTCTCGAGGCAGGTGCCCCGGAAGTAGGCGCGGGTGTCGGTGGGCGGCTTCTCGGTGGCCCGGAGGATCTCGGACTCGGAGCACAGGGTTCGCAGGCCGACCCGGCGGGCGAGGCTCCGGTCGGGCCGCAGATCGTGGTACTGCAGATCGAGGGCGACCAGCCGCGGATCCCCCCAGTCGAGATCGTGGCGCTGGCGGTAGCCGTCGACCAGTCGATGCTTGGCCACCCAGTCGACCCGATCGGCGACCTGCGACGGATCCTGTTCCAGGCCGGTGAGGACCGACTCCCACTCCTCGAGGACCCTCTCGCCGGTGTCGGCGCCGAGGACCGCCAGCCCGTGGGTCGAGGCGTACTGCTGCGCGGTGCGGAGGAACTCCCACTGGATCTCGAGGGCCGTCGCCGTGGTGCCGTCGCGCAGGCGGAGCGGCTCGGTCAGCGAGAGGTCACAGCTCACCTGTCGCAGGGCCGGCACGGGGGTGTCGATCTGGAAGCGGCGCGGCAGCACGCCGTCCTCGAGCATGGCCAGGACGAGCGCCGTGGTTCCCACCTTGAGGAAGGTCGCCACCTCGGACATGTTGGCGTCGCCGATGATCACGTGGAGACGGCGGTACTTGATCGGATCGGCGTGCGGTTCGTCCCGGGTGTTGATTATGGGACGCTTCAGTGTCGTCTCGAGCCCGACCTCCTCCTCGAAGAAGTCGGCCCGCTGGGAGATCTGGAACCGAGCCGTGTGCAGGTGACTCTCGGAACCGACCTTGCCGGCCCCGCAGAAGATCTGGCGGGTGACGAAGTGCGGGGTGATCCCGTGCACGATCTCCCCGAAGGGGAGGTTCCGGTCGACAAGGTAGTTCTCATGGCAGCCGTAGGAGTTGCCCTTGCCGTCGGAGTTGTTCTTGTAGACCACGATCTCCTGGCCGGGCGGCAGAACCCGGGCGGCGGTCTCCATCGAGCGCTGGAGCACGAGCTCCGCCGCCCGGTCGAACACCACGACATCGCGGGCGTTGGTGCACTCGGGGGTGCTCATCTCCGGATGGGCGTGATCGACGTAGTACCGGGCGCCGTTGGTGAGCACGGCGTTGACCAGATGGGACTCCACCTCGGGGGGAAGAGCGCCCAGCGGAGCGAAACCGCGGGCGTCGGTGCCGGGCTGCTCGCTCTCGAAGTCCCACTCGAACCGCAGGCCGGAGCCGGGGCGACCGGCCCGTTCGGCGAGTGAGGTCACGTAGCTGTTGATCAGGACCGAGGAGGCGGTGATGGGATTGGGATCCTCGATCCCCCGCCACACGATGCCGTACTCGGTCTCGATCCCACAGATCTTGGCGATGGCCACGAGGGCACGATAGCGACGCCGCCCGCCGACGAACGGGTCAGAGGTACTGACCGGTGCCGATCCGTTCGATGGCGCGCCCGCCGCTGGGATCGGAGTCGACGCCCTTCACCAGGGTGCGGATGTAGATGATCCTCTCCCCCTTCTTCCCCGAGATCCGGGCCCAGTCGTCGGGGTTCGTCGTGTTGGGGAGATCCTCGTGCTCCTTGTACTCCTGGTGGATCGACTCGATGAGATCGGTGGCGCGGATCCCGCCGATCCCGGTGGCGATGAGCCGCTTGATGGCGAGCATCTTCGCCCGCCGCACGATGTTCTCGATCATGGCGCCCGAGGCGAAGTCCTTGAAGTACATGACCTCCTTGTCACCGTTCTGGTAGGTGACCTCGAGGAACTGGTTGGCATCGTCCTCTCGGTACATCTCGGCGACGGTGGTCTCGATCATCATGCGCACGGCCTTGTCGACGTCCCCGCCGCCCAAGCCGCGGATCTCCTCCTGATCGATCGGGAGATCCGCGGTGAGATACCGACTGAAGATCTGCGCCGCCGCCTCCTCGTTGGGGCGCTCGATCTTGATCTTCACGTCGAGGCGACCGGGACGGAGGATGGCGGGATCGATCAGATCCTCCCGGTTGGAGGCACCGATGACGATCACGTTGCGCAGCGTCTCGACGCCGTCGATCTCGGCCAGCAGCTGCGGGACGATGGTGGATTCCATGTCGGAGCTGATGCCGCTGCCCCGGGTGCGGAACAGGGAGTCCATCTCGTCGAAGAAGACGATGACCGGCCAGCCCTCCTCACTCTTCTCCCGGGCCCGTTCGAACACCAGACGGATCTGACGTTCCGTCTCGCCGACGTACTTGTTGAGCAGTTCCGGTCCCTTGATGTTGAGGAAGTAGCTCCGGGCATCGCGATTGCCCGACACCTCCGCAACCTTCTTGGCGAGGGAGTTCGCCACCGCCTTGGCGATGAGGGTCTTGCCGCAGCCCGGGGGGCCGTAGAGGAGGATCCCCTTGGGGGCCGGCAGCTGGTACTCGGCGAACAGCTCATGATGGACGAAGGGGAGCTCGACGGCGTCGGTGATCTGCTCGATCTGGGGATCGAGTCCACCGACGTCGGTGTAGGAGATGTCGGGCACCTCCTCGAGCACCAGTTCCTCGACCTCCGGTCGGGGCAGCTTCTCGATGAGCAGCGAGGAGCGGGGATCGAGCAGCACGGCATCGCCGGATCGGAGCCGGGTGTCGAGCAGTCCGTCGCCCAGCTCCACCACCATCTCCTCATCGGCGCGCCCGAGCACCATGGCCCGTCGACCGTCCTCGAGGAGCTCCTTGAACGTGACCACCTCGCCGGTGCGCTCAGGGGCGCGGGCGAGCACGACGTTGAGCGCCTCGTTGAGCACCACCTCGGCTCCGCGCACCAGCGTGGAGGGTTCGAGGTCCGGATGCAGCGAGACACGGATCTTGCGACCACCTGAATGCACGTCGACGGTGCCGTCGTCGTTGTGCCCGGCGAGGGTGCCGTAGGCCGACGGCGGTTGGCTGAGCTTCTCCACCTCCTCTCGCAGGGCGGCGATGTGGTCGCGAGCCTCCCGCAGGGTGTAGGTCAGTTTCTCGTTCTGGGTGACGGCCTGACTCAACTGGCCCTTGGACTCGAGCAGGCGCTCCTCGAGCAGGCGCACCCGTTTGGGAACGTCCTGGAGGCGGCGGCGCAGTGACGCCACCTCCTCCTCGAGCACCACGATCTGCGCGAGCAGTTCCTCCGGTGTCCGATCGTCGTTCGGCGTCTCGACGTCCATGGTTGCGTGGGGCTCCTCAGGCGGTTCGCGGGCTGGTCGACCCGTTCCGGACCCTAGTGCCGGGCCCCCCGGGATGCTGCTCCCCGGACGCACGGTCCCGGTCCCGCCGACTGTGGATCTCCCGTCGGGGTCCACTAGAGTCACGCCGCGTCCGGGTGCGTCCCGGTGCACCCGAACCCATCCCCCTCACGAAGAGGTTTTTCAACGTATGAAGGTCTGGATCGATCAGGATCTCTGCACGGGCGACGGACTCTGCGAGGAGATCGCCCCTGACGTGTTCACGCTCCTCGACGACGGCCTCGCGTACGTCAAGGAGGGGGACAAGGTCTTCTCCGACCCGGGCGGCGCCGCCGGGTTGGCCAACTTCCCCGACAGCCAGCTCGACGCCGTTGTGGAATCCGCCGAGGAATGCCCTGGCGAATGCATCTTCATCGAAGTCGAGTGATCTGAACCATCGAGCATCCCGACGGGCCCCTTCGCTGCTGAAGCGAGGGGCCCGTTGCGCGTCCCGGCGAGGTCGACCCGGCTGGAGGCCTGTGATCAGCCGCCGAGGAGACGGGCATGGGTCAGGAAGCCGGTGTGGGCGACCATGCGATGGTCCGGCCGCACGGCCATGCCCTCGACATGCCAGGTGCGGTTGAGCACCTCCACGGTCTCGGGCATGTCGAACGGGCTGGACTCGAGTGCTTCCCTCAGCTGCATCACCTGCACGATGCTCGGGGTGTAGGCGAGCAGGATCCCTCCGGGATGGAGCGCCTCGACGGCATGGGGCACGACACGCCAGGGCTCGGGAAGGTCCAGCACCACGCGGTCGAGGTCGGTCTCGTCGATGCCCTCGTAGCAGTCCCGTAGCTCGACCCGGTACCGGGCCAGAGCGGACTCACCGAGGAACGATCCGACGTTCTCGGTGGCGCGGGCGGCGAAGTCCTCGCGCAGTTCGTAGCCCACGATCTCGGCCCCCGCCCGCAGCATCGCCATCGACAACGCCCCCGAACCCACCCCTGACTCGAGGACGCGGGCGCCCGGGAAGATGTCGGCGAGCATGAGGATGGGGCCGAGATCCTTCGGGTAGATGACCTGCGCCCCGCGGGGCATCTTGAGCACGAAGTCCGACAGGGTCGGTCGCACCGCGAGGTAGCCCTGGTTGCGGGTCGAGCGGACTGTGGCCCCCTCCGGCGTTCCGATGATGGTGTCGTGGGGGACGAACCCGGCGTGGGAGTGGAACTCACCACCCTCCTTGAGGGTGATCAGGTAGCGACGCTTCTTGGCATCGATCAGCAGGACTCGATCGCCGATGGCGAACTCGCGGCTCATCTCAGGACTCCTCGTTCGTGGATGGTCGCCGGGATGCGCCGGCCGCAGGGCCTCGGGACAGTTGGACGGGCACCGCCGAGGGGTGATGTCCGCCGGCCCGGTCCACCAGCCGACAGAACGCACACACCTCGGCGGTGGTGGGCGCTCCGCAGCTGGTGCAGGCGGTCAGATCCTCACGATCGGCGTCGGCCTCCGGGGTGAACAGGGCGGCGGCTCGGTCGAGGAAGCCGAAGTAGAACGAGTGCTTCGCCCCGGGTGAACGCACCTCGATGTCGTTGAGGGCCTCCTTGTAGGAGATGTGACGGTTGCCGGCCGCCATCGGACACTCGTCGACGAGGTAGTCGATGCCCCGGAGCACGCAGTACGCAGCGGTCTCCCGTTCGGTGAGACGCACGAGAGGCTTGACCTTCTTGGGGAACCCGGCCCGGGCGGGAAGCACCGGGAGCTGGCGCCCGAGGTACTCCGTGTGCCAGTGGAGGGTGTTCCCGAACAGCACCGCGGCCTCATCGTCGAGGTTGTGCCCGGTGACGAGGACGTCGTAGCCACCCTCGAGGGCGGCTGTGTCGAACAGGTGCCGCTTGGAGAGCCCGCAGGCCGAGCACGGTGCCCGCCGGGCCGCCCGGGATCCGGACGGGATGTCGTAGCCGTAGGAACCGGGGAGGTCGATGGTGCGCAGCAGCAGACCGCGCGAGTCGGCGAACTCCCGGGCGTACTGACCGGAGACATCGGAGTAGTCGCCGATCCCGAGACCGATGTAGAGCCCGTCGGCCTGATGGCCCAGCTCGACGAGGAGATCCCAGATGGCCAGGGAGTCCTTGCCGCCCGAGACGGCCACCAGCACCCGATCGCCGGGGCTGATCATGTCCCAGTCGCTGATGGCCCTGTTCACCTGGCGTCGGCACTGCTCGAAGAAGTGGTCCACGCAGTAGTTGGCGTTCTGACGTCGGATGTCGATCACTGCAGGTCCGCGGCAGGTCACGCACTTCATGCCCATCCTCCTGAGATGACGGGTCGGACCTCGATGACATCGTCGTCGGAGAGGGCGGCGTCGCCCGGGATCAGCTCGCCGTCGCGCATGACGAGGTGCGCCTCCCGATTGAGATCCAGCTCGGCGAGGAGGTTGATCACGGTCCGGGGGCCGGTGATGTCGAGCTCGCGTCGTGGATTGCGGAGGATGACCTTCACCGTTCCATGCTCGCAGGTGGATCGCTGGGGGCGGACATTCAGTGGGCGCGGCGGGCGGCCCGGGCGGCGCGACGGCGGGCCCGGCGACTCGGCGCCGGCGGCACCTGCGTGATCACGATCGACTCGCCCTGTTCGAGGCGGCCGCTGAAGACCTTCACCGGAGCGGGACGCGCGGCCCAGCGCCAGCCCCGGATGGCCCACGCCACCACCCCGATCACCAGCCAGACGCGACTTCGACCCAGCAGACCCCGTTCGATGCCGCGACGTCGGGCGAGTGCGAACGGATCCATCAGAACCGTCGCACCTCGACCACCGTGCGCCGCTTCCGGCCGCGCCGGGAACCGAGAGCGAACGCGATCACGACCGCAGCGACGCCGACGGCGACGACGATGGCGGCCACCGAGGTCCGG
The DNA here is from genome assembly GCA_018969405.1 of Acidobacteriota bacterium. GTDB lineage: Bacteria > Actinomycetota > Acidimicrobiia > Acidimicrobiales > Acidimicrobilacustridaceae > Acidimicrobilacustris. Next base: position 77,328 of record JAGWYK010000001.1, read on the forward strand.
GCCTCGTCCTCGACGGTGACCACCTCACCCTGGATCTCGCGGAACCGTGCCTCGATGTCGGCGCGACTGATCCGGCCGTCGGCGCTGTGGGGAGCGTCATCATGTCCGGTCACAGGTCTCCCTCCCCGGGATGGTCGAGTTCGCGTCCGATCCGGGCCATGGCGAAGGCGATGACTCCGCTGAGTGCCAGCAGGACCACGAGATAGGGCACCCAGGACCAGAACCCGTCGAGGAGACCGCCGGTCATGGTCTGCAGACCGCGGAGGAGTGCGAAGCCCAGCAGCAGCACGCCGAGCGTGATGAGGGCCATGCCACCGAGACCGAAGGCGAGGTACCGACCGAGCTGGCGGAGCGGATCGATCGTCTCCTGCTTGGCATAGGAGACGAGCAGGTCACGCAGGTCGCGGATGGTGTCTCTGATGGTGGTGGCGGATGGGAACATCGGGGTCCTCGAGTCGTTTCGACCCCATGACCCTACCAAGGCGGGCCCGGCGCCGACCCGGGGCACCTCAGTGCTGGTCGCGCATGGCGAGTTCGGCGCCGAGCAGCACTCGCTGATCATCGAGGCGATCGCGCAGCGTCCTCAGGCGTTCGGTGACACCGGAGGCGCAGAGCAGATCGAACCGGTCGACCGTGCCGAGCGGGCTGCAGGCCACCAGGAGATGGGACAGGGCCACCGGGTCGGTGGGCAGCTCGGGCAGCTCGGCCGCCTCGGCACCCTCGAGCGCAGCGGCCATCGACGATGTCTCGCGCAGCACTGCGAGCAGCTCCTGGAGATCCTCGGGATCGGGTTCCGGCTCCTCGTCCTCGTCCCACTGCTCGATCTCAGCCCGGGGATAGGGGTCGTCGGGGAGCCAGCGCAGGACGCGGATCCGCGAGAGACCGACGGCGACCAGGCCCCATCGTCCATCGTCGAGCTCCGCAGCCCGGATGATCTCGGCGAGCACGCCGACGGAGGTGCGGAGGTCCCCTCCCCCGACCTCGGAACCGCGGGCGATGAGGGTCACGCCGAACCGACGATCGGTGCGGAGGCAGTCCTGGATCATGGCGCGGTAGCGGGGCTCGAAGATGTGCAGCGGGATGGCGGTGCCGGGCAGCAGCACCGACCCGAGGGGGAACATCGGGACCGAGCCGCTCATCGCGCCGGACGCGGGGACAGTGCGTCGAGTCGGGGGCCCTGACCGAAGGTGACCACCTGCTCGGCGAAGCCATCGGTGACACCGGTGCCGCGCGGATCCGAGCCGTTCTGGATCATGGCGAAGGTGAGGGTGCTGCCCGCCCTCGGCTCCGCGAACCCGGCGAGGGCGTTCACGGTGGCGAGGGTGCCGGTCTTGGCCCGCAGCCGACCGGCGGTGGCGCTGTCGAGCAGGCGCTTCCGCAGGGTGCCGGTGCGTCCGGCGATGGCGAGGCCGGTCCCGATCGGACCATCGGGACCGGAGCGGTGCAGCACCTCGATCAGCATCGGGCAGGTCACCCGGTTGGAGGTGTCCAGACCGGACCCGTCGACCATCACGACCGGATCGATCGGAAGGCCCATGGCGCGCAGGGTGGAGCGGATCGCGGCGAGGCCGGCCGCCGTGGTGCCGGCACCGGAGGCCCGCTGTCCCATCAACCTGGTGAGGAGCTCGGCGGTGGTGTTGTCCGAGTCGGTGAGCATCTCGGCCACGATGTCGCGGATCGGCACGGACTCGAAGGTGGCCACCTCCACCGGATCCTCGGGGGCCCGTCCGGCCGCCGCATCACCGGTCACCTGCACGCCCCTGTCGATGAGCAGGGTGCGCAGGGTGGCGGCGGCGAGTGCCGGTGGATCACCGGGGCGTCGATCGGCGTTCGGCCGGGTCGGTGTCTCGGTGAAGCCGGTCTGTCCGTCGTTGACCATCAGCGCCGAGAGGGGGCCGACGACCCCACCGATCTGATAGCGCGTGGGCCAGCTCGGGAGCCAGCGGGTGCGATCGAGGGCGCTGTCGTCGCCGACGATCCGACCGGTGACCTGCCGGACGCCAGCGGCGACGATGGCGTCGGCGACCGCACCGAAGTCCTCGGTGCGCTGGTCGGGATCCTCCAAGCTCTGGCGATAGCCGGCGGTGACGAGCAGCGGATCGCCGGCGCCGATGATGGTGAGATCACCCTCCACCACCCCGTCGACGGGTTCGCGCCCGGCGACGATCCGGGTGGTGAGCGTGCTGTCGGGGCCGAGCACATCGAGCGCGGCGGTCGCCGTGAGCAGTTTGATGGTGGAGGCGGGCGCCAACCCGCTGGCGGGGCTGCGGGAGTAGATGATCCGGCCGTTCTGCTCCACCACGGCACAGGCGTCTCCCGCCACCTTCGAGAAGAAGGTGTCGAGGGCGGCGTCGTACTTCGGGTCGGCCACGGCACCGAGCAGGAGTTCGGGGAGACGGCGCATCGAGAACAGCGGCGTCGTGGGGACCGGGGACGGGGCACGACGATCGGCCGCCCCGGCCGGAAGCGCGGTGGCGAGGAGCGCCATCAGCAGTGCGCCGACGAGCAGGCCGATCCGCGGGCCGGAGCGGCGGTGCGGGATCATCGAGTCCCGGAAGGGTCCAGACCGCGACGACGTCGCCAGGCCGCCGCCGCCTTGAGGTGAGCGAGGGCGGTGACGGCACGCTCGGCCGAGGGGAAGCACATCCGACCCGCCTCGCGCATGGCCGCCACTGCGGCGTTGTCGGGATGGGTGACCGCCAGCTCGGTGGCGAGCAGCACCGGCTTGTCGAACTCGGTCGACAGGGCGTCGGCGGTCTCGACGTACCGACGGTCCTGGCGCTCGTGGAAGGCCACGATGCGCTCGAGACCGTGGTCGGGATAGAACGGACCGCTCCGTTCCAGCGCTCCCTGGTTCGACTGGATCCCGACGCCGAGCATCACGACGGCGTCGATGTCCGGATGACCGACGACGGCGCGCAGCACCTCGGGAACGGTGTCCTTGGTCTCCCCGCCGGCCATGTCGATCGGATTGTTGCGACTCCAGCGGGGCGGGAGCAGTCGGTCCAACTGATCGAGGAGGTCCTCGGGAAGCGGTGCGAGCTCGAGATCGGTGTCGGCGAGGGCGTCGGCGGTGACCACGCCCCATCCTCCCACCGTGGTCACCACGGCGGTGCGCGGGCCGGAGGGGAGCGGCTGGGTGGCCAGGGCCGCCGCGCAGTCGAACGCTTCGGTCAGGGTGCGGGCGCGACGGACCCCGACCTGGGCGCACATGCCGTCGAAGACTCGATCGTCCGAGGCCAGCGAACCGGTGTGGCTGGCTGCGGCCCGGGCCCCCGACGCGGTGGATCCACCCTTGAGCACCACCACCGGCATCCGGCGGGCCACGGCGCCCAGGCGCTCGGCGAACCGCCGACCGTCACCGATGCCCTCCACGTAGAGCAGGGCCACGTCGGTGTGGGGATCATCGGCGAAGAACTCCAGGGCGTCGAGGACACCGATCTGGGCGGCGTTGCCCACGGAGAGGGCCCGGCTCACCCCCACACCGCTCTGGATGGCGAGGTTCATGAACGAGGACACGAAGTTCCCCGACTGGCTGGCGATCCCGATCCGGCCGGGCGGCGGATAGGGGGCGACGATCTGGGCGCACAGCGACGAAGGGGTCGAGACCAGCCCCTGACCGTTCGGACCGACGATCAGGATGCCGAGTTCGTCGGCGAGCGCGACCAGTTCATCCTGCCGCCGACGCCCCTCGTCATCGGTCTCGGCGTAGCCCGCCGAGGCGATGAAGGCGGCGCGGACGCCCTTGGCCGCAGCCGCCTCGAGGAGTTCGGAGTTGGTGGCGGCCGGGGTGCAGACGAAGAGGAGATCGGCGGCGCCATCGGGCACCTCGTCGATGGACGGGAGGGTCCGGATACCGAGGACCTCGGCGCCGTCGCGGTTGGTGGCGAAGATGGCGCCCCGGTAGCCGCAGGTGAGCATGTTGTGCAGCACCACGAAGCCGAACTTCCCGGGATGGGTGGATGCGCCAGCCACGATCACGCCCCGGGGGTCGAACAGCGCGCGGAACTGCTCGGCGCGATCGGTCACGGTCGCTCCACCTCCACGAGGGCGTCGACGGCGATGGGTCGTCCGTCGGCGATCATGATCGGGTTGAGATCCACCGACACCACGGACGGATCGGCGACGGCGACCGCGGAGAGCGCCATCAGCACCCCGACCAGTGCAGCCCGGTCCACCGGGGGCTCCCCCCGGAAGGGGCCGAGGAGGGCCTGACTGGCCAGGGAGTCGATCATCTCCTCGGCGTCGACCACCGAGATGGGTGCGAGCCGGACCACCACATCGGCCACCGCCTCGGCCAGCACGCCACCGACCCCGAGCAGCACGGTGGGTCCGAACTGGGGATCCACCACCATGCCGACGATGAACTCGCGGGTGGCGCTGACCATCGGTGCGATCAGGAGCTCGACCGGGCCGTCGGCCTCGGTGGCCGCATCGAGCAGCGCCCGGGACGCGGCGATCGTGTCGCCCTCGGTGCGCAGACCGAGGCGGACGAGACCCCGTTCGGTCTTGTGGGCGATGGTGTCACCGCAGAGCTTGACCACCACGGGGAAGCCGAGCTCCCGTGCGGCGACGGCCGCTCCGTCGGCGTCAGCCGCGATGCGCTCGGTGAGGAACGGGACCCCATACGGGGCGAGCAGGGCTTTGGACTGCGACTCGGAGAGCGTCGTCATGGTTGGAGCGCGGCCCTGAAGAACGATCGGAGGTGGTCGAGCCGGGTGTGGAGCGCATCGACCGCCAATGGATCCCGATCGAGGAGCCCCTCGATGAACGGGAGGTCGGAGAAATAACTGAGCAATGCTCCGTACCCGGTGAGCAGGAGCTGTTCGGCATCGAACCGTTGGAAGTGACCGGCAGCCATCTCCGACTCGAAATAGGTCACGGCGCGTCGGAACAGCGGCCGCAGGGACACACCCAGATCGACTCCCAGCCGCTCGCCGCCGTCGAGCGCCTCCCGTCGCACGATCCGGACGAACTGCGGGTTCTCCTCGAAGAAGGAGAACCCGGCGGTGAGGACCTTGTCCACCTTGCCCCAACCCTCGCTGGGATCGAGGGTGGCCTGGTCGACGATGGCGATCCAGCGGACCAGTGCCCGCTGGAAGACCTCGCGGTAGATGGCGTCCTTGCTCGGGAAATGGTGGAGCACGCTCGAACGGCGGATACCGACCGACTCGGCGATGTCGTTGAGCGAGGTCCCCTCGAACCCGTGCTCGGCGAAGCACCGCTCGGCCTCGATGAGGATGGCCTCACGTGTCGGTGTCACCACCTCGCTCCCTGCCATCTCCCGACCCTAGTTCTCTCCACTCCGACGGGCGGGGGAAGCCGATACCGTGAGCCGCATGCACATCATCTCGGCCCTGTTCATCGAGAACATCGACCTCCGGCAGGTCCCCGGACCCTCCACCCGGATCGATCTGTCGGGGATCCAGTTCTCCCTCCCCGCTCCCGGTCCGGTCCCGGTCACGATCGAACCGCACCTCTGCGTGATCGTCCACTGCCCCGCCGAGGCCACCGGCACCGGCGCCCTCGAGGTGGTGTACATGCGCGGCGAGGAGCAGATCGCCCGCAGTGTGCAGCCCCTGCAGGTCGAGCCCGGCCGGTTCAACTACCGCCTCGTGCGGGCCCAGCTCGACTTCACGGAGTACGGATCGATCGAGGCCCACTGTCGGATCGATCTCGGTCCGGTCACGGTCGTGCCGCTGACGCTCCTGCCCCCCACCGACTGAGTCGCCGATCGGACCGCCGAACGGGCCACCGGATCCCCGTCCCGCCAGCACCGGGCGAGGAATCGGCACCACTAAGGTGCGCCGGGTGACCGACGACGACATCACGACGCGCTCCATCAACGTCATCCGCGGATTCGCGATGGATGCGCCCCAGCGGGCCAACTCCGGGCATCCGGGGACAGCCATGGCGCTGGCCCCCCTCGCCTACACCCTGTTCACCCGCATCATGACCTACGACGCCGGTGCACCCGACTGGCCGAACCGGGATCGCTTCGTGCTCTCCGGCGGCCATGCCTCCATCCTCCAGTACGCCCTGCTGCATCTCACCGGCTTCGGTCTCGAACGGGCCGATCTCGAGCAGTTCCGCCAATGGGGTTCCCGCACCCCGGGTCATCCGGAGCGCCATCACACCCCCGGCGTCGAGGTCACCACCGGTCCGCTGGGCCAGGGCCTCGCCAACGCCGTCGGCATGGCGCTGGCCGAACATTCCCTGCGGGCGTCGATCGGTCCTGAGCTGTTCGATCACCACACCTTCGTGATCTGCGGGGACGGCGATCTGGAGGAGGGCATCAGTCATGAGGCCGTCTCCTTGGCCGGGCACCTCGGTCTGGGACGACTCGTCGCCATCTACGACGACAACCACATCTCCATCGATGGCCCGACCGAACTGGCGCTGTCCGACGATGCCGCCGAACGGTTCCGGGCCTGCGGCTGGCATGTGGTCGACGCCGGTGAGATCGCCGAGGATGTGGAGGCCCTCGAGGCGGCCCTCCGATCGGTGATGGACATCGCCGACAGGCCATCCCTGCTCATCCTGCGCAGCCACATCGGCTACCCCTCCCCGAAGTACACCGACACCGCCCACGCCCACGGCAACCCGCTCGGCGTCGAGGAGATCGCCGCCACCAAGGCCATCCTCGGTCTCCCCGATGAACCGTTCTGGGATCCGGAGGACGTGCTGGCCCACATGCGGGCCGCCGGCCGTCGCGGGCAGGTCGAGCGCGAGGCCTGGGAGCGACGACGCGACGCCTTCGGTGGCGATCGTGCCCAGCTGGAGGCCGTGCTGTCGGGCCGTCCCCTCGACGGTTGGATCGAGGCACTCCCGCGCTGGCAGCCGGGTGAATCGGTGGCCACCCGCAACGCCGGCAAGAAGATCCTCAACGCGCTGCTGCCCCATGTGCCCACGCTCCTGGGCGGCGGTGCCGATCTGACCGGCAACTGCGGCGTCGAGATCGACGGCGGGGCGCCGTTCTCCGTCGAGCAGCGTTCCGGCCGCCAGATCCACTTCGGCATCCGTGAGCACGCCATGGGTGCCGTCATGAACGGTATGGCGGCGCACGGCGGGGTGCTGCCCTTCGGCGGGACCTTCTTCATCTTCTCCGACTACATGCGTCCGGCGGTCCGCCTCGCCGCGCTGAGCGATCTCCATGTCATCTACTCCTGGACCCACGACTCGGTGGGGGTCGGTGAGGACGGACCGACGCATCAGCCCATCGAGCAGCTCGCCTCCCTGCGAGCCATGCCGGGCCTCCGACTGATCCGTCCCGCCGATGCCAACGAGACCGCGTCGGCCTGGCGCATCGCCATCGAACGCGGCGGTCCCACGGCGCTGGTGCTCAGTCGTCAGAACCTGCCGGTTCTCGAGGGCACCGACACTCCCGATGGCGTCGATCGCGGTGCCTATGTGCTGCGTGAGGTCGATGGTGAGCCCGATGTGGTCCTCATCGGCACCGGCTCCGAGGTGCAGTTGTGTGTGGAGGCAGCCACCGAGCTGGCCCGCTCCGGCATCGCCGCCCGAGTGGTGTCCATGCCCAGTTGGGAGCTGTTCCTGGAACAGGACGAGGACTACCGCCTCGCCGTGCTCGGGGACGGCACTCACAGGGTGTCGGTCGAGGCGGGGTCCACCTTCGGATGGTCGTTGTGGGCCGAGGCCAATGTCGGCATCGACCATTTCGGTGCCAGTGCCCCCGGTGCCGAGCTGCTCGAGAAGTTCGGGATGAACGTCGCCAACGTCGTCGAACATGTGCACGCCGTCCTCGCCGACTGAATCCTCACCGAACCCCCGGAGCCAAACATGAGTCGCCTGATCGATCTCCACACCCGTTTCGACCAGAGTCCCTGGCTCGACAACGTCCGTCGCGACTGGATCCGCGACGGAGAGATGGAACGGTGGCGCGAGCGCGGTGTGCGCGGGGTGACCTCGAACCCCACGATCTTCCAGAAGGCCATCTCCGGTGGCGACGCCTATGACGAGCAGTTCGCTGCGCTGCTGGCGGCGGGCGCCACGGTGGAGGAGAGCTACTGGGAGATGGTGGTCGCCGACATCCGGGACACCCTCGCCGTCTTCCGACCGGTCCATGAGGCCAGTGGCGGGGTCGACGGCTACGTCTCGGTCGAGGTCTCACCCCTCCTCGCCCGAAGCACTGCCGAGACGATCCTGGCGGCCCGTCATCTCGACGAACTCATCGACGCCCCCAACCTCTACATCAAGATCCCCGGCACCGCGGAGGGTCTTCCCGCCATCCGTCAGGTCATCTCCGAGGGTCGCAGCGTCAACGTCACCCTGCTGTTCTCCCTCGAGCGCTACCGGGAGGTGATGGAGGCCTACATCACCGGGTTGGAGGCCTGCACCGGCGACCTCTCCTCGGTGTCCTCGGTCGCCTCGTTCTTCATCAGCCGCGTCGACTCCGAATGCGACAAGCGGCTGGAGGCGATCGGATCCGCCGAGGCGCTCGATCTGCGCGGCCGAGTGGCCGTCGCCAACGCCCAGTTGGCCTATGCCGCCTTCACCGAGACCTTCCGAGGCCCCCGCTGGGACGCGTTGGCCGCCCGCGGGGCCCGGGTCCAGCGTCCCCTGTGGGCCTCGACCTCGACGAAGAACCCCTCGTACCCCGACACGCTCTACATCGACTCCCTCATCGGGCCGAACACCGTGAACACCATCCCGGAGAAGACCCTCGCCGAGTTCGACGACCATGGCACGCTGGCCCGCACCGTCGACGCGGATCTCGACGCCGCCCGCGCCGTCCTCGACCGGCTGGCTGCGGTCGGCGTGGACCTGACCGACGTCACCGACACGCTGGAGGCTGAGGGTGTCGCCTCGTTCACGGCCTCCTTCGACGATCTCCTCGCCGCGCTCACGGAGAAGGCTGCTGCGCTTCGATGAACGGCGAGATCCTCCTCGCCGAGGATGTCCCGTCCTCCTTCGTCGATGTGGTCCGCGAGGCGTTCACCACTCGCCCCGGGCCCGTGTTCGCCCTCGCCCTCTCCGGTGGTGACACGGCCCGACGTTGCTACGAGCACCTGGCCGCTGCGCTGCCCGCCCCATGGTGGACCGACATCGAGCTGTTCTGGGGTGATGAGCGCTGCGTGCCGCTCGACGACGCGGATTCCAACCACGCCCTCGCCCGGGAGGCCCTCGGTCCCGTCTTCGCCACGGTGCGGTCGGTGCACCCGATGGACTGCTCGGTCGGTGCCGATCCCTACGACACCCTCCTCCGCTCCCGTCCTGCGCTCGACCTGGTGCACCTCGGACTCGGTCCCGACGCACATACGGCGTCGCTCTTCCCGGGTTCCCCGGCGCTGCACGCACCGGCGGCGCGGCTCGTGGTCGACAACGAGGACCCGCACGGCACCAATCCCCATCGGCGGATGACGCTCACCTATGCCGGCATCGCCCGGGCCCGCTCGGTCGTCGTCACCGTCGAGGGGGCGGCCAAGCATGAGGCGATGACTCGGGTGATCGCCGGCGATCCGACGGCGCCGGCGGCTCGGATCGATGCCGACTCGTTGGTGTGGATCGTCGACCGTCATGCTCTCGACGCACCGTCGCCCCGATAGGGTTCGGCCATGTCGCGCTTCGACACCACCCTCGACACCCTCATGGCCGAGGCCCGTTCGATCCGCGAGGCTCAGACCGGGAGCCGGGTCACCTATTCACCGAAGGTGTTCATCCCGCTCACGATGCTCTGTCGTGATCGCTGCGGCTACTGCACCTTCGCTCAGCCGCCGGCTCGTCTCGACGCGCCGTTCCTGACGCCCGCCCAGGTCCGGGCCCTCGCCGTGGCCGGCGCCCGGGTGGGCTGTCACGAGGCGCTGTTCACCCTCGGCGAGGCCCCCGAGGAGCGCTATCCCGTGGCCGCCGAGTGGCTGGCCGATCACGGCTACGAGTCCACGGTCGACTACCTGGTGGCCATGGCCCGTCTGGTGCTGGATGAGAGCGGTCTGCTCCCCCATGCCAATCCCGGAGCACTGCCGGCCCGGGATCTCGCCCGTCTCCGCGCCGTCTCCCCCTCGCAGGGAATGATGGTCGAGTCGCTCCGTGACGACCTCCTGTGTCACCGGGGGGCGCCCGACAAGACACCCCAGCGCCGTCTGGCCACCCTCGAGCAGGCCGGAGAGCTGCAGATCCCGTACACCACCGGGATCCTGGTCGGCATCGGCGAGGAGCGCGCCGATCGCATCGCCGCCCTCGAGGCCATCGCCGCCTCGCATCGTCGCCATGGGCACGTGCAGGAGGTCATCGTCCAGAACTTCCTGCCCAAGCCCGGAACCGCCATGCACGCCGAGGAGGCCTGCCCGATCGAGGTGCATCTCGAGGCGATCGCCCTCGCCCGGCTCATCCTCCCGCCTGATGTCCACATCCAGGCCCCGCCGAACCTGTCCGATGACTTCGGCGTGCTGCTCGACGCGGGCATCGATGACTGGGGAGGCGTCTCGCCGGTCACCGCCGATCATGTCAACCCCGAGCGCCCGTGGCCCGATCTCGAGATCCTCCGCTCGGTCACCGAGTCCCGGGGCATGGTCCTCGCTCCCCGACTCACGGTCCATCCCGAGTTCGCACGGGATCCGGATCGTTGGATCGATCGGGACCTCCACTTCGCCGTCCTCGACCGGTCCGACGCCGAGGGTCTCGCCCGCGACGATCCCGGGGCGGTGCTCCCCCAACGCCTCACTCCCCCGGCTCCCGAGCAGGTCGATGACGGCATCGAGATCCTCCAGATCGGCCCCCGCTCCACGGCCTGGTACTCGGGAGCCTCGGTGGCTCCTCCTCGTCTCGTGCCGGGTGCGGGCCGTGCCGCCGGGCGCGTGGCCGAGGTCCTCCGGGGTTCCGCCCTCGGTCAGACCCTCGGGGTCGAGGAGATCGTCACCCTGTTCTCCGCCCGGGGACCCGAGGTGGAGGCGGTGGCCCGCCACGCCGATGACCTGCGACGGGCGGCGGTCGGCGACACCGTGACCTGGGTGCACAACCGCAACATCAACTACACCAACGTCTGCACCTTCAAGTGCCGGTTCTGCGGCTTCAGCAAGGGTCCGCTCTCGCTCAACCTGCGCGGCACCCCCTATCTGCTCACACTCGACGATCTGGCCCGGCGCACCGCCGAGGCCGCTGCGCTCGGGGCCACCGAGGTCTGCCTGCAGGGCGGGATCCATCCGGACTTCGACGGCGAGTACTACCTGGAGGTCACGCGTGCGGTGAAGGAGGCCGCGCCGGAGATCCATGTGCACGGCTTCACCGCGCTGGAGGTCACCGAGGGGGCGAAGCGTCTCGGCGAGCCCCTGGATCAGTACCTCCGGCGACTGAAGGAGGCCGGACTGCGCACGCTGCCGGGCACCGCGGCCGAGATCCTCGACGACGAGATCCGGGCGATCATCTGCCCGGACAAGATCGACACCGAGGAATGGCTCGATGCCCATCGCACGGCCCACTCGGTCGGTCTGCGTTCGAACGTGACCATCATGTTCGGCTCCGTGGAGCACCCCGTCCATTGGGCCCGACACATCGTGCGCACCAGGGATCTGCAGGCCGAGACCGGTGGCTTCACCGAGTTCGTCCCCCTCCCGTTCGTGCACATGGCCACACCGCTGTACCTGCAGCACCGGGCCCGCCGAGGACCGACCTTCCGTGAGGCGGTGCTGATGCATGCGGTCCCCCGCATCGCCTACGGGGGGCTGATCGAGAACGTGCAGGCCTCTTGGGTCAAGCTCGGGGCCGCCGGGGCCCGCCAGATGCTGCAGGCCGGGGCCAACGATCTCGGTGGCACCCTGATGGACGAGAACATCAGCCGCGCCGCCGGTGCCGATCATGGCCAGGGCATGGAACCGGGCGACTTCGAGGCCCTCATCGACGGGTTGGACCGCAGACTCGAGCAGCGCACCACGCTCTACGGTCGTCTGGCCACCACCTGAGCGGTCTCTGGTATCGGCTCAGACCTCGAGATCATCGGGCTCCCGCAGGATGGCCGCCGCCTTCTCCACCGCTCGGCGAGCGCGGGTGAGCCGGCGCTCGTCGACCGGCAGCTCCGAACCCCCGGCATCGATGGACTCGACCAGACGCGCGATGGCGAGATCGGCGAGCTCCTCGGCGATCAGTTCGAGTCGGTTGCGGATGTCGTCGAACTCTCCGGCCATGTCGACATCATGGCGCACCGGATGTGACAGGCTGATCTCCGCATCCGCACCAGCACGAGAAGGCCCCGATGACCAGACCGGTTCGCTCGAAGATCACCGATGACGATGTCCACGAGTGGGTCTCCTTCGACCACCGCGGCGAGACCTACACCTTCGATCTGACCTGGCTGCTCAGCCCCTGGCACTGCATCTACGGCGATGGCTGTCTGGGCATCGGTGAGAGCCCGGACGCAGAGGCCGGGATGGGGTGCTGCATCCACGGCGCCCACTTCGTCGACAAGGAGGAGCGGGCCCGGGTCCGGGCCGCCGCCGAACGGCTCCGCGACGACGAGTGGCAGTTCAAGGGGGTCGCCGAGTCCCTCGGTGGTGCCATCCACAAGGTCGACGGCGACTGGATGACCCGTGTGCATGAGGGCGGCTGCATCTTCCTCAACCGACCCGACCACCACGCCGGGGCGGGCTGTGCGTTCCACAACGCCGCCATCTCCCGGGGCGAGACCTACCTGGACTGGAAACCCTCGGTGTGCTGGCAGGTTCCGGTCCGCCTCGACTTCCACACCGACGACAACGACCACACCACCAACATCCTGCGGGAATGGAAGCGGCGTGACTGGGGCGACGGAGGCGAGGACTTCCACTGGTGGTGCACCGAGGATCCGCGCGCCTTCACCGCATCGCAGCCGGTGTACCTCGGCTCCCGCGAGGAGATCGTCGCGCTGGTGGGCGAGGAGGTCTACGAGCGCCTCGTTGCTCTCATCGATGAGCGCTCCACCGAGGTCCTGCTCCCCCACCCGTCCCTGCGGCGGCGAGCGGCCAGCGACTGACTCAGGACTTGTTGACCCGACGTCGCTCGGATTCCTTGAGGATCCTCTTGCGCAGGCGCAGCGAGGACGGCGTGACCTCGACGAGCTCGTCATCGGCGATGAACTCGATGGCGGTCTCGAGGGTGAGCTGCCGAGGTGGGGTCAGCTTGATGGCCTCATCGGCCGAATGGGTGCGGATGTTCGTCTTCTGCTTCTCGCGGACCACGTTGACGTGCATGTCGTCGGCCCGGGCGTTCTCACCCACGATCATGCCCTCGTAGACCTTCTCGCCCGGGCCCACGAAGAGTTCGCCTCGCTGCTGGAGGTTGTCGAGGGCGTAGCCCGTGGTGGCCCCTTCGCGATCGGCGATCATGGCGCCGCCCTTGCGGGTCGGGAGGTCACCGACCCATGGGGTCCAACCGGCGTGGTGCTGGTGCATCAGCGCCGTGCCCCGGGTCGCGGTGAGCAGCTGGGATCGGAAGCCGATGAGACCACGGGCGGAGGCCTCGATGGTGATGACGGTGCGGCCGATGTCGCCGGGTCGCAGATCGGCGACCTTGCCCTTGCGAGGTGCGAGGGCCTGGGTGACGGTGCCGACATGCTCATCGGGGACATCGATCACGGCGCGCTCGAGCGGCTCATGCTTGGCGCCGTCGATCACCCGCACGATGACCTCGGGTCGGCTGACCTGGAGCTCGTAGCCCTCCCGTCGCATGGTCTCGATGAGCACGGCGAGTTGGAGCTCCCCGCGTCCGGCCACCTCGATGATGTCGGGCGAGGAGGTGGGCTCGACGCGGATCGAGACGTTGCCGAGGATCTCGCGGTCGAGTCGTTCGCGCAGATGGCGGGAGGTGAGGAAGGAGCCCTCCTTGCCGGCCAGCGGTGAGGTGTTGACCCCGAAGGTCATGCGCAGCACCGGCTCGTCGACGGTGAGGCGGGGCAGCGCCTCGGGGTTCGCCGGATCGGCGAGGGTGTCGCCGATCTCGACCTCGGGGAATCCGGCCATCACGAACAGGTCGCCGGCGGCGATCTCATCGGCCTCGCTCCGGGTGATGCCGGTGAATGTCATCAGTTGGGTGAGCTTGCGCTTGAGCGGGGCCTGCCCCTCGTCCTCCTCGAGCAGGGCGATCTGCTCGTTGCGCCGCAGCGTTCCCCGGATGACCCGCCCGATGGCGAGACGGCCGAGGTAGTCCGAGGCGTCCAGGTTGGTCACGATGGCCTGCACAGGAGCGGTGGGGTCCCCGGTCGGGGCGGGCACCGTGGCGACGATGGCTTCGAACAGTGGGGTGAGATCGTCGGAGGGGCCGGGCATGCCGATGCCGGCCACCGCCTTCCCGTCACGGGCGATGGCGGAGATGATCGGGAACTCGATCTTCGACTCGTCGGCGTCGAGGTCGAGGAAGAGCTGGTAGATCTCGTCGATGACCTCCTCGGGCCGGGCGTCGGCCCGGTCCACCTTGTTCAGCACCACCACCGCCGGCAGGTCCGCGGCGAGGGCCTTGGAGAGCACGTAGCGGGTCTGCGGGAGGGGACCCTCGGCAGCGTCGACCAGCAGGACGACACCGTCGACCATGGTCAGGGCCCGTTCCACCTCCCCGCCGAAATCGGAGTGTCCCGGGGTGTCGACCAGGTTGATGCGGATGCCGTTCCAGGTGACCGAGGCGGCCTTGGCGAGGATGGTGATGCCCCGCTCCCGCTCCTGATCGTTGGAGTCCATCACCCGGTCGACGACGGCCTGATGGTCGCCGAAGGTGCCGGTGGCTCGCAGGAGGGCGTCGACGAGCGTGGTCTTGCCGTGGTCGACATGCGCGACCAGCGCGACGCTGCGCAGTTCGGTGGAGGGGGCGGGGGGCATGGGTGATCCTCTCGGGGGGTCCCCCCGATCAGCGGATCGGGGCGGCTAGTTGGTCCAGGCGCTCTCGTCGGACTCGTTGTCGTACATGCACCAGGACGAGTGATCGTGGCCGGGATCGGCGCCGCACTCGGGACAGGGTTCGGCGTCTCGCGCATCGAGGATGGCATCGAGATTGTCGTTGGTGCGCTTCAGTGCTCGGGCTTCTTCGAAGCGCCGATGTCGCCCCTTTTTCACGGGTCTGCTCCCGTCGTGAGTGGTGATCGAAGTGTATCGGGCAGGCGCCTCGCGTCGGCCGCCCGCACCCGGCGGGAGAACCTAGCAGCCGGGAACCGTCCCCTCGTGGTTCTCCCCCGCCGGTCGATGGCTGCGCTCCTCGATCACGAGCTCACCATCGCCGGCGAAGGCCACTGCGACCTCGCCGTCGACCAGCCGCCGGATGGGATCGCCGACCAGCCGGGCTCGCCAGCCCTCGGCCAGCCGGGCACCGGGCTGACCTCCGAGGAAGGCCTCGAGGTCTCCCCGGGTGGCGAGCAGCGAGGCATCGATCTCGAGGTCGCGGGCCATCTGGCTGATCCAGGCCGAGATGAGTGCCACCGCCGGGCGCAGGTCGCGGTCGAGGGGCGCGGCGATGGGTCCGGGAGCGGCGGCCGGGGTCGGAGCGTCGAGCGCCCGGGCGACCTCGGCGAGCAGCTCGGCCACGACGTCCTCGCGGGTGCCGCGATCGAAGCCGCGGATCCGCTCGAGATCGGCCCGGGATCGGGGCGGCCGTTGGGCGATGCCGAGCAGGGCGATGTCCGACAGCACATAGCGGACGGGGATGTCGAGGGTGGCGGCGCGGCGCTCGCGCCAGGCGGCCACGCCTCGGGCCACGGCGAGCGGGCGTCCCTTGAGCTGGCGCACCTCCTTGATGCGGCGGTGGGCCTCCTCGGGATCACGCTGGCCCCGGCTGCGCCGGCGCTGGATCTCGCACTCGTCGAGGGCCCACTGGAGCCGACCGCGCCGCCCCAGCTCCTCGGTGAGGATGCGGTGGATCTCGGGCAGATGGAGCACGTCGTTGGCGGCGTAGGTGAGCTGTGCCTCGGTGAGAGGGCGTTGGAGCCAGTCGGTGAGACGGTCGCCCTTGCCGACCCGCACGCCGACGAACCGCTCGTAGAGCGTCCCCAGCGATGGGGTGCTGAGGCCGAGGAACCCCGCGGCGATCTGGGTGTCGAACAGCGTGGTGGGGAGCACCCCACAGGCCAGCAGCAGCACCTCGAGGTCCTGATCGGCGGCGTGGATCACCGCAGTGGCGTCGCTGCCCAGCACCGCCGAGAAGGGAGCGAGATCCACCGCCAGCGGATCGATGAGCACGACCGTGTCACCCCAGGCGAGCTGGAGCAGCGCCAGTTTCGGGAAGTAGGTGCGCTCGCGATGGAACTCGGTGTCGAGGCAGTAGGCGGACTCACCGAGCAGCGAATCGATGACCCGCTCGAGGTCCTCGGGTCGGTCGATGTAGTGGGGCGCCGGCGATACGGTCACTCAGACCGGATCCGATCCGGTGATGACGGATCGACCGCTGGAGATCCAGGCGCCGGTCCCACCGGCGATGTTGACGGCATCGACGCCGTTGGCCCGCAGGAATTCGACGGCACGGGCACTGCGGGCCCCCGCCGCGCAGATGACATGCACGGTGCGGTCGCGGGGGAAGCGATCCAGCGAGTCGGGCACGGTGGCCAGCGGGATGAGCACGGCACCGGGCACATGGCCATCGGTGTACTCGTCGGGTTCGCGCACGTCGACGAGGTGGACGTCGTCGAGGATGGTCTCGAGGTCCGCCACATCGATCTCGGGCACATCAGCCATGGGAACGCTCCTGCGCTTCGGTCCTGTCCGACGGAGGCCGTCGGCCTGTGGGAGCGTAGCGTTCGATGTCGGCGGGCGAATCGATGTCGACCACCTTCGCAGGATCGTCGGGGGTGACACATCGGTGCCCGACACGGTCGAGCATCCGTCGTGGGGCTCGCTCCCCCGCCGCGAAGGCTTCCTGCAGGACCCCGAGCGCACGGGGTCGCCAGACGGCGGTGAGGGGTTGTGGTCGATCATCGACGCAGATGAGCGCGACGCCGCAGTCGGTGGCCTCCGCGGCGGCACGCACGAGGGAGCGCACGATCTCGGCGTCGACGAAGGGCATGTCGCAGGCGAGGATGGCGACGAGGTCGTCGCCGGACCACTCGAGCGCGGTGATGATCCCGCCCAGCGGTCCCTGGTCGGGATGCCGATCGGGCAGGTGCCGAGCACCCACCGACGGTCCTAGCTCGGTATCACCGCCGACGGACACGACCTCGATCGCACCGGCGGCGCGCAGGGCGCCGGCGGCGATGGCGAGCATCGACCCGGTGCCGTAGGGGTCGAGCGCGGCCTTGTTCCGTCCCATCCTGGAGGACCGTCCTCCGGTGAGGACGGCCCCACGGAAGACAGGGACCTTCACCCGCCGGGGGCGTCCTCGGTCGGCGGCCAGGACGGGTCGCACTGACGCAGGAACAGCTCGCACCGCTCCGCCTCATCGGTCTCGCCGATCACGGCGGCCTGACGGGCGAGCCCGGCCAGCGCCGAGAGGAATCCTCGGTTCGACGGGTGGCGCCAGCGCACGTACCCGGAACCCCGCCATCCGCTGGCCCGGAGTGCGTCGAGTCCCCGGTGGTAGCCCACCCGGTAGTAGGCGTAGGCCTCCACGGGGTCGGTGGCGTCGTCCCCGAGGGCGGCCCAGGCGGCGCTCCAGCGCGGTCGGTCGGCGACGATCAGTCGAAGGGCCGCAGCTCGGTCCGCAGGAGCCATGGTGCGGGCCCGTTCGAGCGCCTCGACGGCCGGTGCCGGCTCCTCGGGCATCACGGTCTCGGGAGGTCCGCTGGCGGAGAGTTTGACGGGCTGCTGGTCGCTCACCTCTGCGAGGCTAGAGGAGGCGGGACCGGATCACTGCACGCGGATGATGCGGACGGTGTCGGTGACACGTCCGTCGTAGAGGCTCGATCCGCCGGCGATGACCACGAGGTCGCCGGTTCCGATCTCTCCGTTGGCCCGGGCGCAGTCGATGGCCCGCCGGGCGTTCTCGGCCTCATCGCCCTCCGCGATGTCGAGCAGATAGGGCGTGGTGCCCCAACTCATGGTGAGCTGGTTCACGGTGCGCTGGTTGGGAGAGAAGCCGATGATCCGGGCCCGGGGACGGAATCGTGCGATCGACCGCACGCTGAACCCGCTCGAGGAGATGCACAGGATGGCGGCGGCACCGATCTCGTTCGCCGCTCGCTGGGCTGCGGAGGTGATGGCGTTGGTGATCGATGCCTCCTGGGTGATGTTCGGCTGCTGGTTGAGCGCCGCGAGCCAGGCCGGCCAGGCGTCGTAGTCGAACGCCGCGTCGGCGCGCTCGGCGATGTCGGACATGGTCGAGACCACATTGGCGGGATCGCGGCCGACGGCGGTCTCGCCCGAGAGCATCACCGCTGAGGTTCCGTCGAACACGGCGTTGGCCACATCGGAGGCCTCGGCCCGGGTCGGTGATGGGGCATGGATCATCGACTCGAGCATCTGCGTGGCGGTGATGACCGGTCGGCCCACCGCGATGCAGCGCCGGATGATCTGCTTCTGCAGGTGGGGAAGCTCCGAGATGGGGAACTCGGCGCCGAGATCGCCTCGGGCGACCATCACCGCACCTGAGGCCTTCACGATCTCGTCGAGGTTGTCGACCGCAGCGCGGGTCTCGATCTTGGCCACGATGAGCGGACCGCCGGGATTGGGCTCGAGTCGGATGGAGCCCGAGAGCGCGGGATCGGACTGGAGCCGCTCCAGATCGGCGGCGGAGCGCACGAAGGAGAGCGCGACCATGTCGACCCCGACCTCCACGAAGGCGCCGAGGATGGTCAGGTCCTCGGTGGTCGGAGTCAGCAGCTGGGTGCGGTCGGAGGGGATATGGATGCCCGGACGTCCCGTGAGGCGTCCGCCGTGGACCACCTCGACCTCGATGCGCCCGTCGCGTCGACCCAGCGAGCGCACCTGGACGGCGCCGTCCCCGAAGGTGAGCAGGTCATCGGCGAGAACATCATCGAGCAGCGTGGCATGGTCGACCTGGATCACCGCCTCGGTGCTCGGTGCGTTGCCGGGGACGAGCGAGAGCCGACTGCCCTCGATCATGGCGATCCCCGCCTCGGCGATCTGCCCCACGCGGATCTTGGGTCCGGGGAGATCGACGAGGATGCCCACCGGACGGCGACGGCGGGCCGAGACGTCACGGATGCGTCGGAACCTCTCCAGACCGTGTTCGATCGATCCATGGGAGAGGTTGATCCTCGCGATGTCCATGCCCGCGTCGATCAGTGCGCCGAGCGCGGACTCGCTGTCGGAGGCCGGACCGATGGTGGCGATGATCTTGGTTCTGCGGGGCATGACCCGCAACGCTACCGGTCCGGATCAGTTCATCAGGGAGCGCATCCGATCCCGGGCGACGGTGAGTGATCGGGCCGTCTCCGGGTCGGCCTCGGCGGCCAACTCGTCGAGGAGCAGCGCCGCAGCATCGAAGCGCCCTGATTCGCCGAGGGCAGCAGCGAGGTCGGTCTGATGGATCGTGGTGGCCTGGGGCAGCATCGTGCGCAGACGAGCCACCCACAGACGGCCCCGCCGATCGCCCTGCGACCGATAGATCGCCAGCAGGTTGTTGAGCATGCGTTCGATGATGAGGGCGGTCCCGACCGGAGCGAGGTGCTCCGGCAGGAGACGGGCGTGGTCCCCCTGGGTGCGCCGGATGAGCTCTGCGCAGTCCTCGAGATCGAGCACAGCTCCGCCGGCGAAGGGGTCGATGAAGCATCCGGGATCGCCGGCGGGGCGGACCAGGAAGTGTCCCGGGAGCCCGACGCCCAACAGGTCGATGTCCGCCCGGCGAGCCACGGCGATGGTCAGCACGCTCAGCGTGATCGGAATGCCGACCCGACGCGAGATCACCGAGTCGAGCATGGAGTTCTCCGGGTCGTAGTAGGAGCCCGTGTTGCCGGTGAAGCGAAGTTCCTCGAACAGGATGCGTCGCAGCGACCCGAGGTCCCCGGCACGCACCCGGTCGGCGAGCCGCTCGATGGACCCCATGGTGCCCTGCACATCGAGCGAGGGCCGGACCTGCGCAGCGATCAGCAGCGCGAGCCGTTCGAGATCATCAGGACGTTCGGGCCGGGCGAACGTGGCTTCGAACTCCGATGTCGGGTCCACGTGGCGATGGTACCGGTCACACCCGGCGCCTCACGACTGGCCGGCGCAGGTCTCGGGTCCGTCGGTCCCACGGCGCGGGCACCGGTCCGCGAGCATCTACGGTTGCGTCGTGCCCGGCACCCATCCCTTCCTCGACGACGGCGGTCCCATCGCCTTCGCCCACCGTGGCGGCGCCGGAGACTGGCCCGAGAACACCATGCCGGCCTTCGCCGGGGCGGTGGCTCTGGGGTATCGCTATGTCGAGACCGATGCGCATCTCACCGCCGATGGTCAGGTGCTGGCCTTCCATGACGATCGCCTCGATCGGGTCACCGATCGGCAGGGGGTGATCGAGGATCTCCCCTGGAGCGAGGTGCGCCTCGCCCTCGTCGACGGACGGGAACCGATCCCTCTGCTCGAGGAGCTGCTGACCACCTGGCCGGATCTCCGGATCAACATCGATCCGAAGCATGACGCTGTCGTCGAACCCCTCGCCGAACTGCTCCGTCGGCTCGGTGCGACCGAGCGGGTGTGCATCGGCTCGTTCTCCGACCGCCGGATCCACCGTCTCGAGGAGCTTCTGGGTCCGTCGTTGTGCACCTCGCTGGGACCGAAGGCAGTCGCCCGACTCCGGGCCGCCAGTTTCGGCCTCGGCCGTCGTCATCCCGGCGGCCGCTGTGTGCAGGTCCCCGTGAGCGCCGGTGGCGTCACCCTGGTGGACCGTCGATTCATCGAGCGGGCGCACGACCTCGACCTGGACGTCCACATCTGGACCATCGATGAGGCCGACGAGATGCATCGTCTCCTCGACCTCGGTGTCGACGGGATCATGACCGACCGTCCTCGCATCCTCCGCGAGGTCCTGACCGAACGAGGTGTCTGGAGATGACCCGGCCATGCTCCACCGATGCCCGACAGTTGTTGACATGCCTTCAGCGGCGGCCTAGTTTGCGCCCTGCTGTGGCGCCGGTCACACAGTCCTTGGGGGGCGTGGCCGGACGGCGCCAGCACTGGAGTGGTGTCGTCCGTCGGGGGGCGGTCGACACCACTCCGGTCATCTCCTCCACACCACCGCACCACCACACCGCCGAACCACATCCAGGGAACGACGCATGAGATTCGTCCGCAAGAAGCTTGTGCAGTTGGTGGTCGTGATGTTCTGCGTCACCTTCTTCTCCTTCCTCCTGTTGGAGATGCTCCCCGGCGACACCGCCACGACGCTCTGCGCCGGCGCCGGTGGCGAGGAGTGCATCGCCCAGAAGCGCGCCGAGTTCCACCTCGATGACCCCATGCCCGTCCGCTACGTCGAGTGGATCAAGGGTGTCTCGACCGGGGACTTCGGCTCCTCGGCTCGCACCGCCCAGCCGGTGTGGGACGCGCTCAAGCAGCGGCTCCCGGTCACCATCGAACTGCTGCTCTACTCCCAGTTCCTGGCCCTGGTCATCGCCGTACCGATCGGACTCATCGCCGCCCAGCGCGCCGGTGGCATCTTCGATCGGGCCTCCACCAGTGCGCTGTTCCTGTTCCTCGCCATCCCCAACTTCATGTTGGCGCTCGTGCTGATCCTGATCTTCCCGGTCAAGCTCAAACTCTTCCAAGCCGTGGGCTACACGCCCTTCACCGAGAACCCGTTCAAGAGCCTGGGCAGCCTCTTCCTGCCCGCCGTCACGCTTGCTATGGCCGAGATGGCCACCTACATGCGGCTGCTGCGCACCGATCTCATCGCCACCATGCAGGAGGACTACATCACCATGGCCAAGGCCAAGGGGATGTCACCTCGGCACATCCTGCTGCGACACGCGTTCAAGCCCTCGAGCTTCTCCCTCATCACCGTCATCGGCCTCAACTTCGGCCGACTCATCGGCGGCACGCTGCTGGTCGAGGTCATCTTCAGCATCAACGGCCTCGGCAAGTACACGGTGGACGGCATCCTCGGCCGTGACTACATCCCGGTGCAGGGCGCCATCCTCGTCATCGCTCTCGGCTACGTGCTCATCAACTTCGCTGTCGACATGATCTACGCCGCACTCGATCCAAGGATCCGTCATGCCCGAGCCCTCCTCTGACATCCCGGGCGTGATGCCCGGCTCAGGGTCGATCTTCGCCGGCAGCGGTGATCTCGCCACCGAGATCACCCGCATCGCTGACGGGAGCGTCCACGAGCTCGACACGCTGCGAGCACTCGACGACGACGAGGACGGTCGTGCCGCCAAGAAGCGGCTCGGTCCGGTGTTCTGGATCGCCGCCGCCTGGTTCCTGCTCGTCGCCCTCGCCGCAGTGCTGGCGCCGATCCTTCCGCTGAAGTCCTACACCGCGCCCTCGGCGTACATCCGCAAGCCTCCCAGTGCCCAGTTCTGGTTCGGCACCGACACCATCGGACGCGACATCTTCAGCCGAACCGTCTGGGGTGGACGGGTGTCATTGGCGGTGGCCTTCGCCTCGATCTCCTTCGGCGTGCTCGTGGGCGGGACCATCGGCCTGCTCGCCGGATACTTCCGGGGACGGGTCGAGACCATCCTCATGGGTATGTGCGACGTCCTGCTTTCGTTCCCGGCGCTGCTGCTGGCCCTGTCCATCGTGGCCTTCCGCGGCGATCAGCGCGATCTGCTCACCATCTCGCTCGCCATCGGTGTGGTCTCCATCGCCCCGGTGGCGCGACTGGTGCGGGCCAACACGCTGGTGTTCTCCCAACGGGAGTTCGTGATCGCCGCCCGCTCCCTCGGGGCGCGCAACGGGCGCATCATCATCCGGGAGATCCTCCCGAACGTCATCTTCCCCGTGCTGTCGTTCTCGATCATCGGCATCGGGTTGGCCATCGTGGCCGAGGGCGGTCTCGCCTTCCTCGGCCAGTCGGTCCAGCCTCCGACCCCCACCTGGGGCGGCATGATCTCCGACGGCCGCAACTATCTCGCCGATGCCCCATGGATCAGTCTCATGCCCTGTCTCATCCTGTTCCTCACGGTCCTCGCCCTGAATCTCGCCGGCGATCGCATCCGCGAGTACTTCGAGATCAAGGACAACAACTGATGACCGCGCTCGAGACCGACGCCACGGCGTCCTCCGGTGCCCGTTCCACACTGCTCGAGGTCACCGATCTCTCCACCTCGTTCCGGACCGAACGCGGTCTCGTCCATGCCGTCGACGGCGTGACCTTCACCCTCGATCGCGGTCGCACCCTCGGGGTGGTCGGAGAGTCGGGATCCGGCAAGACCGTGCTCTCCCGTTCGATCATGGGCCTGTTGGGCGGCAAGAACGTCATCCGTGAGGGAAGCGTCCGCTACGAGGGCACCGAGATCATCGACTACTCCGCCAAGCAGATGAGTTCGGTGTGGGGCGCCGAGATGAGCATGGTCTTCCAGGACCCCATGACCTCGCTCAACCCCGTGATGAAGATCGGGAAGCAGATCACCGAGTCGCTGCATCGTCACCTCGACGTCGAGAAGGACGAGGCTCGGAAGACGGCCGTGGCCCTGCTGCGCTCCGTCGGCATCCCCGCACCCGAACAGCGGCTCGACGAGTACCCGCATCAGCTCTCCGGCGGCATGCGCCAGCGCGTCACCATCGCCATCGCCCTGGCCTGCGGCCCCAAGCTGCTCTTCGCCGACGAACCCACAACGGCGCTCGACGTGACCGTGCAGGCGCAGATCCTCGACCTGCTCGAGGCCCAGCAGCGCGATCGCCATATGGCCATGATCCTGGTCACCCACGACCTCGGGGTCGTCCGCACCCGGGCTGATGAGATCATCGTGATGTACGGCGGCAAGGTGGTCGAGCAGGCTCCCACCCGCACGCTGTTCACCGAGAAGAAGATGCCCTACACCGAGGCGCTCCTCCACTCGATCCCTCGCCTCGACATGCCGAGCCACACCCGACTCGACGCCATCCCGGGCCGGCCGCCGAACCTGATCGATCCTCCGAGGGGCTGCAACTTCGCCCCGCGGTGCCGCTACGTGCAGGCCCGTTGTCTCGAGGAGCGTCCCCCGCTGGTGGCGGGTGACTCCCCCGGTCACTTCTATCGCTGCTTCTTCCCCATCGGCAGCCCCGAGAACACTGAGGCGCTCGCTCGCAACCAAGCCGCCGGCACCGCCGTGGCGGCGCCCGCCCCCCGTCCGACCGTG
Source organism: Acidobacteriota bacterium (assembly GCA_018969405.1). Classification (GTDB taxonomy): domain Bacteria; phylum Actinomycetota; class Acidimicrobiia; order Acidimicrobiales; family Acidimicrobilacustridaceae; genus Acidimicrobilacustris. The sequence continues at coordinate 101,446 of JAGWYK010000001.1, forward strand.
TCCACCGAGGAGTCCTGATGGCCGGCAGCGGCACCGCTCACCTGCGCGATCCCGAACAGGCGCTGCTGCGCGCCGAGCACATCGTGGTGGAGTTCCCCGTGGGCAGCACCGGACTCAAGGTCAACGCGGTCTCCGATGTGAGCATCGACATCCTGCCCGGCGAGACCCTCGGCCTGGTCGGCGAGTCCGGCTCGGGCAAGTCCACCACCGGGCGCGCCCTGATGCAGATGCCGCATCCGAAGTCCGGGAGCGTCACGCTCGCCGGCCGCGAACTCACCGGTCTGAGCAACAACGAGATCCGTGAGCTGCGTCCGCAGATGCAGATGATCTTCCAGGATCCGATCTCCTCGCTCAACCCCCGGCGCCGGGTCGGCGACATCGTCGGTGAGCCGTTGCGCATCTGGAAGCGCGGCAGCCGGGAGGAGCAGCAGGCACTGGTCAACGCCACGCTCGAGGCGGTCGGCATCGATCCCGAGGCCGCTCGCAGCCGTCGTCCGCACGAGTTCTCCGGTGGCCAGTGTCAGCGCATCTGTGTGGCCCGTGCGCTCGTCCTCGATCCCAAGCTCATCATCTGCGATGAGCCGGTGTCCGCGCTCGACGTGTCGGTCCAGGCCCAGATCCTCAACCTCCTGCAGGACATGAAGGAGCGCTACGGGCTCACCATGCTCTTCATCGCCCACGACCTGGCCGTGGTCAAGAACGTGAGCGACCGTGTGGCGGTGATGTACCTCGGAAAGCTCTGCGAGGTGGGCGCTCCCGACGACATCTACGCCCGACCGGCGCATCCCTACACCCGGGCGCTGATCGACGCCATCCCCTCGGCCGAGGCCGACACCGAGACCCACGAGGGTACCCGGCTGGAAGGGGAGATCCCCTCCCCGGTGGCCCCGCCCAGCGGCTGCCGGTTCCGCACCCGCTGTCCCAGTGCCCAGGAGCTGTGCGCTCAGGTCGAGCCGGTGATGCGTGAGGTCGCCACCGACCAGTACGTGGCCTGCCACTTCCCGCTGCACGGCGACTGAGCCCGCTCACCCCTCGGGGTCATCGGCGCTTCGCCAGAAGTACTGCGCGGCCACGCTGCGGAAGGGCCGGAACCGCTCGCCGAGCGCCTCGAGGTCGCGGGCGGTGGGTGGTCGGTCGAGGTGGTGGGCCCGGGCATAGCCGACCTGCACCCCGAGGTCGCCCGCCGGCCACACATCGAGCCGAGCGAGGGCGTGCATCAGGAACATCTGCGCACTCCAGGGTCCGATCCCCCGCACCACCACGAGCTGTTCGATGACCTCCTCATCGGGGAGCCGACCCAGACGATCCAGCTGCAGCCGTCCATCGGTGGCGGCGGTGGCGAGGTCGAGCACCGAGGTGACCTTGGCGCCCGACAGACCGGCGGCCCGGAGCTCCGCGACCTCGACCGACAGGAGCGCCTCGGGGGTGAACGGACCCTCGACGCAGGCGCGCACCCTTCCCCAGATCGTGGCAGCGGCCCGGCCCGCCAACTGCTGGTGGGCGATGGTCCGGGCCAGGGTCTCGAACCGCGCCGCCACAGGAACCCTCGCCGGGGTCGGCATGGGACCGTGGCGCTCGTACAGCTGCGCGATGACGCGATCACGACTGGCCAGTTCGAGGCTCGCGTTCCGGTGTGATGACACGCGATGAGACTAGGGGTTCGTCCCGTGTGTCAGCATGGGGACATGCCTTCTCCTCACCCCATGCAGATCGACACCGCCACCATCTACACCGTGACCATCGCCACCGACAAGGGCGACATCGTGATGGATCTCGACCCCCGCCTCGCCCCGAACACCGTCAACAACTTCGTGGTGCTGGCCCGTGATGGCTTCTACGACGGTCTCACGTTCCACCGTGTGGTCCCCGGTTTCGTGATCCAGGGCGGATGCCCCCATGGCACTGGCACCGGCGGACCGGGCTACAAGTTCGCCGATGAACCCGTGCAGGGCAACTACCGCGACGGTGCGGTGGCCATGGCCAACTCGGGTCCGGACACGAACGGTTCCCAGTTCTTCATCTGTCTCGGCGACCAGCTCGGCCTGCCCAAGCAGTACAACCTCTTCGGGCACACCGTGGCGGGGCTGGACGTCGTGGCCAAGATCGCCGTCGGTGACGTCATGAACTCGGTGACCATCACCGAGCGCCCCATCGACGCCTGAGCCCCAGACCCGGTCCCGGTCTCCTGAACCGGGCTGGGGCACCGGCTGAGGCTCAGTCCTTCGTGGCCACGGCGTTGGGGGTCACGTTCATCTTCGGCTCGTAGCGCGCCGCCTCCATCTCGCGTGACGCGCCCCCGAGTGTGGCGCGCAGTTGATCGCGGCAGTTCTCGCAGGGTCCGTAGAACTCGGCGCTGGTCGCCAGCGCGCACCGCGGACAGGTGAAGTCCAGCGGTTCGGTCAGGGTCGGATCAGCCATGTCGGCACCACCTCTCGGTCACGGGACGTAGGCCCCCATCCACGCCATGGTGGCCAGTGCCACCATGCCCCCGGCCAGCAGCGTGCGCAGGACCTCGGCGACCCGTCCGTCGCGCCCGACCACGGCCAGGGCGATGACGAGCGGGAAGGCGTTGAGCCCGTAGCGTTCGAGCGAGTTCAGATTCTCGGCGGCGAGGGAAGCCACCAGGACACAGAGTGCGAAGGCTCCGTAGGACACGGGGAGTCGACGGAACGAAACGATCAGCAGCACCACGAAGGCGATGGCGAACGGGACGTGGAGTCCGTCGCCGAGTCGGTCGGGTCCGAGCAGCTGGGAGAGACCCTCCCAGAGGCGCGACACGGGGTCGACGGTCTCGCCCCGAAGATCGGACTGCACGGTGAACGGGGCCCACAGGTCACCGAATCGGGTTCCGACCCAGAGCAGATAGGAGCCGCTGCCGGCGACCGGGGCGATGACGGCGACCAGTCCACGGAGGCGTTCGGCGCGATCGATGCCCCGCCAGCCCCGGACCAGTTCGATGGCCACCGGCACCGCGAGGAACACACCGAGCGGACGGGCCAGACCGGCGAGGAAGCCGGCGGCGGCCGCCCACCACCATCGACGGGTGCGGATGGCGAGGAACACCACCAGCGCCGCCAGCAGGAACAGCGCCTCGGCGTAGGCCCAGACGAGGACGAACGCGCCCGGGAACAGCACCAGGTACCACAGGCTCCGGTCGATGGTGGCGCGGTCGAGGCGCTCTCGCCGCAGGAGCCGCAGGAACACCACCAGCAGTGCCAACGAGCAGAGGTTGGCGACCAGCACGAGCGCGAGGGTCGTGGGCATCAGCAGGTCACTGAGGCGTCCGAGCAGCGGATACAGCGGGAAGAACCGCAGACCCTCGGCGGGCAGTGATCCGTAGCCGTGCTGGGCGATGTCGCGGTACCAGGTGCCGTCCCAGGCCATCAGACCATCGGTGAGGGCGGTGGGCCGGTGTCCCGGAGTGACACGATCGGCGATGGCGAGTGCGGCCACGTAGGCCAGGGTGACAAGCCCCCGGGCGACCAGCCAGGGGATCAGGACGATCCGGAGGTCACCGAGCAGCGCGGCCCGACGACCGGAGGTGGTCGACGACTGCGTCTCGTTCATCGGGCGCGATAGCGGATCAGGGTGGCGTTCTCGAAGTGGGTGGCACCGTCGCCCTCGACCACCACCGAACCGGCCAGCGAGGCGCCGAGCACACCGGCGATGGCCTCACAGTCCCCGTCGAAGGTCCGGTACTCGCCATTCCAGACCAGATAGATCGCCGAGGCACCGGTGGCATCCGCCTCGGCGAGGACCGCCTGGGCGAACGAACGGGGATCGGCGGCGTCGTTCCGGGCGCGGTAGTCGACCCAGTCGACGAAGCGAGGATCGCCCTCGGGATAGCTGCGCTGGACGAAGGCCGACTTCCCGAGCTCACGACTCACCGACGGACCCAACTGGTCCGGGCAGTAGATGACGACATCGCCGGGCATGCCGGTGTCGCGGATGGCGGCGGCGATCTGTCCGGACTGGGAGCGCGACTCGCGGGCCGAGAGCACACCTCCGGCGAGCATGGGCAGCAGCACCACCAGCGCGACCAGCAGACGACCGGGGCGGGAGATGAACCGGCTGATGCCACCGGCGACGAGCAGCGCCACCAGGGGGAAGTACACCGCGGCGTACCGGGGGGCGTAGGCGGCGTCAGCCACCACGGAGGTCACCGTCGAGATGGCGAGCACGAGCAGCACCACCACCGCCTCCGGGAGGAACTGGGGGCGGACGGGCAGGGCGAGCTCGATGGAGCGGGTGGACCGAGCCCGACCCACCAGCGCCAGCGCGATCAGCGCGACCATGACCGACGCGAAGATCGCGGCGTCGGCATAGTCACCGAAGGTGAACACGCACAGCGTCCACGACACCGCTGCCGTGGGACGCATCGCATCGGCCCAGGGGGTGGCGGTGTGGGCCGATTGATAGAGCATGGTGGGGATCCACGGCAGGAACAGCACCAGTCCGGCGAGCAGGGCGAGGATGACCCGCAGGGCCGTGCCCCGCGCCGGTGACGGCCGCCGGGCCCGCCAGATCATCATGAGACCCACCGCCGCGCAGATCCACAGGGCCCAGTACTGGGTGTAGAGCAGCAGCGCGGTGGTGAGCGCGAGCGCTCCGAGGCGCCAGGGTCCCGAGCGGCCGAGCCGCAGGATGTCGTCGAGCAGGACCATGCCGATGAGCACCAGCAGCATCACCAGCGAGTACATCCGGGCTTCGTCGGAGTACCGGATGGCGAAGGGCGACAGCGCCACCACTGCGGTGGTGAGCCAGGCCAGCACCATGCCCCCGCGTCGTCGTCCGATGACGAACGCCACGGGCAGGGCCAGCACACCGAACAGCCCCGAGAGCGACCGCACCGCGAGGTTGGAGGTCCCGAACAGCTCCATCCAGCCGTGCAGGAGCACGTAGTAGAGGGGCGGATGACCGTCGTGGCGCAGGGCCTCGGGGATGGAACCGAGCGGCAGCGAGGCGATGTTGACGGTCAGGGCCTCGTCGAGCCACATCGGGGAACGGGAGGCGAAGCGGAGGAGGATCCCGACGACGACCGCCACCACGCCGACCAGCGTGATCTCCCGTGGGGCTCGGGCCGGGGCTTCCTCGGGGGCCGGATCCTCCACGGGCGACATGGGCTGCAGAGTACTCCGGCACACCCCTCGGCCCCGTCCATCGCCGGGGGCCCCGGAGGCCCTCACTACACTCAGAGGGTCCTCAGGAGGAACCACCCCCATGTCGTCCACCGCCGACCCCAGCAGTCCGACCGGAGCCCCCACCGCCGGCGACGAGATCGTCATCATCGGCGCCGGTCCCGCCGGACTCACCGCCGCCTTCGAACTCGCCCGGGCGGGTCGCACCGCCACCGTGCTCGAGGCCACCGACATGGTCGGCGGCATCTCGCGCACCGTCGAGCGCGACGGCTGGCGGTTCGATCTCGGTGGGCACCGGTTCTTCACCAAGGTGCAACCGGTCACCGACCTGTGGCATGAGATCCTCCCGGCCGAGGATTTCCTGCTCCGGCCCCGCATGAGCCGCATCTACTACAACGGCAAGTACTTCGACTATCCGCTGAAGGCGTCGAACGCACTGAGCAACCTCGGCATCGTCGAAGCGCTGCGCTGTGTCCTGTCCTACTTCGTGGCCCAGGCCGACGGCTCCGTGCGGCGCCTCGTCGGACGCCCGAAGACCGACGACAGTCTCGAGGACTGGATCACCGCCCGATTCGGTCGCCGGCTCTACATGCATTTCTTCAAGACCTACAACGAGAAGGTCTGGGGCGTCCCCGCCAGCGAGATCCAGGCCGACTGGGCCGCCCAGCGGATCAAGAACCTGTCGCTGTGGAACGCCGGCATCAACGCCATCGTGGATGCACTTCCGTCCTTCCTGTCGTTCCTGAAGAAGGGCAAGGCCACCGATGTGACCTCGCTCATCGAGGAGTTCGAGTACCCCAAGTACGGCCCCGGCATGATGTGGGAGGTCTGCACCGACAAGGTGCGCGAGGCCGGATCCACCGTGGCCATGGAGTCGAAGGTGGTGCGCATCCACCACGCTGATGGCGCCGCCCGCAGCGTGGTCGCCATGCAGGACGGTCGCGAGGTCTCGTTCCCCTGCGCCGAGGTCATCTCCTCCATGCCGATGTCCCGACTCCTCCAGGCCATGGATCCCCCACCACCGGCCGATGTGCTCGATGCGGCGGCCGATCTCCGGTACCGCGACTTCCTCACCGTGGCGCTGGTGGTGCCGGAACGTGACGGCTTCCCCGACAACTGGATCTACATCCACTCGCCCGATGTGAAGGTCGGACGGATCCAGAACTTCGGCTCCTGGTCACCGTTCATGGTCAAGCCCGGTCTGACCTGTCTCGGCCTCGAGTACTTCGTGTTCGAGGGTGACGAGCTGTGGAACTCCTCCGACGAGGCACTGGTCGAACTGGCCAAGCGCGAACTGGTCACGATCGGCCTCTCGAAGGTCAGCGAGATCGAGGCCGGCTACGTCGTGCGGGTGCCCAAGGCGTATCCGTTCTACGACGAACGCTACAAGGCCAATGTGCAGCGGATGCGGGAATGGCTCGAGGACTGCACCCCCAATGTGCACCCCGTCGGCCGCAACGGCATGCACCGCTACAACAACCAGGACCATTCGATGTACACCGCCATGCTCACCGTGGAGAACATCGTGGCCGACACCTCCTATGACGTCTGGGAGGTCAACGTCGAGGAGGAGTACCACGAGGAGGCCTCCCCCTCCCGATCCACCTCGGGCACAGGTCGCGATGCGCCGGTCATCCCCCGCGACCGCTTCGGTGCCGATCATCCGATCAATCGACCGAACAGCTGATCCCTCTCCGTGCCCACATCGGCTCCCGGCGTCTCCGACATCGCCGCCCTCGCCGCCGAGGCGGGTCTGCGGCGCATCCATGTCCTCGCCTGGCGGGACCTGGTCGACATCGAGGCGGGTGGGTCGGAGCTCCACGCCGACCGCATCCTTCGTCTGTGGGCCGAGGCCGGACTCGAGGTCACCCTGCGCACCTCCTATGCCCAGGGCCATCCCGAGCGGGCGACCCGGTCGGGCTACCGGGTGATCCGTTCGAGCGGTCGGATCGGGGTGTTCCCCAACAGCGTGATCAGCGAGATGGTCGGTCGGCACGGCCGGCGCGACGGGATCGTGGAGATCTGGAACGGGGTCCCGTTCCTCACGCCGGTGTGGGCCCGCGGTCCTCGCATCACCTGGATCCACCATGTGCATCGCGATATGTGGGAGATGGTGCTCACCCCGACCCTGGCCCGGTTCGGTCGCGCCCTCGAACATCGTCTGGCGCCCCCGTTCTACCGATCCACCTCCATCGTCACCCTCTCGAACTCCTCGCGCGACGAGATCGTCGACTACCTCGGTCTCCCGAGGGAGAACATCTCGGTGGTCCACCCCGGTATCGACGACTTCTTCCATCCCGCCGATGAGCGGGCACCGGTGCCCACCGTGGTCGCAGTGGGGCGGCTCATGCCCTCGAAGCGCTTCGACCAGCTCATCCGCATCGCCTCCGACCTGAAGGCCACCATCCCCGACCTGCAGGTGGTCATCGCCGGTGAGGGCTATGAACGGCCGGAACTCGAGGCCCTGATCGCCCAGCTCGACGCCGCATCATGGATCCGGCTCGCCGGACGAGTCTCCGATGATGAACTGCGGGCCCTCTACCGCCGGGCCTGGGTGGTGGCGAGCACCTCACTCGCCGAGGGCTGGGGCATGACCCTCACCGAGGCGGCGGCCTGCGGCACCCCGTCGGTGGCCACCGACATCGCCGGCCATCGGGACGCCATCGACCCCGACCACTCCGGTCTGCTCGGATCCGATCTGCGGGAGGTGCGCGAGGCTCTGGCCGCCGTGCTGCTCGACCCGGATCTCCGTCAGCGTCTCTCGGCCGGCGCCCTTCAGCACGCCGCCCGCCTGCGGTGGTCGGCCACGGCCTACGGGACCTTCCTGCCCCTCGCTGAGGACGCCATCGCACGCCGATGAGCAGCTTCATCCTCGGCGTCGACCTCGATGGCGTCTGCGGCGATCACGCCACCGCCTTCCGCAACGTGGTGGCCGCCGAGCGAGGCATCGATCCCTCGGAGCTGCCGCCGCAGCAGAGCTGGAACTTCACCGAATGGGGACTCGATCGCGCCCAGTTCGAGGATCTGCACCGTCGGGCCGTCCTCGACCACCGCATGTTCCGCTCGATGCCGATGATCCCGGGATGTGCCGAGACGCTGTGGCGGCTCTCGGATGCGGGGATCTCGATCCGCATCATCACCCACCGGCTCTACACCAACTGGGGTCATTCCATCGCCATCTCCGACACGGTGGCCTGGCTCGACGGCAACGCCATCCCCTACCGCGACCTCTGCTTCATGGGCGACAAGGCTGATGTGGCTGCCGATGCGTACGTCGATGATGCACCCCACAACGTCGCTGCCCTGCAGGCCATCGGGGCCGAGGTGCTGGTGTTCGACCAGCCCTACAACCTCGAGGTGGAGGCCCCTCGGGCGACCACCTGGACCGAGGTCGAGCAGTGGGTGCTCGATCGCGCCACCGCCGCCGGCCATGTCATCCAGAACCCGATGCCGCTCGCCGAGGATGCCATCACCCGTCTGCACCCGGGACCCCGCATCTGAGCGGATCCTGCACCGGGAACCTTCTGCCGCTGTAGCGTCTGCGCCGAGCACCCCTGGAGATCGGAGCGAGGATGAGTGACACCCCGATGGGCGAGGGCTGGTGGCAGGCCAGTGACGGCAAGTGGTACCCGCCGGAGCAGGCCCCCGGGGTCCGTCCCCCGGCTCGACCGAAGCTCGATGTGGGTCAGGCGATCTCCTACGGGTGGGCCAGGTTCACCGAGAACCTCGGTTCGATGCTGCTGATCGTCCTCATCTACTTCGGTGTCTCGGCCCTGTTCGGGCTCTTCTCCAACTTCATCCGCTTCGGCAGCGGTGCGGTCAGCATCCTGTTCACGATCGGTCTGTTCATCCTCGGGGTCTTCGTGGCGTTCCTGGTCGAGGCGGGACTCATCCGCACCGCGCTCACCGTCACCGCCGGAGGGCCGCCCGATCCCGCCCAGATGTTCTCGACCGAGCGCCTCGCGCCCTATGTCGTCGCCGCAGTCCTCGTCGCGCTGTTGAGCTTCGTCGGGTTCCTCGCCTGCTGCGTCGGCTTCCTCGTGGTGCGGGTGTTCGCGCTGTTCTTCGGCTTCTTCGTCCTCGACCCGCAGCGCCGAGCCGAGCCCGCCGATTCGATCAAGCGATCATTCGATCTCGTCTCCGGCAACGCCGGTGAGGTGGTCCTCTTCGCCATCGTGGTCGTGCTGCTGAATCTGCTGACCTGCGGTCTGGCCATCGGCGTCACCGAGCTCGCCACCGGGTACGCCTACCGGCAGCTCAACGGGGATCCGATCGCCTGACCGACCCGGCGGCGGGTCAGCGCAGCGGAGCGGCGTCCGGAGTGACCGGCGCCGGCAGCAGCGTCGAACCCATGAGGTGGCGGTCCACGGCGGCTGCCGCCGCCCGACCCTCGGCGATGGCCCACACGATCAGACTCTGTCCGCGGCCCATGTCGCCGGCCACGAACACACCGTCGACATTGGTGGCCCACCGGTCATCCCGGGCCACGTTGCCCCGGCCGTCGAGCTCGACGCCGAACTGCTCGACCATGCCGCCCCGCTCCGGACCCACGAACCCCATGGCGAGGAAGACCAGTTCGCACTCCAGCTCGAACTCGCTGCCCTCCACCGGGAGGAAGCCGGGCCGGCCGTCGACCATCTCCGAGCGCACCTCCACCGCCCGCAGACCGCGCAGGTTGCCATCGTCGTCGCCGAGGAACTCGACGGTGTTGACGGCGTAGACCCGCTCGCCGCCCTCCTCGTGCGCCGAGGAGGTGCGGTACATCATCGGCCAGGTTGGCCAGGGATTCTCCTCGGGCCGGGTGTCGGCCGGGCGAGGCATGATCTCGAACTGGTGCACCGAGCTCGCGCCCTGACGATGGGAGGTCCCCAGACAGTCGGCGCCGGTGTCACCGCCACCGATGATGACGACACGCTTCCCAGCGGCGTCGATCGGACTGGCGTCGAGATCCCCCTCCACCACCCGGTTGGCCAGCGGCAGGTACTCCATGGCCTGATGGATCCCGTTGAGCTCGCGACCCGGAATGGGCAGGTCGCGCCAGGCTGTGGCGCCGGCGGCGAGCACGACGGCATCGAACTCCGCCCGCAGCGCATCAGCGGTCACGTCCACGCCGACCTGCACGTTGCAGCGGAATTCGGTCCCCTCGGCCCGCATCTGCTCGAGGCGGCGCTCCAGATGGCGCTTCTCCATCTTGAACTCGGGGATCCCGTAGCGCAGGAGGCCGCCGGGACGATCGGCGCGTTCGAAGACGACGACCTCGTGACCGGCCCGGGTGAGCTGCTGGGCCGCCGCCAGACCCGCAGGGCCGGAGCCCACCACGGCGACCCGGCGACCGGTGCGCTCCGCCGGGATCTCGGGACGGACCCAACCCTCCGACCAGGCCCGATCGATGATCTCGACCTCGACCTGCTTGATGGTCACCGGATCGGCGTTGATGCCGACCACGCAGGCGGCCTCACACGGCGCCGGGCAGAGACGCCCGGTGAACTCGGGGAAGTTGTTGGTGGCGTGCAGCCGATCGATGGCCTCCCGCCAGTGATCCCGGTAGACGAGATCGTTCCAGTCCGGGATCAGATTGCCCAGCGGGCAGCCGTTGTTGCAGAACGGGATGCCGCAGTCCATGCAGCGCGAGGCCTGTTCGCGCACCTTGGCGATGGGGAAGTCGTTGTAGACCTCACGCCAGTCGCGCAGTCGCACGGGCACCTCGCGACGGGTCGGAAGCTCTCGACGGTGCTTCAGGAATCCGGTGCTGTCACCCATGACGCTCTCCTCTCAGCTCCGGCTGGAGGCCATCACGGCCTCCACCGGATCGGTGCCCGCGGCCAGCGCCGCACGCTCAGCCTCGAGGGCGCGGCGGTACTCCTTGGGCATGACCTTGATGAACACATCGGCGGCGCGATCCCACTCATCGAGCAGACGAGCGGCGACGGCGGAACCGGTCTCGGCGAGGTGCACCTCCAGCGTGGCGCGGAGCCAGGCGAGGTCCTCGGCATCGGGTGCCTCGAGATCGATCATCTCGGGGTTGGCCCGCGAGGGGAAGGTGCCGTCGGGGTCGAGCACGTACGCCACGCCGCCCGACATCCCGGCGCCGAAGTTGCGGCCGGTGGTCCCGAGGATCACGGCCCGCCCGCCGGTCATGTACTCGCAGGCATGATCGCCCACACCCTCGACCACGGCGACGGCACCGCTGTTGCGGACACAGAACCGCTCCCCGACGACCCCACGGACGTACATCTCGCCCGAGGTGGCGCCGTAGAGCAGCACATTGCCGGCGATGATGTTCTGCTCGGCGACGAACGGGGCGTCGAGATGCGGTCGGATGACGACCCGACCGCCGGAGAGGCCCTTCCCGGCGTAGTCGTTGGCGTCCCCCTCGAGACGGAGCGTGACCCCGCGGGGCAGGAACGCCCCGAAGCTCTGTCCGGCCGAACCCGTGAAACTGGCCACGATGGTGTTGTCGGGCAGGCCATCGGCGCCGTACCGACGGGTGACCTCGGCGCCGAGCATCGTGCCGACCGTGCGGTTGACGTTGCGGATCGGCGTGTCGATGCTCACCGCCTCGGCCCGTTCCAGCGCTGGAGCGGCCAGGCGGATGAGCTCGTTGTCGAGCGCCTGGTCGAGGCCATGGTCCTGCTCGGTGGTGCAACGACGACTGGCTCCTTCGGGGAGCTCGGGAACATGGAGGATCGGGGTGAGATCGAGTCCCGATGCTTTCCAATGATCGATGGCGTCGGCGGCGTCGAGGACCTCGGCGCGACCGATGGCCTCCTCGATGGAGCGGAACCCGAGCGAGGCGAGCAGCTCGCGGACCTCCTCGGCGATGAACTCGAAGAAGTTCACGACGAACTCGGGCCTCCCGGAGAAGCGCTCCCGCAGCACCGGGTTCTGGGTCGCTACGCCGACGGGACAGGTGTCGAGATGACAGACGCGCATCATGACGCAGCCGGACACGACCAGCGGTGCCGTGGCGAAGCCGAACTCCTCCGCGCCGAGCAGAGCGGCGATCACGACATCGCGGCCGGTCTTGAGCTGACCGTCGACCTGGACGACGATGCGATCACGCAGGTCGTTGAGAAGCAGCGTCTGCTGGGTCTCGGCCAGTCCGAGCTCCCATGGGGCGCCGGCGTGCTTCAGAGACGTGAGCGGGGATGCCCCGGTGCCTCCGTCGTGACCGGAGATGAGCACCACATCGGCATGGGCCTTGGACACACCGGCGGCGACCGTGCCGACCCCGACCTCCGCCACGAGCTTCACATGCACCCGGGCCCGGTTGTTGGCGTTCTTGAGATCATGGATCAGCTGGGCGAGATCCTCGATGGAGTAGATGTCGTGATGCGGTGGCGGCGAGATGAGGCCGACGCCGGGTGTCGAGTGTCGGGTCCTCGCGATCCATGGGTAGACCTTGTGGCCGGGCAGCTGACCGCCCTCACCGGGCTTGGCTCCCTGGGCCATCTTGATCTGGAGGTCATCGGCGTTCACCAGGTAGTGGCTGGTCACCCCGAACCGGCCGGAGGCGACCTGCTTGATGGCGGAGCGCTTGGAGTCCCCGTTCGGGAGCGGCTCGAACCGCTCGGCGTCCTCGCCGCCCTCGCCGGTGTTCGACTTGCCGCCCAGCCGGTTCATGGCGATGGCGAGGGTCTCATGGGCCTCGGCCGAGATCGATCCGTAGGACATCGCGCCGGTGGAGAACCGCCTGACGATCTCGCTCACCGGCTCGACCTCATCGATCGGGACGGGCGGGCGCACACCCTCTCGGAAGCGGAACAGACCCCGCAGCGTGGCGAGCTGACGGGACTGATCGTCGACGCGTGAGGTGTACTCCTTGAAGATGTCGTACCGACCGGTGCGGGTGGAGTGCTGCAGTTTGTAGACGGTCTCGGGATTGAAGAGGTGGTACTCCCCCTCCCGCCGCCACTGGTACTCGCCACCGACCTCGAGGGTGCGATGGGCTCGCTCGGTGGGGTTGGCCGGATGGGCGATCGCGTGACGACGGGCGACGTCGATGGCGATCTCGTCCAGTCCGATCCCGCCGAGCCGACTCACGGTGCCGGTGAAGAACTCATCGACGAGGTCCGTGGCCAGACCGATCGCCTCGAAGATCTGGGCACCGGTGTAGGAGGCGACGGTGGAGATGCCCATCTTCGACATCACCTTGAGCACGCCCTTGGAGGAGGCCTTGATGTAGTTGGCGACCGCCTTGACGGGATCATGGATGTCGGCGAGACCCTCGGCGATGCGGTCCTCGATGGTCTCGAAGGCGAGGTAGGGGTTGACGGCGCGGGCGCCGTATCCGATGAGTAGGCACATGTGATGCACCTCACGGGCCTCACCGGTCTCGACCACCAGGCCGACCCGGGTGCGCGTCTTCTCACGGATGAGATGGTGGTGCACTGCCGCGGTGAACAGCAGCGATGGGACCGGGGCCATCTCCTCGTCGGTGTCCCGATCGGACAGCACCAGGATGGTGGCGCCATCGGCGATGGCGGTCGACGCCTGATGGCAGACGTGCTCGAGCGCCTTGCGGATACCCGCACCGCCCTGGGACACCGGATAGACGCAGGGGATCACGACCGTCCGGTGGTCGGAGAGCCCGGCGTAGGTGTCGATCTGGATCAGCTTCTGGAGCTCGTCGTTGTCCAGGATGGGTCGGGCGATGGCGATCTGACGGCAGGAGCGGGCGTTCGGGTCGAGCAGGTTGCCCTCGGGGCCGAGTGCGCCACCGATGGCGGTCACCAGTTCCTCGCGGATGGCGTCGAGCGGCGGATTGGTCACCTGGGCGAAGAGCTGCGAGAAGTAGTCGAACAGCAGACGCGGCCGATCCGAGAGCACCGCGATGGGCGTGTCGGTACCCATCGAACCGATCGGCTCCGCGCCCGTCTGGGCCTCCGGGTCGAGGATGAGCTTCATCTCCTCGGTGGTGTATCCGAAGATCTGCTGACGGTTGACCACCGACTGGTGGGTGCGCAGTGTGTGCCCGACTGAGGCGAGGGAGGCGAGATCGACCTGGTTCTCGGCCAGCCACGCTCCGTAGGGGTGGGCCTCGGCGAGGCGGGACTTGATCTCCTCATCCTCGATGATGCGACCCTGCCGGGTGTCGACGAGGAACATGCGCCCCGGCTGCAGGCGACCCTTGCGGACGACCTTCGAGGGGTCGATCTCGATCACGCCGACCTCGGAGGCCATGACCACGAGGTCATCGCTGGTCACCCAGTAGCGCGAGGGGCGCAGCCCGTTGCGATCGAGCACGGCGCCGATGACCGAACCGTCGGTGAAGGCGATCGAGGCGGGTCCGTCCCATGGCTCCATCATCGAGGCATGGAAGCGGTAGAAGTCCCGCTTGGCCGCCGGCATGGAGGGCTGATGCTCCCAGGCCTCGGGGATCATCATGAGCACCGCATGGGGAAGCTCGTACCCACCCATGTGCAGCAGCTCGAGCACCTCGTCGAAGGAGGCGGAGTCACTGGCTCCGTCGGAGCAGATCGGGAAGATCCGCTGCAGGTCTCCCGGCAGGAGATCGGAGGCCAGCAGAGCTTCGCGGGCGCGCATCCAGTTCCGGTTGCCCTGCACGGTGTTGATCTCACCGTTGTGGGCCACGTAGCGGAACGGATGGGCCAAGGGCCAGGACGGGAAGGTGTTGGTGGAGAAACGGGAGTGCACCAGCGCCAGCGCCGATTCCACCCGAGGATCCTGCAGGTCGGGGAAGAAGGCTCCGAGCTGCGCCGTGGTCAGCATGCCCTTGTAGACGAAGGTCCGACAGGACAGCGACGGGAAGTAGGTCCCACCGGTGGAGAGACCGCCGAGCTCGTTCTCGATCCGCTTGCGGACGATGTAGGCGCGTCGCTCGAGGGATTCATCGGCGAGCCCGTCGCCGGCGAGGAAGGGTTGACGGAACCGGGGTTCGACCGATCGGGCCATCGAGCCGATCATCGAGTCGTCGATGGGCACCTCGCGCCATCCGAGGACCCGCAGACCCTCGGCATCGGCGATCGACTCGATGACGTTGATGGCATGGCTCATCTGCTGCGGATCACGGGGGAGGAAGGCCAGACCGGTGGCGTACTGGCCCTCGGGAGGCAGCGGGAAGTCGACCACGTCGCGGAGGAACCGATCGGGGATCTGCAGCAGGATGCCGGCCCCGTCGCCGGTGTTGATCTCGGCCCCGGCGGCGCCTCGGTGGTCCATGTTGCAGAGCGCACCCAGCCCGTGCTGGACGATCTCGTGGCTGCGCAGGCCCTTCATGTTGACCACGAAGTTGACGCCACAGGCGTCATGCTCGAAGCGGGGATCGTAGAGACCTTCGGCGGCCGGAGGGCCGGAACGGTACGACTGCGTCATGGGACTTCCCGGGAGATCGGGGGTCGGTGACCCCACAGCGGAACAGATCACACCGGGACGACGCTGGCCCGGCGGAGCACCGAGTCTACCCGCGCTCCCCGGGAGACGGCCAAGCCGATACGGCGATCCCCCACTCCGCTCCGCCCCGGAGGCCCATGCCGGGCGCCCGATAGGGTCTGCGCCGTGGACTCCCGCCCCATCGATGATCCGGTGCTCGCCGATCTCTGTGCCTACATCGAGGCCTCCCCATCCCCCTTCCACGCCGTCGCCGCTGCGGTGGACCGACTGGTGGCCGCCGGCTTCCTGCCTGTCGACGAGCGCCTTCCCTGGCCCGACGGGCCCGGTCGTCATCTCGTGGTCCGGGACGGCTCGCTCATCGCCTTCTCCACCGAGGGACACCGGGTGGGCTCCGGGTTCCGCATCATCGGCGCCCACACCGACTCCCCCAACCTGCGTCTCCGCCCACGGCCCGATCGTCGTCGCGCCGGGATGGCCCAGCTGGCCGTGGAGATCTACGGCGGCGTGCTGCTCAACTCATGGCTCGACCGTGACCTCGGACTCTCCGGACGGGTCGTCATCCGCCGCGACGGCCTGCCGTCGGTCGAGCTGCTGGCCATCGACGAGCCGCTGCTCAGGGTGCCGCAGCTGGCGATCCATCTGGATCGATCGATCAACGCCGAGGGTCTCCGCCTCGACCCCCAGAACCATCTGACCCCGGTCTGGGGCCTCGATCCCGACCTCGGTCTCGCCGAGCACCTCGCCGACCGGCTCGACTGTGGACCGGGTGACATCCTCGCCTGGGAGTTGATGACCCATGACCTCACCCCGCCCACCGTGCTGGGAGCCGATCGGTCGATGCTGGCCAGTGCCCGTCTCGACAACCTGCTCTCCTGCCATGCGGCGGTGACGGCGCTGCTGCGCGTCGTGGACCGGGCCGACCCGGAGGGTCCGGTTCCCATGATCTGTCTGTTCGATCACGAGGAGGTCGGCAGCACCTCCGCCTCGGGGGCCGCCGGTCCGTTCCTCGAGACCGTCCTCGAGCGGATCTCACTGGGTGCCGGGCTCGGACGGGAGGAGCACCTCGCTGCGCTGGCCCGATCGCTGTGCCTCTCGGCGGACGGCGCCCACGCCACCCACCCCAACTTCCCTGAGCGCCACGAGCCCAACCATCACATCACCCTCGACGGTGGACCGGTGCTGAAGCACAACGAGAATCGGCGCTACGCCTCCGACGCTCCCGGGATCGCTCTCGTCGTCGAGGCGGCCCGCGCCAGCGGGGTGCCCCTCCAGCAGTTCTCCAGCCGGGGTGATCTCCCCTGCGGGTCCACGATCGGGCCGATCACCGCTGGTCGCCTCGGTGTCCGCACCGTCGACCTCGGGGTCGCCCAGCTCTCGATGCACAGTGCCCGCGAACTGTGCGGGACGCAGGACCCGGCTCGGTTCGCCACCCTCCTGGCCCGGCTCCTCGTCGAGTGATCGTGCGGCACCCCTCACCCGTCCACCGACTGACCGGCATGCTCGTCCTGCTCGGTGTCTCGGTGCTCGCCGCCTGCTCCAGCTCGGCGGGGACCGCATCACCCAGCAGTTCCTCCAGCACCTCCTCGCTGCTCCCCCTCACCACCACCAGCACGGCGATCCCCGGGCCCGGCACCTCCACCTCGACCTCTGCGGTGATCACCCCCCAGAGCCCCGAGCAGATCCTCAGCGCCCTGCGGGTGCGTCCGCCGACCTCCTGCACCGACGGACGAGGCGCCGTCGTGGTGGAGGGCCTGGCGCCCTCCGCGGTCGATCTGCGCCAGCTCACCGTGATCGTGGACGGCGCGCAGGCCTCTCCTCCCATCACTCCTCCGACGGTGACGGGTCCCACCGTGGCCTGTGACGGTCGTGTCCACACCGTGCTGGTGGTCGCCGTCAGCCCGGAGGGGGGCAGCCCCTCGCGAGCCTTCGCCGTGGCGATGCCTGCATGAGCGACCCCTCACTGCGCTGGGCCCTCGAACGACTGGGTCTCCAACCCGGCGAGAGCGCGGCGGCCGCCCGCACCCGCTACCGCAACCTGCTGCGGGCATCCCACCCGGATGTGGCATCCGGGATCTCCCGCACCGAGGCCACCGAGGCCACGGTCGAACTGACCCGTGCCTTCCGCATCGTGCGGGACTCCCTCGCCGAGCATGGGACCGGCACCATCCCCGCTCCACCCCCTCCGCCGGCACCCACCGCCGAGGCCCCCTGTCGCCACCGGACCGCTCCGCTGGACGACATCTCCGTCGAGGTCGACGGGGACACCATCACCATCACCGCTCCTCCCCCGGAGGCCTTCGCCCTGCTGCTCGACGCCGGGGCCCGGCTCGGAGGCATCGGGTACGTCGACCGGGCGCTCGGTCTGGTCGAGATCATCGTGCGCTTCGAGGGCGGTCCCTCCTGCTCGGTGCTGATCACCCTGCAGGGCCGAGCCTTCGGGACCGATGCCTTCATCACCATGGAGTCGATCGAGGCCGATCCCACCCCATCGATCCAGCCGGTGATCGATGCGCTCCAGGCCGAGCTCCGCCGCCGGGGCGTCGACTGAGCCATCCGCGCGTCGCCCCCGCCGACGGAGAACAATGTGGGGGTCCGTCGTGGATCCCGGGGGTCGGGTGCCGGCGGACCATCAGCAGCTGTGTGTGGAGGGCCGTCGAGGGCCGCCGAGGACCGTGGAGGTGGATGCGTCATGAGCAGGGAGAGCCGGGCCTGGATGCTCGACACGATGGCGTTCCATCACGAGTTCGCGTCCCTGCTCGAATCCCCGCTCGGTCTCGTGCCGCTGCGCGACCGAGCCGCACGCCTGTGGGACTCCCAGGACGGCATGGTGCGGGAGTACCTCTCGCTGCTCACCGTCCGGCCCGCCGACTGGTCGGTGTCCTGCGATGAGGACAACCTCGTCGACTGGTACCGGGTGCTCATGGCTGGCCATCTCACGCCGACGCGCTGGCTCCGCTCCCCTGCCACCCTGCGCCGCGGCCTCCCCGCCCTCGGATGGCATGCCACCGAGGCCCGTCGGCTGTCGCGCGGCCGCGAGCTGCTCACCCTGGCCGAGCGTCACCTCAGCACCGCCAACATCGAACTGCTGCTGCCCCGCTTCGGCTGGGGTCACAAGGGCTGGCTGGATCAGTCCGACATCGACGGTGCGATCGTCAAGATGCGGTCGCTCGACCGGCGGATGTTCCGCGACTGTCAGGACCTGGTGCCGGTGGTCGAGGACGCCTTCGAGGTGTTCGAGGCGGCCAGCCGCAAGCCCGACCACGTGCTGATCACCCTCACCTCCTGAGCACCACCCCGGTCAGGAGGGGCGGGCCCGGTGATGGTCCCCTCTAGATTGGCGGCGATGGGAACCGCTGCGGACACCGAGGTCGTCATCGTCGGAGCCGGTCTCGCCGGACTCGCCTGTGCTCGCACCCTGCAGGCGGCCGGCATGACGGTGACGGTGCTCGAGGCCGGTGACGGGGTCGGCGGCCGGGTTCGCACCGATCTCGTCGATGGTCATCGGCTCGACCGGGGCTTCCAGATCCTGCTCACGGCCTACCCGGAACTGCGACGCTGGTTCGACCTCGACGCACTGCACCTCGGGAGCTTCGCGCCGGGGGCGCGCATCTGGACCGGGGCCGGGTTCCGCACCGTCGGCGATCCCCTGCGCCGGCCGGCGGACCTCCCCGCCACGGTGCTCGCCCCCATCGGCTCGGTGGCCGACAAACTCCGTCTCCTCTCGCTGCTGGTCTCGGTCCGCCGGGGCTCGGCACGTGATCTGCTCCGCCGGCCCGAGTCGTCCACCCTCGAGCGTCTGCGCCGTGCCGGATTCTCGACGCGCTTCATCGACACCTTCATGGGACCCCTGTTCGCCGGGATCCAGCTCGATCCTGATCTCGAGGTCTCCTCGAGGCGGTTCGAGATGATCCTGCGCATGCTCGCCACCGGCGCCGCCACGGTGCCGGCGGAGGGCATGGGTGCGCTGTCCGACGCGCTCGCCGCTCCACTCGACCGGGGCACCGTGCACCTGGGGATGCCGGTCGAACGCATCGAACGTGGTCGGGTCGGGCTCGTCGGGGGCGGCATGATCGCAGCGCCCCAGATCGTCGTCGCCACCGATGGTCCCACCGCCGCCCGTCTGCTCGATCGGGTCGATGACCCCGGCAGCCGTCCGGTGGCCGCCGTGTGGTTCTCCATGGAGGACTCGCCGGCCACCGGTCGGCGCATCCTGCTCGACGGGTGCGCATCGGGACCCGTCCGCAACGCTGCGGTCATGAGCGATGTGGCGCCGACCTACGCGCCGACCGGGCGGTCGCTGCTGGTGGCCGCGGTTCCGGGACCCGATGCCCTCGCCCACGGGCTCGAGATCGAGGTGCGTCGTCAACTGCGGGGCTGGTTCGGCCCCGGGGTCGAGACCTGGCGCACACTGCGGGTCGACACCATCCTCCATGGGCAGCCCCGACAGGTCCCGCCGTTCGATCCCCGCCGGTCGGTCCGCGTCGACGACGGGCTCTGGGTGTGCGGTGACCACCGCGACACCGCCTCGATCCAGGGTGCACTGTTCTCGGGCCGGCGGACCGCCGAGGCCATCCTCGCCGAGCGGGGTCCGACCTCGACCTAGCGACCCTCGATCGCGGGGATGCGGCCCGCGTCGATCGCCTGGCGCAGCCGCGCCTGGTCCTGCTCGGTCTGGTCGGCGTAGGTCTGGGCGAAGGTGACGATGGCCCGATCGAAGGAGTCGCCCGCCCCGAGGTAGGCGGCGATGGCGATCGGATCGCCCGTGCGGGCGTGGGCGCGGGCAAGGGTCCATCCACACAGCGCGGCGTAGGCGTCGAGCCCGGCGGCCGAGGCGTTCGAGAGGTCGATCGACGCCTTCATGTCCCGGAGCTGGCGGACGTAGAAGTCACGGGTGCGATACCGGGTCCAGCCCAGGAACAGATCGCTCGCCGCCTGCATCGAACGCTGACCGGCGACGACCCGCTGGCCCTGATTGGGGAACAGCGTCGCTGGCAGGTGCGGCTCGAGCACCGAGCGGGTCGCCTCCTTGATCTGGAGGAACAGCGGATCACCGTCCTCGGCGTCTGCGGTGCAGAGCGCGATGTGACAATGGGTGCCGACGCTGCCGACTCCGACAGCCTTCCGCGCCACGTCGACGAGTTCGAATCGCTCGAACAGAAGGCGCCGCTCGTCGGTGAGTGTCTCCCGGTAGCGATCGACGATGACCTGCACCGTGTTGCCGGCGGTCGTCGCCTCCAGGTGCTCGACGATCGGCGGGTCATCGATGATCCGTCGCCGGCCGTCCACGACCTCGGTCATCCTCCGCATGGCCTGCATGCTGTTGCGTCGGCGGGCTCGATCAGCGAGGCGCTGCCCATAGGCACGGAGATCCGGAGGCAGGAGACCGAGGATGGTGTCGATGTCGACCTGTGTGTACCAGACCTCGAGCTGGGTGCGCTCGGCATAGGTCCCCATCATCCTCCGATAGGTGCCCACCGCGTACATGACCGCATCGGCACATGCTCCCCTCGCCAGACCGACGTCGCGGCCGGCCAGGACGACACTCGCCGCCAACCGCTTCACATCCCACTCCCAGGGTCCCGGGAGGGTCTCGTCGAAGTCGTTCACATCGAAGATCAGCTGTCGCTCCGGTGACGCGAACAGTCCGAAGTTCTGCAGGTGGGCATCCCCGCAGGCCTGCACCATGAGCCCGGACACCGGGGTCGGGGCGAGATCGGAGGCCATGACCGCGGCGGCACCCCGGAAGAACGTGAACGGTGAGGCGACCATGCGCCCCCAACGCAGGGGCACCAGATCCGGGTACCGGGTCCGGTTCTGGGCGGCGAGCAGGCGCAGCGGATCCGGCCGATCGGATGAGGGCGACCACCTACCGTGTGCCGACCGGCGGGCCTCACCCCGCCGCGAGCGGCCCAGAGCAGCACGCTCCGATCGAGTCAGCAGTGCCCCTGAGCGATGGATGGCCGGGCGGAGAGGATTGCCACGCTCCGGATCATCGCCGTCGATGGTGGTGTTGGTCACTCGGGTGATTCGTCTGGCGGCCACAGCGGAACCGTACTCACACCGTCGAGCCCCCGGGTGCCGATTGTGTAGGTTCTCGCCATGCCCGAACTCGAGGTCCTCACCTGGCCTCTCTACGGAGAGGCCTGTCGTTCCCTCGCCCAGCAGATCGATGATGACGGTTTTCGCCCGGATCTGATCCTGTCGATCGCGCGGGGTGGCCTGCTCATCGCCGGATCACTCGCCTATGCGCTCGGCGTGAAGAACCTCCATGTGATGAACGTCGAGTACTACACCGGACGTGGCGAACGGCTCGAGTTCCCGGTGATCCTCCCCCCGCCCCTCACCCTTGTCGACCTCGAACGGGCCAAGGTGCTGATCGCCGACGATGTGGCCGACACCGGCGCCACCCTCGAGATGGTCCGTGACCATGTCGCCCCGCAGGTGGGCGAGGTGCGCTCGGCGGTGCTCTACCAGAAGACCATCTCCACCATGAGCTGCGACTACGTCTGGCGCCACACCGATCTGTGGATCGACTTCCCCTGGTCCACCGATGCCGCCCTCGTGCGTCCACACGGGAGCGACCAGAAGGACTGAACCGTCAGCGCTCCTCGCGCTCATACGGACGTCCGAGGGCCGCCGGTGAGCCCAGCCGACGACTCAGCCGGGAGTTCGACACCAGCACGAGCACGACGATGGTGGCCAGATAGGGAAGGGCGTTGAGCAGGGCCGAGGGCACGTCGATGCCCCGGGCCTGCAGGGTGAAGCTCAGACTCGACAGCGCCCCGAAGAGGTAGGCCCCCACCAGGGTGAGATCGGGCCGCCAGAACCCGAAGATCACGAGCGCCAGTGCGATCCAGCCCGCCCCCGAGGTGAGTCCGTTGGCCCAGGTGGGCACGATGGTCAGCGAGTAGCAGGCGCCGGCGATGCCAGCGAACATCCCGCCGACGATCACGTGACCGTACCGGTAGCGGGTGACCGGGATACCCACCGAATCCGCGGTCTGGGGGGACTCGCCCACCGCCCGCAGATGCAGTCCCATACGGGTGCGGAACAGGTACACCATGGCGAGCCCCACCAGCAGCCAGGACAGATACGTGAGAAGGGTCTGGTCGAACAGGATCGGACCCACGACCGGAACGTCCTTCAGCCCGAACAGATCCATCCGACCGAACTGGTTGAGGGACGGGTTGCGGCCCAGACCCCAGACGTTGGCCAGATAGGACGAGAGACCGGCGGCCCCGGCGAAGATGGTGAGGGCGAGGCCGGAGATGATCTGGTTGACCCGCAGGGTGATGACGAGGAAGGCGTGGATGGCGGCACCGAGTGCCGCCGCGGCCATGCCGGCCAGCAGGGCCAACGGGAGCACGAGAGCCGCCGGACCGTCGAGGTTGGCGGCGACCACCGCCGAGCACACGGCGCCGAGCAGCATCATGCCCTCGACTCCGAGATTGATCACCCCGGAACGCTCCGAGAGCAGCTCGCCGAGGGCGGCGAAGACCAGCGGGGTGCCGTAGAAGATGGCCGAGGCGAGGATGATGACGAAGAGATTGTCGTTGACGCTCATGCGCTCATCGCCTCCGGTCGACGGCGGGACAGCACGATGCGGTAGCGGGCCAGCACCTCACCGCCGAGGGTGCAGAACAGGATGAGACCCTCCAGGGTCCCCACGAGTCCGGCGGGGAAGTCCGGGCCCTGCAGGGCGTAGCCGGCGTTGGTGATGCCGCCGAGGATGATCGCCACGAACACCACCGCCAGTGGGTTGAGTCGGGCCAGGGCGGCGACCACGATGCCGGCGTAGCCGAATCCGGACTGTTGGAGACCCTTGGGGTCGAGGACGTGCCGGAAGTTCCCGACGTCGGTGGCGCCACCCAGTCCGGCGAGGGCGCCGGAGAGCATGGCGACCGCCACGACCACGCGGGCCGGTCGCATGCCGGCGTAGCGGGCGGTGGAGGGAGCGCCGCCGACCACACGCATCTCGTAGCCGAAGCGGGTGCGGCGCTGGAGCACATGGAGCCAGACCGCCACGAGGACCCCCAGCAGCAGTCCGAACGGGACCACGAGCGTGCCGAGATCGAACGAGGGCCACTGGGCGGTGAGCGGGATGATCTTGCCCTTGGGGAACACCGCGCCGGTGCCGCTGAGCTCCCGCCAGAACGAATCGCTCTCGAAGATGAGATAGGTGGCGCCGATGCCGGCCACGTAGTTGAGCATCAAGGAGGTGATGATCTCGTTGGTGCGGAACCGGGCCCGGAGGATGCCCGGGATGAAGGCCCAGAGGGCACCGCCCAGTGCACCGGCGAGGATCATCGCCCCGATGGCGATCCAACTCTGGGCATCGGCCCCGAGCGCCAACGCGATGCCGGAGGCGAAGACGGCGCCCACGTAGAACTGGCCCTCACCTCCGATGTTGAAGAATCCCACCCGGAAGGCCACCGCGGCGCAGAGACCGGTGAACAGCAACGGCGTCGCCGAGATGAGGGTGTTGCTGAGCGAGCCGCTGTCGAGGAACCCCCGCTCGAGGATGCGCTGGTAGACCGAGATCGGGTTCTGGCTGGTGATGAGCAGCACGACCGATCCCACCAGGAGCGCGGAGAGGAACGACCCGATGGGCACGGCCCAGTTCATCCATCGGGGGACGTCGACGCGCGGCTCCAGGCGCACGCCGAGGCGAGAGGCGACACTCATGCGACATCCTCCGCCGCGCCGCCGCCCATCAGCACGCCGATGGACTCGATGCTGGCCTGCTCGGCCTCCACCGCACCGGTGATGGTGCCCTCATACATGACGAGGATGCGATCGGCCAGCGCCAGCACCTCATCGAGGTCCTCGCTCACGAGGAGCACCCCGACACCCTCGGCGGCGGCGTCGAGCAGCAGACGGTGCACCGTGGCGACCGCACCGATGTCGAGACCCTGGGTCGGGGTGGAGACGACCAGCACCTTCGGACGACCGGACATCTCGCGGGCGAGCAGCACCTTCTGCACGTTGCCGCCCGAGAGCCGACGGGTGGGGGTGTGACTCGACGGGGCGCGCACATCGAACTGTGCCATCAGCGTCTCGGCCTCGGCATCGATGACCGAGGAACGCAGGAAGGGGGGCCGGGCCACCGGTGGACGGCGATAGCGCTTGAGCACGAGGTTCTCGGCGATGGAGAGATCGGGCGCGAGGCCGGTGCCGAGGCGATCCTGAGGCACGTAGGCCACGCCCATTCGGATCGGGTGGCGGGCATCGGCCCGGGCCATGAGCTCACCGTCGACATCGATCACCCCTGAGGTTCGGGGGCGGAGTCCGGCGAGGACCTCGACGAGCTCGCGCTGCCCGTTGCCGGCGACGCCGGCGACGGCGACGATCTCGCCGCCCCGGACCTCGAAGGAGACCGAGCGCAGGGCCGGCGTGCCCCGGTCGCCATCCGCGCTGAGGTCCTCGACGGCGAGCACCACGGGAGCGCCCGGCAGTGCGCCGGTGCCGCGACGTTCGACCCGCTCGACCTCGCGCCCGACCATGATGCTGGCGAGCTGCTCGCGGGTCGCCCCATCGGCGTCGAGGGTGGCGACCGAGCGACCCTGCCGGAGCACGGTGATGCGATCGGCGACGCTGAGCACCTCACCGAGCTTGTGGGAGATGAAGATCACCGAGCGCCCCTGATCGGTGAGCGAGCGGATGGTGCTGGTGAGCGCCTCGGCCTCGATCGGGGTCAGCACCGCCGTCGGCTCATCCATGATGAGGGTGGTGGCATCCCGATAGAGCACCTTGAGGATCTCGACCCGCTGCTGCTCGCCCACCGACAGCTGCCAGATCCTCGCCCGGGGATCCACATCGAGTTCGAACCGCTGTCCGAGCTCGCGGATCCGCTCCTCGATGACGCCCATGCGCAGGGCTGGCCCCTCACCCACCCGGGGGGCGCCGAGGGCGATGTTCTCGGCCACGGTGAAGGTGGGGATGAGCCGGAAATGTTGATGGACCATGCCGATGCCGGCCTCGATGGCCTCACGGGGGGAATCGAGCACCACCGGAGATCCTGCGATCTCCAGATGTCCCGCGTCGGGCCGATAGAGACCGGTGAGGATGTTCGACAGCGTGGTCTTCCCGGCGCCGTTCTCACCGAGGAGGGCGTGCACCTCACCGACTCGGACCTCGAAGTTGACGTCATCGTTGGCGATGACCCCGGGAAAGCGTTTGGAGATGCCGAAGGCGGCCACTGCCGCAGCAGTGACCGCCTTCGGATCGACGGAGTTCGTCATCGTGCGTGGAGCAGTGTCGATCAGCCCTTGGGGTTGCCGTCGATGCCCATGACGAAGTAGCTCATCGTGTAGAGGTCCTTCTGCGAGAGCGTCTGGCCCTTGGTGATCACGACCTTGCCGTCCTGGTCCATGCGGTCCTCGAGACCCCAGTACCAGCCGAAGCTCTTGGTGGCTGCGGCCTTGGCCTGCTCGGCCCGGATGGCCGACTGGGTCTCGGCGCTCACGAGGGAGCCGAACGGTGCGATCGAGGTGAACTGGTCACCGATGGTGCCGTAGTAGTTCTGCTGCGACCACTTGCCGTCACGGATCGAGTTGATCTTGGCGGTGTAGTACGGGCCCCAGTCGTAGGTCGCGGCGGTCAGCCACACCGACGGGTAGGCGGCCGACTGATCCGAGTCGTAGCCCAGCCACGGCAGGTTGTTGGCCTTGGCGACCTCACCGGCGGTGGGGCTGTCCTGATGCGAGAAGATCACATCGGCACCGGCGGCCACGAGGGACTCGGCGGCCTGACGCTCGACGGCCGGATCGAACCAGGCCTTGGTCCACACGACCTTCACGGTGGCGTCGGGGTTGACCGACTGGGCACCGAGGGCGAAGCCGTTGATCTGGCGGATGATCTCGGGGATCGGGAACGGCGCCTCGACACCGATCACGTTGTTCTTGGTGGCCTTCCCGGCGGCGATGCCCGTGAGATACAGGGTGTCCTCACCAGCACCCCAGTACTCGTCGTAGTTCGACGGCACCGAGCTCACACCGTTGACGGTGATGTCATCGCCGGTGGCCTGCACGAACTTGACGTCCGGGTACTTCTTGGCGGCAGCCTGCATGGCGTCCTTGAAGCCGTAGGAGGTCCCGAAGATCACGGTGTTGCCGTCCTTGACCAGGTCGTCGATGACCTGCGCGGTCTCGGGACCTTCGGGGACGTTCTCCTTGTAGGTGGAGATGAGGTTGTCGCCGAGGGCCGTCGCCGCTTCCTTGCGGCCGTTGTCATGGGCCTGGGTCCAGCCACCGTCGTTGACGGGTCCGACGTAGATCCAGGCCGCCTTCGTGGGGCCGGAGGGCTTGGCCGAATCGGAGGACTTGCTGCTGCTGCAGGCAGCGGTGAACAGACCGAGCACTGCGACCAGTGCGATGGTGGCGATGCCGGCACGGCGGACCGTGCGCCGGGGGGAGCTGCTTCCTGGTGAAACCATGATCTCCTCATTGGTGATGACCATCCCTCGCGGACGGTCCAGAGCCCGGAACCTACCCCACCCGGAGGAGCCGATCGGTGATCGAACGGTGAACGCCGTGTTACCGATCCGGGGACCGCTGGAGGCGGCCGCCACTACGCTCGGCGAGGTGCCCGACTGGTCCCGCCCGTACCTCGACCCCTGGACCACACCGGCGGCGCTGTGGCTCGCCATCGTCGCGGTCGCGGCAGTGATCAGACTGCGGGGACGGGCCCTCGCCCTAGTCGCCGTCGGTGCCGCCATCGGCATCGCCGTCTGGAAGTCCTGGGTGATCGGGCCTCCCAACGGCCTGCTCGATCTGCAGATCTACACCAACTCCGCCAGGACCTGGCTCGACGGTGGCTCGTTGTTCACCTACCGCGCCCCGGTGTTCAACCTCGGCGCCACCTATCCCCCGATCGGGATCCTCCCGTTCGTCCTGCTCGATCCCCTGTCCGCCGACGCCCGCGAGGTGCTGTTCACCCTTCTGAGCATCGGCGCCATCGCCGTCGCCGCCCGGGCCGCAGCCGTCCTGGCCGGGGTGGCGGCTGGTCGCCGGGTGGACTGGACCCTCTGGGCGGTGGCCATCGCCGTGGTCTCCATGCCCGTGTGGCTCACCCTCCGACAGGGTCAGGTCAACGCCCTGCTGTGGGCCATGGTGCTCGGCGATGTGCTCCTGCTCCGACGGGGTTCCCGTCTGGCCGGCATCGGCATCGGGGCCGCCACGGCGATCAAGCTGGTGCCCGGGCTGTTCATCCTGTGGCTGCTGGTCTGCGGCTGGCGCCGACCGGCCCTGCGCGCCGTGCTCACGGCCGTCGGATCCACGGCGCTCGGATGGGTCCTCGCCCCCGGTGACTCACGCCGGTTCTGGACCGAACTGCTCTGGAACTCGGACAACGTGGGACGGCTCGACGATGCCCGCAACAACTCGGTGCTCGGAGCCCTCGCCGATGTCCTCGGGGCTGGTCCCCTCCGCACCGCACTGTGGCTCGGCCTCGCCGCGCTGCTGTGTCTGCTCGGGATGCGTCGGGCCCGGGACGCGACCCGACGCGGCGACCTGCTCGTCGCCGTCGTCATCGTGGGGTGCACCTCGGCGCTGGTCAGTCCGATCTCCTGGACCCACCACCTCGGCTATCTCGTGCTGGCCGGCGCGGCGCTGCTGCCCCTCGTGGTCGGCGACCGCCGCCGGATCCTTCTCCTCGTCCTGCTCGCGCTGCCGGTGATCGATCCCGGGCACCTCGGTGACTCCCGCCTCACCTCGCTGCTGCGCATGGCCCTGATGGTGGGGATCGTGCTGGCCCTTCCGATCATCGATGATCGCAGCGGGACCCCCGAGCGCTCACCGGCTCCGGCGGCCACGGTGCCGCCGAGGGCTCAGGCGCTCACGACACCGAGCAGGCGATCGACGAACTCCTGAGCACCCTGCTCGATGGCCGAACGCTTGATGGCATAGCCACCGATGACGTCGGCGCCGCGGGACTCCATGATCGAGGTCAGCTTCTCGAGGGTCTTCCCGGTCTCGATGGCGTAGGTGCAGAACACTGCACATCGCTTGCCCGTCATGACGGGGAGTTTGGCGAGACGACCGCTGCGGGCCGGCTTCTGGCCGAACAGGAACAGGCCGTCGGTCCAACTGCCCACCACCACGAGATCGGCCTCGGCGAGGGCCTGGTAATCGACCTTGGCCGTGGAGCAGGCCACCGCCTCGTAGCCGGCGTCGACGAGTCCGGCTGCGATCAGCACGGCGGCTCGCTCGGTGTTGCCGGTGAGACTCTCGTGGATGACGACGGCTTTCATGGACACCTCCGGGCAGCGGGGACGCGGCGAGCGTAACGCGTCGGTCGCCGCAGGAGCGGACCTCATCGTTCGTGCCCGGCGCACCGACGGCGGTACGGTGCCCCCATGGCCGACTTCCAGTACCAGGACATCCTCCCCCTCGGGCCGGACGAGACCACCTACCGGTGCCTCACCACCGAGGGGGTCAGCACCGTCGACACGCCGGTCGGCACCTTCCTGAAGGTCGAACCCGAGGCGATCAGGCTGCTCACCGCCGAGGCCATGTTCGACATCAACCACTTCCTGCGCACCAGCCATCTCGCCCAGCTGCGATCCATCCTCGACGATCCTGATGCCTCCGGCAACGACCGCTTCGTGGCGCTCGACCTGCTCCGGAACGCCAACATCGCCGCCGGCGGTGTGCTCCCCTCCTGCCAGGACACCGGCACCGCCATCATCAAGGCCAAGCGAGGTCAGTTCGTGCTCACCGAGGGAGAGGACGAGGCGCAGATCGCTCGGGGCGTGTACGACACCTACCTGCATGACAACCTCCGGTACTCGCAGATGGCACCGCTGGACATGTACCGCGAGGTCAACACCGGCACGAACCTCCCCGCCGAGATCGAGATCGCCGCCATCGACGGCGCCGGCTACAAGTTCTTCTTCATGGCCAAGGGAGGCGGCTCGGCCAACAAGAGCTATCTCTTCCAGGAGACCAAGGCGCTGCTCAACCCGGGCTCACTGCTCGAGTTCGTGGCGCAGAAGATGGACCTGCTCGGAACCTCGGCCTGTCCGCCGTACCATCTCGCGGTCGTGATCGGAGGCACCTCGGCCGAGTTCGCACTGAAGACCGCCAAGATGGCCTCGGCCCGGTACCTCGACACGCTCCCGCTCTCCGGCAACGAGCTCGGACGGGGCTTCCGGGATATCGAGATGGAGGCCGCCTTCCTGGAGGTGGCGCAGGCATCCGGCATCGGGGCACAGTTCGGCGGCAAGTACTTCTGCCATGACGTCCGGGTCGTCCGCCTGCCGCGCCACGGTGCCTCCTGTCCGGTGGCGATCGCGGTGTCCTGCAGCGCCGATCGACAGGCGCTGGGGAAGATCACCGCGGAGGGCGTCTTCCTCGAGGAGCTCGAACGGGATCCCGCCCAGTTCCTGCCGGAGGTCACCGACGCGCTGCTCGACGATGATGTGGTCGAGATCGATCTGACACGCCCCATGGCGGAGATCCGGGCCACCCTCGCCGCGCTGCCGATCCGCACCCGTCTCTCGCTCACCGGGCCGATGGTGGTCGCCCGGGACATCGCGCATGCCAAGTTGAAGGAGCGCATCGACGCGGGTGAGGGGCTCCCGCAGTACATGAAGGACCACTGCGTCTACTACGCCGGGCCGGCCAAGACCCCGGAGGGTCACGCCTCCGGATCGTTCGGCCCCACCACCGCCGGACGGATGGATTCCTACGTGGATCTGTTCCAGGAGCACGGCGGCAGCTACGTCATGCTCGCCAAGGGCAACCGCTCACGTCAGGTCACCGATGCCTGCCATCGCCACGGAGGGTTCTACCTGGGATCGATCGGAGGACCAGCGGCCCGGCTCGCCCAGGACTGCATCCGATCGGTCGAGGTGCTCGAGTACCCGGAACTCGGCATGGAGGCGGTGTGGCGCATCGAGGTCGAGAACTTCCCCGCCTTCGTGGTGGTCGACGACAAGGGCAACGACTTCTTCGAAGAGGTCATCGCCAGTCGACCGGTCACGCTGCGCCGATCCTGAGACCGGGCCTCGCTCCCACTCCCGGCGGGCGGGGCCCCGTCGTCGACGCCGGTCATCGACGAGGAGCAGGCTCCCAGGGCTTCTCGCGGAACATGTCGCGAAGATCCTGTTTGAGGACCTTGCGCAACGTCTGGTTGCGAGGGAGCTCGTCGAGGATCTCCAGCTGCTCGGGGATCTTCTGCACCATGAGGTCCGCGCTGCGCAGATAGTCGACCATGTCGGCGAAGGCGAGGTCCTCGGCCCCCGGCACCCGTTCGACCACCGCGCAGACCCGTTCGCCGCGTTCACGGTCGGGCAGACCGATCACGGCCACATCGTTGACGAGCGGATGCTGGTAGAGCAGATCCTCGATCTCCTTGGCCGAGATGTTCTCGCCCTTGCGGATGATGACGTCCTTGAGGCGCCCGGTGAGCACCACGTGCCCGCTCTCATCGAGGTGACCGAGATCTCCCGTGCGGAACCAGCCCTCATCGTCGAAGGCATCGGCGTCGAGCGCCGGATCGGTGTAGCCCTTGAACACCATCGGGCCCTTGAGACGGACCTCGCCGTCCTCACCGGGTCCACAGACCTTCCCCTCGGCGGTCACCATGCGGATCTGGATGCCGGTGACCGGAGCGCCATCGCTGTACATCAACTGGTCGTGGGTGTCCTCCGGTCCGCCCTGGGCGATCATCGGACACTCGGTCATCCCGTAGCCGTGACACACGGGGATGCCCATCTCGGTGAGCACCTCGGTGAACATCTCCGGTGGCTTGGGCGCGCCACCACCGGAGAGGAGTCGCAGCGAGGGGATGATCGGCACGCCCGGCTGCGTGCGCTGCTTGGCCAGATACATCTGGTAGAACGCCGGACCGCCGCCGGCCATGGTGGCGCCCTTGCGGGCGAACAGTTCGACGGCGGCCTCGAGCTGGAACGCTTCGACGATCACCGCACCGCAGCCCCGGTACAGCAGCATCATGAGGTAGTCGGGCCCGGCGATGTGGGCGTAGGGGAAGGCGATCGATCCGATGTCGGAGGTGGTGAGACAGAGCGCGTCGGCCAGTCCCAGACCGCCGGCCATCAGCGTGCTGTCGGTGTGGCGCACCCCCTTGGGAGCAGAGGTGGTGCCGGAGGTGTAGTAGATCCAGCGGACCTCATGACCGTCGGTGGGCGCCGGGGGCAGGACCGCCGGGTCGCCCTCCGGCAGGGAGTCGTAGGTCACCAGCACCGTGGGATCCACGCCGTGCTCGGCGGCGATGCGCTCGGCCATGGCGACGAAGTCGAAGCCGTTCCAGTCACCGGGCACACACAGGAACTCGGCGCCGGTCTGAGCCACGACGAAGCCGACCTCCCGATCGCGGTAGATGGGGATGATCGGGTTCTGGACCGCTCCGAGGCGGGCGAGGGCGAGCGAGAGGGCCACGGTCTCGATGCGGGTGGGCAGCTGCCAGGTGACCCGGGTCCCGGCGCGGACGCCGAGATCGTGGAGACCGGCGGCGGTGCGCTCGGCGAGATCGCGCAACGCACCGAAGGTGATCTCGCGATCGTCCTGGTCGTAGAGCACCACGACATCGGGCGACGTAGCGGCTCTCGCCTCGAGCAGCTCCCACATGGTCGCCGCCTGCTGGATGCTCTGGTTCTGACTCATGCTGCCTCCCGGGATCGAACCCGCGCATTCTTGCGCGTGCGCCGACCCCTCGTCGCACCCGGCGCCCCTCCGTCCCGTGACAGGATGCTCCCCATGCCCGAGATGATGAAGGCCTACCGGATCGTCGAATGGGAACGCCCACCGCAGCTCACCGAGGCACCGGTGCCCGAGCCGGGACCCGGTGAGGTCGTGGTGCGCGTGGCCGGCAACGGGTTGTGCCACTCGGATGTGGGGATGACGCAGATGCCGGGATCCATCGCCGAGATGATCGGATGGCGGGCGCCGTTCACCCTCGGCCACGAGGTCGGTGGCCACGTCGCCATGGTGGGCGCCGGGGTGGTCGGCTTCGCCGAGGGAGATGCGGTCGCCGTGGTCTCCCCTCATTCCTGTGGCACCTGCCGATGGTGCGTGAGCGGCCGCGACTGCCTCTGCGACGATTCTATGGTGGGGCGTGGCTACGGGATCGACGGCGGTCTGGCCCGCTATGTGCTGGTCTCCTCCACCCGGGAACTGATCCGCCTCGACGGCCTCGACCCGCTCCATGCCGGTCCGCTCACCGATGCCGGCTCCACCTCGATGCACGCGGTGAAGCGGGCCCTCCATCGCATCCCCCCCGGCGGGAACGCCGTGGTGATCGGAGCCGGTGGTCTCGGAGCATTCGCCATCCAGTTCCTGCGCGAACTCACCAGCGCCCGCATCATCGCCGTGGACCGCTCGGCGAACCGCCTCGCCTACGCCCGCGAACTGGGTGCCGCCACCGTCATGGAGGGCGTCACCGAGGACACCGCCGGTGATATCGGCCGCCTCACCGGTGGAGGAGCCGACGCCGTGTTCGACTTCGTCGGCATCGACAGCACCATCGCCGCCGGTCTGCGCAGCACCGGACGCGGCGGCGCCTACGCCCTCGTGGGCGCGGCCAACGGCACCCTGCGCGGCGCCGACTGGTTCAGCGCGCTGCCGAAGGACGGTGAGGTGTTCACCTTCCAGGCCTCGAACATCGCCGACGCCCTCGACGTGTTCGCCCTCGCCGATGCCGGTCGCCTGCAGATCGACATCGATGTGTTCCCGCTCGATCGGGTGGCCGAGGCCTACGAGCAGATGGAGGCCGGCGAGTTGCGAGGTCGGGCGGTGGTCGTCCCCGACTGAGCCGCTCAGCCCTCGCCGTCGGCCCGCAGGTAGGGCGTGGCGAGAAGATCATCGACAAGTCGGAGCAGCAGGCGACCCAACTGCTCACGCTCCTCATCGGTCCAGTCCGCCAGCGCCCGGCTGAGCTGCGCGTTGCGCACCCGCTCGAAGCGATGGGCGATGGCACGGCCGGTGGCGGTGGACTCGACCAGCACCATGCTGCGGTGCTGGGGGCTGGTGCGCCGCTCCACGAGACCCTCGGACTCGAGCACACGGATCTGCCGACTGACTGCTCCGGCGTCCATATGGGCGAGACGCGCCAGCTCGCCCACCGGGACCGACTCCCGATCGCCCAGGGCCCGGAGCACGTTCATGGCCTGCTCGCTCAGCTCGACGCCGGCGGCCCCGGCCATTCCGACATGCACCCGGCGGCTCGACAGGAGCCGACCGAGGCGCGTCAGGCCGAGGCGCACCGGGACGAGTTGGTCCTCGAGGGGCTGTCGACTGCGGGGCACGGAACCTCAGGCTCGCTGGAAGGCCGGGCTCTGATGGTCCGGCACCTCGAGGAGCGGTTCGGCGATCTCGGCGACCGTGGGACCGATGCGATCGGCGAGCGGTGCCAGCGCGGCGAGATCGAACCCGTAGACGGAGGCGGCGTTCTCGCTCAGGACCTTGCGCAGGTCAGCCTCGCTCCAGCCCTTGAAGGAGTGCCGCAGCGACTCACGGGACAGCGGCGAGCAGGCCTCGTTGTGGGGATAGTCGCTCCCCCACATGATCTTGTCGATACCGATCTCGTGGAAGGTGGCCGCCTCACCCGGTGACGGGAAGCTGGCGCCGATGAAGCAGTTGCGGCGGAAGTAGTCGCTGGGACGGTGCGGCAGCGGCCCGGATCTCGGCATCCCGATCTCGCCGATGCGACCTCGGACCATGGAGTTGTGGATGTCGTCCATCCGGGTGAGCGCCGGCATCACCCAGGAGGTCCCCTGCTCGGTCATGACGAACTTCAGACCCGGGAACCGCTCGAACACCCCGGCCATGATGAGATGCCACAGTGCTCGGTTGGCGAAGAACCCTGACTCGAGCACGAACATCGTGATGGCGGCGTCATGCTTGCCGTAGTTGGGGATGCCACTGCCCCCGGCATGGTGGGTGATGGACATGTCGAGTTCCTGGCAGACGGCCCACAACGGGTCGTAGATGGCCGAGAACAGGGGGTCGATCCACGGCGTGTCGGGCGAGACCCCGGGCAGCAGGATGCCGCGCAGGCTGTGTTCCGCGGCCCAGCGCACATCGGCCACGGCCTCGTCGACGTCGTTGAGTGCGATCTGGGCCAGACCGGCACGCCGCTCGGGCGACTCGGCGACGAAGTCCACCAACCAGCGGTTGTGGGCCCGCAGTCCGGCGAGACGACGGGGGAACTCCTCGGGCGAGGGCGCCGGAGCGATGACCACCCCGGTCGGGAAGAAGGGCGGCACCGTGTTGGGGAACAGCACCTCGGCGGCCACGCCCTCGGCGTCGAGGTCACCGTTGCGGCGCTCGGTGTCCCAGTTGCGGGTGCGGCCGTCGTCCTGCAGATCGCGGAACGGATTCTTGTAGGCGCCGCGCCATTCGTCGAAGAGCTGCTGGTACTCCGCCGTCAGGTACTCGCGGTACTGGGCATGACTGCCGCCGGCGTGTCCGTCGGCGGAGATGATGGTGTAGCGATCCTCAGCGGCCATGGGAGCTCCTCGATGCTGGGTGCCGCCGGGCGCAGTGCCGGCGGACATCACGGTGGACGGTGGGAACGTAGACCACCAGTCTTGACTCAGTCAACGCATCGACATGTGACTCCGGTCATGCTCCGATGATGGCCTGCGGCCGCACGCAGGAGATCTCCACACCGGAGCAGTGCGATGGCGGAACAGGGGGTCGCAGCCGGGCGTCCGACCACATCATCGATGTCCGCCGGCCACAGCCGACCTCGACCCGGGGTCGAGGTCGGGTGCGTTCCGACTCAGCCGATGAGCACCGGGGGACGGCCGTAGCCCTGGGCCTCGGCCATGGCGAAGTACCCCATGAGCGTGAGGGCACCATCGGTGACCGACTCGACGTTGCCCTCGGCGTCGAGGTTCAGGTTGCAGCCGGTCATGTGGAACCACACCCGGGTGTCGTCCTCGATGCACTGGAGGGTGTGGACCGAACCGGCCGGCTCGTAGAGGAAGGAGCCGGCCCGGTTGACGTAGTCGTACTCCTTGTACTTCCACGCCCCGCTGGTGGTGTAGCCCCACACCGGTCCGGTGTGACGATGGGCCTGCACCTCGAAGCCGGCCTGGAAGATGTTCTCGATGATCCAGAGCCCCTCCTGCTCCTTGACCTGCAGGACGCGCAGCTTGTTGCCACCGCCGAGTTCGACGAACGGGATCTGCTCGGTCGAGAGGTGGGTGGCTTCCTGGGTGAAGGGATCGGTGATGGCCATGGGACTCCTCCAGAGGTGCGGGTGGATGAGCGTGAAGGTTACCGGCGACCGTGACCGAGGACACGCTCAGGGAGTCGATCCAACCCGGTCCGTGACCGCGGCAGGCTCGGTGCGCCGACTCGGCGCCGTTGGGCCATGATCTGTGGATGCAGATCTCGATGACCCTGCCCACGATGGTCGCCCATGATCGGGCGGACACGATCGGCTGGTGCCGAGCCATCGACGAGGGTCCGTGGGCCAGTCTGGCCGTGCCCGAGCGGGTCACCTACCCGAGCCATGCGTGGACCGTCGAACTGGCCGCGGCGGCGGCCCTCACCGAGCGGGTCCGCCTCTGGACCACCATCATCGTGCTGCCCGCCCATGACGCCGTCGACGTGGCCAAGCAGCTCGCCTCCGTGGACCGCCTGAGCGAGGGTCGGCTCACCGTCGGTGTCGGTGTCGGTGGACGAGAGCACGACTACCGAGCCATCGGCGGTTCCTACGAACGGCGATGGGCCCGGATGGATGAGCAGGTCGCCACCATGCGCCGCATCTGGGCGGGCGAACCGCCCTTCGAGGGGGCCGATCCCGTCGGTCCCCCGCCCGTGCAGGCCGGGGGTCCCCCCTTCGTCGCCGGCGTGATGGGCCCCAAGGCGCTGGCACGAGCCGCCCGATGGGCCGTCGGGGTCGACGATGCCTCCACCGTGTTCGGCGTCGACCGGGCCGCCACTGCCGAGGCCTTCGACCGGATCCGCAGCGCCTGGGCCGAACAGGGTCGCAGCGACGCCCCGCACATCTCGGCCAGCCTCTGGTACGCCCTCGGCGAGGATGCCGACGCCCGCCTGCGCACCTACGGCTACGACTACATGCGCATCTTCGGACACGGTCTCGCCGAGACGATGTCATCGATGCTGTCCACCTCGACCCCGGCCGCCCTGCGCACCGCCGTCGACACCCTCGCCGACCTCGGCTGCGACGAGCTGTTCCTCGTCCCCACCACCATCGAACTCGACGAGCTCTCGCGCACTCGCGACGCGCTCGGCATCTGAACCCGGACACCAAGGAGCTCCGCCATGACGGACATGACCTATCGAACGCTCGGCACCTCCGGCCTGATGGTCTCCACCGTCGGGCTGGGATGCAACAACTTCGGCATGCGCATCGATGCCGATGCCACCCAGAAGGTGGTCGACGCCGCCATCGAGGTCGGCATCACCCTGTTCGACACCAGCGACAGCTACGGCGAGTCGGAGGTGCTGCTGGCCCGAGCCCTCGGGGACCGTCGTGACTCGGTGGTCATCGCCACGAAGTTCGGGAGCGATCTCCGTGGAGCCAACGGACCCGACTGGAACGCGCGCGGATCGCGCCGGTACATCCGCCGAGCCGTCGAGCGGTCGCTGCGTCGGCTCGGGACCGATCACATCGACCTCTACCAACTCCACAAACCCGACCCGAACACACCGCTGGAGGAGACCCTGGCGGCACTCACCGAACTCGTCCACGACGGACTCGTCCGCTACATCGGCTCCTCGAACCTGACCGCATGGCAGATCGCGGATGCCGACTGGATCGCCCGCACCGAGCATCTCGAGCGATTCGTCAGCGCCCAGAACCTCTACAGCCTCATCGACCGGGGGGCCGAGGCCGAGCTCATCCCGGCCTGCGCGGCCCACGGCGTGGGTCTGCTCCCCTACTTCCCCCTCGCCAGTGGGTTGCTCACCGGCAAGTACCGGCGGGGCGAGGAACCTCCGGCCGATGGTCGCATCGCAGCCTGGGGCATGAACGCCCTGCTGAGCGATCGGAACTTCGACATCATCGACGGGCTCACGGCCTTCGCCTCCGACCGGGGCATCAGCCTGCTCGATGTGGCGATGGGCGGACTCGCCGCCCAGCCCACGGTCGGCTCGGTCATCGCCGGCGCCACGACAGCGGAACAGGTCCGGGCGAACGCAGAGGCAGGTCTCTGGAGTCCCTCAGCCGAGGACCTCGCCGGACTGCGCACCCTGCTCGGCTGAGTCCTGTCGCCCTCCGGGGCTCACTGCACGATGCTGCGGCTGCGCAGCTCCTCGAGGCGATCGCCCATGTCGAGCTCCTCGAGGATCTCGGCGGTGTGCTCCCCCAGCATCGGTGCCGGTCCCCCGAGTGCCGCCGGTGTGCCACCGAAGCGGGCAGGATGCCGGGGCTGTCGGAGCCGTCCCGCCACCGGATGCTCCGACTCCTCGAACAGGCCCATGGCGATGGCATGCGGATCGTTGTGCATGTCGCGGGCGGCGACCACGAGACCGAAGGGCACGCGTCGCTCCTCCATGCGGGCCGAGGCCTCGGCGCAGGTCATCGTCGGCGTGGCGGCGTGACAGGCGCGCAGGATCTCCGCCGTGCGTTCGGGATGCCGACGACGCTCCGCGATGGTGGCGACACGGGGATCGTCATGACCCTCGACACCGAGCGCCTCGCACATCCCGTGGAAGTCGGCATCGGAGGTCGGTGTGGCGATCCCCCAGCCGTCGAGGAACCGGAACGGACGCGAACCCTGGGTGAAGCTCGAGCTCATCGAATGGTCCGAGTCGAGCAGCAGCTCGTTGCCGGCGGAGTCGGCCCACAGGAATGAGACCACCGCATCGGTCATCGAGATCTTGAGGTGCTGGCCTCCGGCTCCCCGCTCCCGGGCGAGCAGTGCGGCGGTGATGGCCTGCACGGCATAGAGCCCGGTGATCTTGTCCGCCGCGGTCTGGCGGAGGAACACCGGGTCGCCGACATCGGGATCCGCCTGGTTGGTGGCGAGTCCGGCGTAGGCCTGGATCACGGTGTCGTAGGCCCCTCGGGTGGCATAGGGCCCGATGTCACCGAACCCGGAGAGCGAGACGTAGATCAGATCCTCATGGCCACGGCGGAGCTCGTCGTAGCCGAGTCCCGCTCGTTCCAAGGCTCCCGGACGGAAGTTCTGGATGAACACATCGGCACGCGCGGCGAGCGCCCGCACGATCTCGGCGCCCTCCGGAGTGGTGAGGTCCACGGCGATCGATCGCTTGCCCCGGTTGCAGGCCTGGAAGAGGGCGGAGACACCGTTGACGGCGACGCCGACCCACCGGGCGATGTCCCCGAGGCCGGGACGCTCGACCTTGATGACCTCAGCACCCTGATCGCTGAGCAGTGCCGCCGGGTACGGACCGGTCAGCGCGATCGAGCAGTCGAGGATGCGGATCCCGTCGAGTGCACCGGCCATCTGTCCCCCCTGCTGCGGTTCAACTCGTCCGACGGTAGCGCCAGACGGCGAGAGGGATGAAGGCCACCATCAGCGCCACGCACCAGATGAGGGCCGGGACGACCCAGCGGGCGGTGGGGCCACCCTCGGTGAGGGCTCGCACCGAGTTGATCACGAGACTCACCGGCTGATGCTCGGCGAAGGCCCGCAGCCAGGAGGGCATGGTGGCCGCCGGCACGAAGGCCGTGGAGGCGAAGGTGAGCGGGAACAGGATCGGGAACGACATCAGCTGGGCCACCTCCGAGTTCGGGGCGGCCAGACCGATGTAGGCGAAGCCCCAGGAGATCGCGTAGGCGAACAGCAGCATCAGGCCGACCGCGCCCAGGAAGGCGAGGAGGTTGGTGTGGATGCGGAACCCGACCGCCAGTCCCACCACGGTGATGATGACGATGACGACCACGTTGCGCAGCAGATCCGAGGTCGTGCGGCCCGCCAGCACCGCCGAGCGGGCGATCGGCAGCGATCGGAAGCGCTCGATCAGACCCTTCTGGAGATCCTCGGCCAGACCGATGCTGGTCTGGATGGAGCCGAACATGACGGTCTGCACGAAGATCCCGGCCATCAGGTAGTCGACGTAGCTCATGCCGGGGGTGGCGATGGCACCGCCGAACACGTAGCGGAACAGCAGCACGAACATGATCGGCTGCACACTGGAGAAGAACAGCGCCTCGGGGATGCGCACATAACCGATGAGATTCCGCTCGGTGAGCACCACGGCGTCCCCGATGGCCCGGCGCAGACGAGACCGTTTCATGGCGGGGGCCGAACCGGGAAGCACTCGGGCGGTCATGACTCGTCCTCCTCGCTGGCGGTCTCGGCGCGCCGGCCGGTGAGGGCCAGGAACACGTCGTCGAGACTCGGCTCGCGCAGGGCGAGCCGACTCGGGGCCAGTCCGGCCTCGTCGAGTTCGCGCAGCGCCATCATCACCTGCGGGGGTCCGTCATCGATGCTGAGCTCGACGAGTGAGCCGTCGACCACCACGCCTCCCCGCCAGGTGCCGCGGAAACGAGCGGCGGCCTGCTCGGCCACGGCCCCGTCGGCGAAGCCGAGATCCAGCACGGTCTCACCGAGGTCAGCCTTGAGCTCGGCCGAGGTGCCCTCGGCGATCACCGCACCGCGGTCGACGACCACGATGCGGTCGGCCAGACGATCGGCCTCCTCGAGGTACTGGGTGGTCAGCAGCACGGTCGTGCCGTCGGCCACCAGCTGCTCGACGACGTTCCACACCGCGTTGCGGCTCTTCGGATCGAGGCCGGTGGTGGGCTCGTCGAGGAAGAGCACCGGAGGACGATGCACCAGTGCCGCGGCGATGTCGAGACGACGCCGCATCCCCCCGGAGTAGGTCTTGGACGGACGATCGGCCGCGCCGGTCAGCTCGAAGTGCTCGAGGAGTTCATCGGCGACCCGCGAGGCGTCCCGGCGCGACATCTGGAACAGCTGCGCGATCATGCGCAGGTTCTCGCGCCCGGTGAGGTTCTCGTCGACCGCCGCGTACTGGCCGGCGAGGCCGATGCTGGCCCGGACCCTGTCGGCCTGCGTGACCACATCGAAACCGTTCACGGTGGCCCGGCCCTGATCGGGGACCAGCGTCGTGGTGAGGACGCGCACCGTGGTGGTCTTCCCGGCGCCGTTCGGGCCGAGCAGTCCGAGCACCGTTCCCGCGTCGACCTGCAGGTCGACGCCGTCGAGGGCGCGCACGTCTGCGCCGAAGGTCTTGACGAGGCCGACGGCCTCGATGGCATGACTCATGGAACCTCGTTCGGGGGGACCGGGATCAGCCGAACGTAATCTCGCGACGCGCGAGGCGCCAACCCTCGTCAGTGCGTCGCGCCGTGTCGCGATAGTGCCCGACGAGACGGAGCTCGGGCTTCGTGTCGGTGTTCACGAAGAACATCCACGAGGAGTCGGCGACGGCGGTGTCCGGATCGACGAAGACGACGGCGGTGCCGGCGATCATGTGGTGACTGTGGCTGCCGGGTCCGACGGTGCCCTCCGCACGGCGTTCGAGGCTGCCGGCCCGGATGTCCTCGCGACCGATCCGGGG
This sequence comes from Acidobacteriota bacterium, assembly GCA_018969405.1. Lineage (GTDB taxonomy): Bacteria > Actinomycetota > Acidimicrobiia > Acidimicrobiales > Acidimicrobilacustridaceae > Acidimicrobilacustris. The sequence continues at coordinate 142,427 of JAGWYK010000001.1, forward strand.
CGCGCCGGGCATCATCCACTCGGCGTCGACGGTGAACAGTTCGGCGTACTCGTCCACGGAGCCCAGGCCATCGGCGTACTGGGCGACGCGGACCACGAGCGAACGCACCTCCAGCTCGTCGAGGGCGGCGCGGCCCGGGTCAGGATGGTGGTTGGACATGGTCGCTCCTCGCTCAGCCGACCGCTCATCCTCGCGCCTCCGCACCCGGCGAGGTCGGGATCGTGGCAGGATGCGGCCGTGGAGATCTCGATCGGCGTCGTTCCGGGACCGGATGCGGTCCGCCGGGCCCAACTGGCCGAGGACCTCGGCTTCTCCCGGGTCTGGCTCTACGACTCGGCGGCGATCTACGAGGACATCTGGATGAATCTCACCGCCATCGTGGCCGCCACCTCGATCGACGTGGGCACCGCCGTGCTCGTCCCCAACCTCCGCCATGTGATGACCACCGCCACGGCCATCGCCACCCTGGAACGGATGGCTCCCGGTCGCCTCACGGCCGCCTTCGGCACCGGTCTCACCGCCCGATGGGTGCTGGGGAAGCCGGCGCTCAGCTGGGCCACCCTGCGCACCTACGTCGAGCAGCTGCACGGACTGCTCCGGGGCGACACCGTCACCATCGCCGGCGAGAGAGCGCAGATGATCCACCTCCCCCACCTCGCCGCGGCGCGACCCATCGAGGTCCCCCTGCTGCTGTCGGCCCTCGGACCCAAGGGACTGGACATCACCGCCGAGCTCTGTGCTGCCGGGGTGGTGGACGGGTTGATCGACACCGAGGGCGCCGACGGTCCGTTCCCCCGGCGGGTGCAGATGGTCTCGGGCACCGTGCTCGATCGTGGCGAGGACGGGTCCAGTGCCCGGGTGCGCGACGCCGTCGGCCCCTGGTTCGTGGTGGGACACCACTACATGTGGCAGCAGTATCCCGAGGCCCTGCCCGCCATGCCCGCCGGCGCCGAATGGCTGGCGGCCGTCGAGGCCGAACGGGTCGAGGGCGAACGCCACCTCGCCGTGCACGAGGGCCATGTGACCGATGTGAGCCAGCGCGATCGCGTGATCATCGATGCGGCGGAGGACGCGGCGATCCTGGCCGCCGGCTGGGTCGGTGCTCCGGACACGATCGCCGAGCGGGCCCGAGCCAGTGCCGAGCGGGGCGTCACCGAACTGCTCTACACACCGGCCGGTTCCGATGTGGAGCGGGAGATGCGGGCCTTCGCAGCGGCCACCATCGGCTGATCCCATGACCACCCTCCCATCCCGACGCACCCGGGTGCATGCGACCTGGAGCGCGGTGTTCGGCGTGGTGCCCGACAAGGGCCTGCACCGACGGCCCACCGAGGTGCTCCGCATCCTCGGTGGACTCGCCCTGCTCGCGCTCGGTGCACTCAACGCCACCCGCGTCGGACCCCTCGAACAGTCGGTGCACGATGCCGTCGGCCACCTTCCCGATCCGCTCCTGACCGGTCTGCGCTGGATCAACACCACCGGCGCCGTCATCGCCATCGCCATCGTCCTGATCGTCGCGCTCATCTCCCGGCGGCCCCGTTTCATCGCCTCGGTGGTGCTGGCCGGGGCCGCAGCACTGGTGGTCGGGCGTGTCCTCGACTCGCTGATCGGTGCGCCCACCGACGGGGGGCACCCGCTGCCCGGCTACCCGCCGTTCCCGAGTCTGCGCCTCGCGGTGGTCGCGGCCGTCTTCTTCGCCGCCACGCCGGAGCTCACCCGTCCGGCCCGTCGGCTGCTGACACTCCTGCTCGGCGTGATCGGCGTCAGCCTGATCGCGGTGACCGGCGGCTACCCCACCGGCATCCTCGGCGCGATCGGGCTGGCCTGGACCCTCGCGGCGATCGTCCATCTCGTCCTCGGATCACCCGACGGCGCACCCTCGACCGCCGCGGTCGCCGAGGATCTTCGCAGCCTGGGCATCGACACGAACGACCTGCGCGCCGCCGAGGACCAGCTGTGGGGCGAGACCGCCTTCATCGGCACCGATGCCGACGGTCCGATCCGGGTGGCGGTGATCGGGCGCGATGCCACCAACGCCCAATTCCTCACCAAGCTCGTTCGCTTCATCTGGATGAAGGATTCCGGCCCCGGGATCGCCGCCACCCGCGAGCAGCAGATCGAGCATCGGGCCTACCTGCTGATGCGGGCCGAACGAGGCGGTGTCCCGGCTCCCACCGTGATCGACAGCGGTGCGGTCGGGTCCCGTGGCGATGTGGTGCTGGTGCTGCGCGACACGAACGGAGTGCGACTCGACGACACCGACGAAGGAGCACGCACCGACGCCTTCCTCGACGCCGCCTGGCGATCACTCGAACGCCTCCATCGTGTCGGGATCGCCCATGGTTCGATCAGCGCTCGGACCCTCCGTCTGGCCCAGGACGGCACGGTGGCCTTCACCGATCTCGCCACCGCCGATGCTCGACCCTCCCCCGATGCGCTCCGTCTCGACCATGTGGCGCTGCTCGTGACTCTGGCGGACCTCACCAGCGCCGAGCGCGCGGTCGCCTCCGCCCGACGCGCCCTCGACACCGATGCCCTCATCGCCGTCCAACCCCTGCTGGAGGCGACGGCACTGCCGCGGGTCACTCGACGTTCGATCACCGATGCCAAACACCTCACCGCCGAGGTCGGCCAGCAGGTGGCCTCCGTCACCGGGGTGACACCCGAGAAGCTCACCGAGCTCCGGCGCGTGACCCCGGCCAACATCCTGCTCGCGGCAGCCACCGTGCTCGGGTTCTACCTGCTGCTGGGCCAGCTCACGAAGATCGATTTCGCCACCACCTTCGATCAGGCCGAGTGGGGCTGGGTCGTGGTCGTCGCCATCCTCGCCCAACTCCCCCTGTTCGGCACCGCCATGGCGCTGCTCGGAGCCGTCAGCCGACCCCTCCCGCTCCGACCGGTGTTCATCCTGCAGTTCGCCAACAAGTTCACCGGGCTGGTCGGCGGGGGCGTGGCCACCATGGCCATGCTCGTGCGGTTCTTCCAGAAGCAGGGCTTCTCGCCGGCGGTGGCGGTCAGTTCCAGTCTCATGACCTCGTTCGCCTCCGGGATCGTGCAGTTCGTCCTCGTGGGTCTCGGACTGCTGCTCGGCGACGCCACGATCCACCTGTCGCACTCCGGAGGGGGCTCGAGCGGACTGACCGAGAAGCTGGCGATCGCCCTCGCCGCCGTGCTCCTCGTCGCCATCGTGCTCGCTCTCATCCCGCGGTTCCGGCACCGCCTGCTCGGACTGATCGGTCCGCATCTCGTCGCCGCCCGCACCAACTTCACCACCGTGGTGTCCGAGCCCCGCAAGGCGGTCCAGCTGTTCGCCGGGAACTTCATCTCCCAGTTCTGTTACGCACTGGTGCTGTGGGCCGCACTGCACACCTACGGTGAGTCGCTGGGGATCCTGCAGCTCATCGTGATCAACTCGATCGCCTCGATCATCGGTGGCATCGCCCCGGTGCCCGGTGGGATGGGCGTGATCGAGGCCGGGCTCATCGCCGGGTTCACCGCCGCCGGGGTCCCGGATCAGGCGGCCATCGCCGCCACCTTCACCGCCCGCACCTTCACCGCCTATCTCCCTCCTGCCTGGGGCTGGTTGGCGATGGAATGGATGCATCGCAACGACTACATCTGAGTCAGGTGCGTTCCTCGCTGCGCAGGAGCTCCTCGATGCTCTGCAGGCGGTCGAGCACATGCCGGCGGTGCTCGGTGTCGGTGTCGGTGTCGGCGGAGGTGGAGCTCGGTGCCGGGCCCGGGGGTGCGGACGAGGATCCCGAGGAGGCGGCGCGTTCGGCATCGGCCCGACGGGAGGCCGCCTGATCCATGAAGCTGGAGGCGATCTGTGCCGTGATCACCGCCACGCTGGTGAGGCCGACGATCATGATGCACACCGCCACGATGCGACCACCGGTGGTGACCGGCGTGTAGTCGCCGTAGCCGACGGTCGACACCGTGCAGGCGGTCCACCACAGGGCGATGGGAACGCTGGTGATCGTGGCCCCCGCCGCACCATGCTCGAAGATGACCACCAGCACCGCCCCGTTGGCCACCAGCAGCAGGGCGACCGCCAGGAAATGGGCGAGGTTCCCCTTGCGGAACATCGACTGCAGCAGGCGCAGGCTGAACAGCAGACGCAGCGGCGGGAACAGCACGACCAGTGCGCTCAGGGGATGGGCGAGGATGTACGAGATGGGCCGACGCGAGAGCAGGGCACGGGTCCCGATGTCGATCCCGTAGATCACCGAGAGCAGCAGTCGGGCGACCAGCCACCAGGTGCGTTCGCTGGAGAACCCGAGCATCACACCGATGGGCGTGCAGCTCAGCCAGATGGTGAGCAGGGCCAGCACGTCGAGCGGCGCTCGGGTGCGAGCGGTCCAGGCATCGACCTTCGGGTTCCAGACCCGGGTGGACCCGGTCTCCACGAGGTCCATCACGAGACCCCGGCGCCGCGAGCGACCATCTCGGCCGCCTCGGCCCGCCAGCGTCGCTGATCGATCTTGCCGTTGGGTCCCCGGCCGAGTGAGGAGGTCAGGAAGAGCTGACGGGGAACCTTGTAGGCGGCCAGGCGGGAGCGCAGGGCGTCGAGAAGTTCCTCGGGATCGACCGCGTCGACCGGCGCGGTCTCGACCACCGCCACGACCATCTCACCGAAACGTTCATGGGGCACGCCGACGACGACCGCATCGAGAACCCGATTGTCGAGTTTGAGCGCCTCCTCGACCTCTTCGGGGAAGACCTTCTCCCCGCCGGTGTTGATGCAGCTCGATCCCCGGCCGAGCAGATGGATCGTCCCATCGGCGTCGACGGTGGCGTTGTCCCCCGGCGTGATCCACCGTCGGTCTCCGATGACGCGGAAGGTACGGGCGGTCTTCTCGGGATCGCCGTGGTAACCGATGGGGCCCCGACCCCCGATGGCGACCAGGCCGACCTCGCCGGATCCGGGTTCGACCGGCGTGCCGTCCTCACGGATGACCTGGGCATCGGGACCGAGACGGAAGCCCGCGGTGGAGGCCATGCGCGTGGAGGAGGAGACCGAGCGGGCCAGACCCACCGCCTCGGAGGACCCGAGGGTGTCGACGCACAGCACTCCGGGCATGTGCCGGATGAGTCCCTCCTTGATGGGCGCCGACCACATCACCCCCGAGGACAGGATCACCGCGACGCTGGAGACGTCCCAGCGCCCGGGTTCGCGATCGAGTGCTTCGAGCATGGGCCGGGCGAAGGCATCACCGACGATGGTGAGATCGGTGACGCGCTCGCGCTCCACGGTGTCGAGCAGCTCGACGACGTCGAACCGGGTCCCCTCGCAGAGCACCACCGTGCCGCCGGCGCCGAGCATCCCGAAGGCGGCGAAGGCAGCGGTTCCGTGCATGAGCGGTGCGGCGGGCAGGACCCGTCCGCGCGGCTCGGTGGGTGCCGGGAGCACCGCAGCGATGTCAGCCACGGTGCCCTCCTCGGGGAATCGGACCTGAGCGGTGCGGTTGAGCACCGCGAACAGATCGTCCTGCCGCCACATCACCCCTTTGGGATGACCGGTGGTGCCGCCGGTGTAGAGCATGAAGAGATCGTCACCGGACCTCGCCGCCCTCCGACGTGATCCCGCCTGTTCGGGACCGCGGTCGAGCGCGTGCTCGTAGGGAAGTGCCCAGGCCGGGCAGGGACCGGTTCCGTCGTCCACCCACAGCCAGCAGGTGATCGCCGGAAGATCGGCGCGGAGCTCCTCGATGCGCTCGACGAAGGTCCCGTGGAAGACGACCGCCCGCACATCGGCGTCGACCCAGAGGTACCGCAGCTCATCGGCGACATAGCGGTAGTTGGTGTTGACCGGGATGAGCGAGCCCTTGAAACAGGCGAAGAGGGTCTCGAGGTACTCGAGGCTGTTGTGCAGGTAGCAGGCCACAGCGGCCTGATGCCCGAGGCCCGCGTCGAGCAGCACGCCGGCCAGCCGACCGCTGCGATCGTCGAACTCGGCCCAGCTGCGGCGCACCCCGCCGCGCACCATCGCCGGGTGATCGGGCTGGAGCGAGGTGATGGTCTCCCAGACGTCGGCGAAGTTCCAGTCGGACACGGAAGGACCTTTCGGGCTGCACCGGCTCGGACGGCTCGGATCGCCCGCCGATGGTACCGGTCGGGACCGGCGCGCTCTGACCGTGAACGGGTGAACCATCGGGACGCTGCCATCGACCCCGAGAGTCGCGCTGGTACCTTCGGCGATGTGACCAGGAGGCGATCGACCCGATGACCGCGACGGTCACTTCGGCCCCGGACAGCGGCGGTACCGACGCTCGCCATCGGATGCCCCATCTGCCCGGCCTCGACGGTCTGCGTGGACTGGCGGTGATCGGGGTGCTGCTGTTCCACTCCGGGTTCGACTGGGCCCGCGGCGGCTATCTCGGCGTCTCGACCTTCTTCACCCTCTCGGGGTTCCTGATCACGAACCTGCTCGTCCGGGAATGGGACTCCTCGGGAGCGATCCGGTTGGGCGGGTTCTGGACCCGTCGTTTCCGTCGCCTGTTGCCGGCCGCCGTGATCACCATCGCGCTCACCGGACTCGTCTTCTGGCGACTCGGCACCCCGGAGCAGGTCCAGGATCTGCGCCTCGACATGCTGGGTTCGCTCGCCTATGTCGCCAACTGGCGCTTCATGCTCGCGGGCACGAGCTACGGCGCCCTGTTCACCGCTCCGAGTCCGCTCCAGCATTTCTGGAGCCTCGCCATCGAGGAGCAGTTCTACCTGTTCTTCCCGCCGATCGTCATCCTCGCCATGCGGGCCGGAGGCCGCCGCCTGCTGATGACCATCGTGCTGGTCGCCACGGCGGCCTCGATGGTCCTCACCGTGGCCCTGCGCGCCGATCTCGATCGCATCTACTACGGCACCGACACCCGTGTGGCGGAACTGCTCCTCGGTGTGGCTCTCGCCCTCTGGTGGTCGGACCGCCGCCGGGGCACCGATGCGCTCCGGTCCGACATCACCACACGTGCGCCCCTTCTCGACATCATCGGTGGTGCGGCGTTGGTGGGCATGCTCCTGGCCTGGTGGCGGGTGGGTGAGACCTCCTCGCTGCTCGCCCGGGGAGGTCTTCCCCTCTACGCCGTGGGCACGACGGTGATCATCCTCGCCGCCACGAGACGGGGCGTCGTCACCGGCCTGCTCTCCAACCCGGTGCTGCGGGGCGCCGGGCTCATCTCCTACGGGCTCTACCTCTACCACTGGCCGGTGTTCCTGATCCTCAGCCCGGCCCGGATCGGTTGGTCCCCATGGCCGTTGTTCACCCTGCGGATCCTGGTGACCACCGTCATCGCACTGCTCTCCTACCGGCTCCTCGAGATGCCCGTCCGACGAGGTCACATGATCCGCACCGGACGAGCCGCACTCTCCGCCGCCGGCGCGGCGATGCTGGCCACCGCAGTGCTGTCCGTGGCCGTCACCGTCGATCCCCCGGCCAGTACCGCAGCGTTCCGTGACGTCCGCATCGGCGACACCACGACCTACGGCGAGAGCCACGTCGAGGACCAGACGCCGGCGATCGGTGCACCCCGCTCGGTGTTCATCATCGGCGACTCGGGGATGGTCGACGAGCAGGTGGCGCTCGAAGCTGCGTTCCACGCCGCCGGTGCCGGGCACATCGAACTGGGTGCCGGCCCCGGGATCGGACTCAGTCAGGGTTTCGACTGGCGAGGGGCATGGCGCGAGGTCATCGAACGCGACGACCCCGACCTCATCACCGTGATGATGGGCGGCTGGGACATGCGCTTCCTCTACGAGAACGGACCCGACGCCTACCAGCGCCTCCTCGGTGAGGCGGTGGCTCTGCTGTCATCGGGCGGCGCCCGACTCCTGTGGCTGCCGATGCTCCCCGGAGGCAAGGGCACGTGGCGGACCGTCGACGACGTCCAGATCAATGCCGTGCTCGCCACACTCCCCGACCTCCATCCCGGCGTCGTGTTCCATCCGCAGGTCGGCGCATCGCTGCTGCGCCCCGACGGCACCTATGGGATCTCGTACGTCGACGACACCGGCCGCACCGTCCTGCTGCGCAAACCCGACGGGTGGCACCTCTGTCCCGAGGGGGCCGGCCGCTTCGCCGAGGAGGTCCTCGCCGCCGCAGTCTCCCTCGGACTCTCACCACCCGCCGCCGCTCCCTGGCGCGACGGCCCCTGGGTCGACGCCGCCAACTTCGACGACCCCCGGGGGGCCTGCCCTCGCTGACCCGATGAGCGGTCACCACTAGGGTCTCCTCGCCCATCATGACCACGCCCTCCGGACCCGCACTCGACGCCTCCCCACCGCCCTTCGGGCGCAGGGTCGCAGCGCGCCTGCGCCGCCACTGGCTGGGCCTCGTCATCGCCTTCGTGGCCTATGTGCCTCTGCTGCTGTCCGCCCGAGGTCGGATCTCGGCCGACACCAAGGCGTACCTCTATCTCGATCCGGGTCGACTCCTCGACCGGGCGTGGTTGATGTGGAACACCAATGTCGACGCGGGCACCGTGGTCCATCAGAACATCGGCTACCTGTTCCCCCTCGGCCCCTACTACTGGCTCATGCACACCATCGGCGTCCCCACCTGGATCGCCGAGCGGCTGTGGTTCGGCACCATGCTGTTCGCCGCCGGGTACGGCGCGGTGTGGATGCTGCGCCGACTCGGGGTCACCGGTGCTGGGGTGGCCGTCGGCGGCTTCGTCTACATGCTCAGCCCGTACATCCTCGCCTACTTCGGGCGGACCTCGGTCATCCTGCAGCCCTGGTGCGCGCTCCCCTGGCTGATCGCGCTCACGGTGATCGCTCTGCGCCAACGGGGGTGGCGCGCTCCGGTCCTCATCGCCCTCATCATCACCCTGATGTCGGGCACCAACGCCAGTTCGGTGATCTTCGTCCTCGCCGGGCCCGCGCTGCTCATCCCGTACATGATCTGGGTCACCCGTGAGGTGCGTCCCGCCGCCGCCGTTCGCACCCTGCTGCGTCTCGGGGTCGCCACCATCCCCGCCCAGCTGTGGTGGGTGGCCGGGCTCTGGGTGCAGGGTTCCTTCGGGCTGCCGGTGCTGCAGCTCACCGAGACGGTGCAGACCGTCGCCCAGACCTCGACGGCGCCGGAGCTGTTGCGCGGTCTCGGCTACTGGTACTTCTACGGACGCGACGGGCTGTCGCAGTGGACCGAGTCGAGCACCCTCTACACCCAGATCCCCGCCATGCTGGTCATCGGGTTCGTCCTGCCCACCCTCGGCCTGCTCGGAGCCATGCTCACCCGATGGCGCTACCGCGCCTATTTCGTGCTGCTGGTGGTCGTGGGCCTCGTCGCCGGTCTCGGCACCTATCCCTACGCCGATCCGCCGCTGTTCGGCTCGCTGGTGAAGGCCTCGACCCAGAGCGCCGCCGGACTCGCCCTTCGGAACTCCTCGCGTGCCCTGCCCCTGCTGGTGCTCGGTCTCGCCGCCCTGCTGGCCACCGCGGTCGGTCCCGCCACCGAGGCGATCCGCCGTCGGGTGCCGGCGAGCCGACGAGGTCTCGTCGCCCCGCTGCTCGGCGCCGCCCTGGTGCTCATCGCCCTGCTCGGGCTGCCCCCGATCTGGACCGGGGATCTGATCCAGCGCGACCTCCAGTTCCCCGAGCCGCTCCCCTCCTACTGGAACGACGCGGCGCGGACGATCGACAGCACCACGGACGGCACGAGGGTGCTCGAACTGCCCGGTTCGGATTTCTACGCCTACCGATGGGGCCAGACCCAGGACCCGATCACTCCCGGGATCATCGATCGTCCCTGGGTCGGTCGGGAACTGACGGCGTACGGCACCCCCCCGAGTGTCAACCTGATCCGAGCCCTCGACGTCCCGATCCAGGAGAGCGTGTTCGAGCCGGCCTCGGTCGCCCCGATCGCCCGGCTGTTCAGCGTCTCCGATGTGCTGCTGCGCATGGACACCCAGTACGAGCGCTACCACGCGCCGCGTCCGGCCGACCTCTGGGCCGAGTTCGGCGGCTACTCGGGCCTTCCCGCCCTCGGCCTGTCCGCTCCGACCACCTTCGGTCACCCCACCCCGTTCGTCACCGACCGACGCCAGCCCACGGTGGACGAGTACGAGCTGGCCCGCCCCACCGGCACACCCCAGAACCCGCCGCTGGCGCTGTTCCATGTCGATGGGGCGCGCTCCATCATCCGGGCGGAGCCCACCGCCGGCTCGCTGATCGTCTGGGGTGACGGCGCCGGACTGGTCGACGCCGCCGGGGCCGGGATGCTCACCACCCCCGGCGCCATCCTGTTCGCGCCGACCCTCGCCACCCATCCGGCCCTCACCGCCCCCACCCGAGCCGGAACCCCCTCGCTGCTGATCACCGACACCAACCGTCGACAGGGCTCGCGCTGGGGGACCACCCGTGAGAACAGTGGGGCGACCGAGGCGGCGGGATCGAAGCCGCTCGTCGTCGATCCTCGCGACACCCGCCTCGACCCGTTCGACGGCGCACCCGAGACCTATCAGACCGTGGCCGACTACGGACCCGACGTCGCCGATGTGCGCGCCACCCGGTACGGGGTCGACGGTGCGTACTCGATCGGCGCCCGGCCCATCAACGCCATCGACGGTGATCCGCGCACGGTCTGGACCGTCGGCGATTCCAAGGAGGTGATCGGCGATCGCCTCGTGGTCGACTACCGCCGCCCGATCACCGCCGATCACATCGATGTCACCCAGATGCAGGGCAACCGCTTCATCACCTCACTGTCGGTGCTGCTCGACGGCCGGGTCGCCACCACGGTGCACCTCGACGATTCCTCGTTCGTCGTCCCCGGCCAGCGCATCGATCTCGGCGGTCCGCGCACCTTCGGCCAGCTCGAACTGCGCATCGACGACGCCAACGTCTCCGGTCTCGTCACCTTCTCCGGTGTCTCCGATGTGGGCATCCGCGATCTCATCGTGCCCGGGGTGACCGCCTCGGAATGGATCCGGGTGCCCTCGGCCGGTCTCGACCAGTTCGGCACCGACCGCAGTCCCATCAGCTATCTGTTCACCCGCCTCCGCGGCAACCCGCTCGAGGGCTATCGGCAGGATCCCGAACTCCGTCTCGCCCGCATCTTCACCGCACCCCGAACCTCCGGGTTCCTCCTGCAGAGCACCGCCCGCCTCTCGGGCAACGCCTCCTCCCAGCTGATCGATCGACTCATCGGACGGCCCGGGACCGAACAGGGCCACGCCCGCGTCGAGGGCGGGCTGTACCTGTTCGGCGACCTCGGGGCGCGACCCTCCTCAGCCGATGACGGCGACCTGGCCACGGCATGGGTGACGCCCTTCGGAGATCAGGTCGGCAGCGGCTTCACGGTGGTCAACCCGAGCCCGACGCGCATCGATCGGCTGCGACTGAGCGTCATCGCCGACGGTCGTCATTCGGTGCCCACCGCACTGCGACTCACCGGAGATGACGGCACCGTGCGGGAGGTCGTCGTGCCCGCCATCGCCGACGGCCTCGAGCCCGGTGCGATCGCCACGGTGGACATCCCCGTCGAGCCCTTCACCACCACAGGTCTCGGGGTCACCGTGGCCGCCGAACGCCATGTGGACACCAAGGATCCCTTCACCGGTCGGCCCCATGCCATGCCGGTGGCCATCGCCGAGCTCGGACTGCCCCATCTGGTCGGGCCGGTTCCGGAGGTGCTCCCCGACACCTGCCACGCCGATGTGCTCGGTCTCGACGGCACCGATCTCCCGATCCGACTGACCGGCACCACCACCGCCGCGCTCGACCGACAGCCGATCACGGTCGAGTTCTGTACCGATCCCACACCCACGCTGGCCGCCGGCGAGCACAGGATCGTCTCGACCCCCGGGCTCGACACCGGCATCGACATCGATCGACTGGCGCTCTCCTCGCTCATCCCGGGCACCTCGATCCCGCAGCCGGGCGGCCCTGCGCTCGCCGCCGGTCAGCGGGAGCTCCCGACCATCCTGAGCGACCCGACCGGACGCCTCTCCTACCGGATCAGCAGCGAGGGTGCCTCGTCGCCCTACTGGCTGGTCCTCGGTCAGTCGCTGTCGAAGGGGTGGACCGCCACCATCCGTGGCGGTCCCTCACTCGGAGACGCCACCCTGATCGACGGTTTCGCGAACGGATGGCTGATCGATCCCGCCGTGGTCGGGCCATCCGTCACGATCGACCTGGTGTGGAGTCCGCAGCGCACCGTCAACCTGGCGCTGCTGGTCTCGGTGTTCTGGCTGGCCCTGCTGGTCCTCGCCGCCGCGGTCCTCACCTGGCGGGCCCGGCGACTGCAGACCCGGCTCGGTGCCGGCCTCGAGGTGCCGGGACCCGTCGCCACCGGTCTCATCGCCGACGGCGTGGCCTCGACCGGGGCCCGCCTGACCGCCATCGCCATCAGCGGCGCACTCGCCCTCGTCATCGGCGGCCTGCCCGTCGGACTCGCCGTCACCGTCATCGCCGGCCTCGCCTCCTGGCGACCCCGGGGTCGACTGCTGCTGCTCCTGGTTCCGGTGGCCGCGATGGGCATGGTGGTCGTGCTCTATGTCGGACTGCAGATGCGACGGCGCATCTCCACCGGCGTCGAGTGGGTCGCCGGGTTCTCCATCGCTCACGAACTCACGCTGATCGCGGTGTTCTGCGTGGTGGCCGAGACCCTGCTGCGCTTCGCGTCCCGGATCCGTCGGTAGGCCGTGTGGATGGCCAGACCGGCCAGCCACAGCAGTGCCGGTTCACAGGTCACGCGATATCGGTTGTTGCCGAAACCCACGACGGCCACGAAGGCGACGAGTGCGGGCCACAGCAGCACCACGAACAGATCGAGTCCCCGTCGTCGGGCGACGACGACCCCGGCGACGGCGGCCACCGCCACCAGGTAGTACTCGCCCAGGGAGACCAGCGAGGACTCGAGATCCCGGCCCTCGACGAAGACGTCGAACTTGGCGGTCTGCACGGGACCGAACAGGTTGAACATGCGCAGGACTCTGACCGGCACGGCCACGGTGAGCAGACGGCCGGGATGTTCCCTGATGTAGGCCATGGCCTGCTGACGGCGGTACTGGTCGCGCTGTGACTCATCAGGGATGGCCTCGGCGGAGGTGGCCGGCTCCAATCCCCCGCAGTCGAGATCCCAGTAGCCGAGACGGTCGCCGAAGTAGGTGGCGTCGCAGTTGGTCTGGGCCAGGGTCGTGCCGGTCTGACTGAGCAGCAGCGGATGTTCGAACACCGTCAGGTTCCTCGCCACCCAGGGCGCGAGCACGACGGCTGCCACCAGCGCAGCCGCACCGATGTCGGCCAGCAGACGGCGCCAGGGGAATCGGCGCATCATCAGCGCCCCGAGCAGCACCAGCGGGGCATAGAGGATGAGCTCCGCCCGGAGGAGTCCTCCCACGCCGGTGAGCAGACCCAACAGACCTGCGGTCCTCCAGGTGGGGTCGTGCCACCACCTCACCGCCACGAGTGTGGCGACCGGCACGAACACCACGACGAGGCTCTCGCTCATCAGGGAGGCGTCGTTCATCACGAGGAAGCCGTAGACCGCGCCCATGCCGGCGGCGAGGAGTCCGACCGGTGCCCCGTAGAGCCGACGACCGGCCACCCCGATCAGTCCGATCCCGAGGGCACCGAGCAGACAGCCGAGGAGACGCTGCTGGTTCGGAGTGTCGAGTCCGACGAACCGCGATCCGGCCAGCACCACCGACCACAGCGGTGGGTGGGACATCGTCGGCTGTTCGAGTCCGGGCGGGACCTCGACGACCACCGGGATGCCGGCTCGCTCGAACTCGAGCCGCTCGGTGGCGTCGGGGTACCCCTCGAGATAACGGAACGGATCGATGTATCCGTGTCCCTCGGCCAGCAGCCGCCCGGTCTCGAAGTAGAACCGGGCATCCCCCGCAGTGCCCTCGTCCCACTGGGTGATGACCATGTTGACCGTCCGCACACCGAACGCCACCAGCACGATCAGGCCGAGCGCGAGCCAGAACCGGCTCGTCGAGAGCCGACTCCCGGGTTCGACGGAACGGATCTCGGTCATCGGGGCGCAGACTACGACGCAGGCGGGCGACCGCGCGTCCACTCAGTAGGCGTCGAAATCGAGGAACTCGAAGGCGCTGAGCTCGAAGGCGGACTCGTCGAAGCCCTCATGGTGCCGGTGCAGGACCAGTGACAACGGCGAGGGCATCCGGGACTGGGGCAGCGGGAGACCCCGGTAGCGCACCCAGGGGGTCCGACCCCAGTGGATCACCAGCGGTGTGCGATGGGTGCGGGCCACCGACGCCGCCACCTCTCCTCCCGACGGATGATCGATGGAACCCGACCGAGCCAGCGTCTTGAGCACGACTCCGAACGGGACCCCGGCGACCCGGGTGCGGGTGGAGACCACCACGAGCCCCTCGGAGACATGGAGCCAGTAGCGGAATCCGGGTCGGGTGAGGCGCCAGCGCAGCATGGCGGGGTTCCACTCGGGGGCGAAGCCGGGGCTCTCCTCCGGGCGGAACCCGCGGGCCAGCACCGCATCGATCCGGGAACCGTCGGAGCCGTCGACCGGGAACACCTCGAACCGGGCACCGGAGCCCACCGGGAGCGTCAGGGTGACCGGCAGGGGATCCAGCGAGCGCCAGCCGAGTGTGGCGACCATGCGCGGCGCCGAGTTGGCGTTCGCCACGCCGAGGATGCCGTCATGGCCCGCCTCGATGGCCCGGGCGTAGGAGTCCTCGACCGTCCGACGGAACACTCCCCCGCCGCGGGCCTCGGGCGACACCGCCAGGTCGACGCCGACCCCCAGCACTCGGACCTCTCCGGTGGGCGACACGAACCGCTGGGGGACCAGCGCGTAGTTGCCGAGCCGTCGCCGATCGTCCTCCACCCGGCCGACGGCGGCCGGACCCGCCGGATTGGCGGCGTAGTACCAGCGCAGCGCGTCGACGGTGAGGGGATGATCGTGACCGAAGACGTCGTTGAGCAGCTCGGCGGTGCGCTGCAGCTCGTCGTCGTCGAAGCTCACTGCGCCTGGCCCTCGGGCACCCTCGCCGGCCTCGACTCGTCCCCACCATCGCCGTCACCGACGTCGAGCGGATCCCCGCCTCGGCGGCGGACCACTGCGCTCCAGATGGCGTCGATGGTGATGGCGGAGAACATCACGATCGTGAGCTCCGCGGCAGTGCGGTAGCGGATGTTGCCGAAGGCGGTGGCGGCGGTGAAGGTCACCAGACCGGCCCACAGCAGCAGCACGAGCACCGGTTGCCGACGGCGCCACTGCACCACCACACCGGCGATGGTGAGCGGCACCATCACCGCGTACTGCCAGAACCCGATCCAGGCCGGGAGCTCCGGTCGGCGCTCGACGATCTCGGTGCGCATCTGCTGCACCGGCTGGTAGAGGCCCCACATGCGACCGATGCGGGCCGGGACCACCACGGTGATGAGACGGCCGGTGTGGGCCGAGATGTACTCGAGGGCCTGCTCGCGCACCACCGCATCGCGTTCCGATTCGTCGAGCAGCTCGCCGTTGGGACCGTAGGGCTGGGTGCGACTGTGGCAGTAGAGGTTCCAGCCGCCGATGTGATCACCGTGCTCGTCGCCGTAGTAGGTCTGATCGCAGTTGGCCTGGACCATGACGGTGCCCGCCCCGTCGGAGAGGGTCAGGAACCGTTCCATGACGATGTTGTTGCGGATCACCCAGGGCGAGATCACCATCAGACAGACAAGACCCATGACGGCATAGGTGCCGAGGCGTTCACGCCACGGACGTCGCACCCGCAGCAGGGCCACAGCACCGATGATGGGCATGTAGAGCAGCAGCTCGGCTCGTGACAGCGCGGCCAGCGCGCCGGCGATGGCGAACCAGATGCCGGTGCGGAGCGAGGGGGCGCGCCAGAACCGCAGCCCGCACAGCGTCACGAGGAAGACCATGGTGAGGGCGGCGGACTCCGACATCAGCACGATGTCGTTGATCCAGATGTTGGCGTAGACCGCGGTGAGGAACGCGGCGATGAGGCCGAGCCGGTCGCTGCGCAGTTCCCGACCGAGCAGCCCGGCCAGGACGATCGTGGCCATCCCGAGCAGCGCCGAGGCCATCTTGTGATCCATGGGTGATCGGAGCCCGATGCTGGAGAAGGCGGCCAGGTACAGCACGTAGATCGGCGGATGGCCCGCAGTGGGTTCCATATGGCCGACCGGAATGGTGATCGTGCGTTCCTCACCGTTGGCGAGGGTGATGGTCTCCTCGCTGCCGTACAGATAGCGGAACGGTTCGATGAAGCCCTTGCCATCGGCCAGCAGGTTGGCGGCCTTCGTGTAGTAGATGGCGTCGCCGCCGAGCGGTGTGGACCGCTCCGAGAGGATGAAGCCGACGCGGACGGCGAACCCCAGCAGAGCGATCAGGGCGAGACCGATCGCGAATCCCGAGGTCGCGGCGCGCTTCATACCTCGGCGCGCCGCCGGAGCCGTCCCTGCAGCGGAGCTCGCCGCTCGGAGAGGTCCTCGGTGTCGAACACCGGCAGCTCACCGAGGCCGGCCACGACCTCCCGAAGCGGAGGACCGGCCCCGTCGCGCAGCGAGGCGACCACACGCCGGAGCATGCCCCCGCGGTTGATCCAGCCGATGCGGCTGACCAGCCAGCCACCGTGCTCGTAGACGTAGAAGGGCTCGTCCGGATCGAACTCCCAGGGGTGGCAGTAGGTCCACAGCACCGAACCCTCGGGGGCCAGGCGCACGCCGCGTCGTCGCACCATCGACGGCAGCACCCGCATGTAGGCACCCCCGAGGTACGGGATGGAGACCCCGAGGAACGGGACGACCGGGCAGGGGATCTCGACCAGACCCTGGGGCCACCGGAACGGTGTCATCGGGGTGCCCGGCCACCCGTACATGAGCGTGGCGACCGGCAGGATGCTCGAGGAGTAGGTGAACCCGACCTCGGCGAGCACATCGATGGCCCAGGCGGTCTCGGGGACGACCGAGAACTGGGGGGCGCGGTAGCCGAGGACCTCCTGTCCGCTGAGGTCCTCGAGGAGCTCCTTCGCCCGGATGGTCTGCTCCCGGAACCGTTCCTCGCCGAGCAGATCGATCGGGGTGTGCTGCAGGCCGTGCACGGCGATCTCGTGGCCGAGATCGGTCATGCGTCGCATCAGCGCCGGTTCGCGCTCGGCGATCTCGGCCACGCAGAAGATCGTGCCCCGGATGTCGAGCTCGGCGAGCCGATCGAGGATGACCGAGGTGGCGTACTCGATCCGCGACTCCTGCAGCGGGGACGTGCGCAGATCTTCGAAATCGAGCGTGAACGTCACCGGGATGGCCATCGGGGCGAGTCTAGGAGAGGCGCCGGAGGCGACCGGCTACCCACCCGCCACGTTCGCCGCCGCCACGACCTGCTCGGTGAGCCAGGTCCGCCACAGGTGGGCCGCACCGGCCTCATCGAGATGACTCCCGTCGGGCCGCATGGTTCGGTTCTCGGGTTCGGACGCCATGTGCCCGGCGTAGTCGATGATGCGCATCCACCCACGGGCGGCGGCGACCGACTCGAGCATGCCGGTGTAGGTCTCGAAGCGGGGATTGGGACCACGATCGATCTTCGGCGGCAGGGTGAGCCAGGCCACGGTCCTCGCCCCGGCGGCGTGGAGGGCATCGGCGGCTCCGGCGATCTCGTCCTCGAGCCATGCGTCGTAGTCGGGGTCACCGATGGTGCGGTACCCGCTGCCGAGAGCCGGGATCTGCCGGCCGGAGGCATCCCAGTTCCCGGTGAGCACCACCGCCACATCGACCCCACCGGGGATGGAGTCGGGCCAGTTGTGGGTCCAGTCGCAGAACTCGAAGAACGGCATGGACGGACGTTGGGGATCATCCCCACCCCCGGACTCCCCCCGGACCTGGCCGCCCCGCCCGAGGGGACACCACACCCGGCTCCAGCCACCGGCGTCGACGATGCGGGGATCGCCACCGCCGACCGAGGAGGCCAGCATGACCGCCGTCGAATCACCGAACACGGCCACCGACACCGGATTGGCCGCGGTGCCCAGCGGTGCTGACGGGTCGGTCACCTGCTTCGGCGTGACCGAACGGGCCTGCTGTTCGAAGCGCTTCTGCGCGGCGGCGAAGTCGATCTCCGAGGCCGGCGCCGCGACCGTGGTGCCGTAGAGGCTCCCCACCAGCACGACCGCGGCGAGCGCGACGGCCCAGGGGGCGAAGCGGCGCAGCGTGATGCGGCGGGTCCGGATGGGCTCCTCGAAGAATCGGAACGACAGCGGCGCCAAGGTGAACGAGATGGCCAGCACCAGCCATGGCTGCAGCCAGCTCGGCAGCGAACTGTGCAGCAGTGCGATGTGCACCGGCCAGTGGATCAGGTACACACCGTAGGACACGCCCCCGATCCACACCAGTGGACGGATCGACAGGCCGGCGAACATCGTGGGCGACCACATGGCGGCGATGATCACCAGGGCGGCCAGCACGGCGAGGCCGGTGAGTCCTCCCCGGTAGTAGGCCTCGGTGCCGAGGGAGGAGAACCTCGCCAACCAGATGAGCGCGCCCAGCGCCAGCAGACCGACGACGCCGCTCAGCCGTCCGACGAGATCCCGACGTGGGGCCAGGGCACGACCGTGCATGACGACGGCGAGCAGGGAACCGATGAAGAACTCCGCGCAACGGGTGAAGGTCGAGTAGTAGACCACCGTCGCATCGCCGGCGTTGGCCAGCGTGACGAGGAACGATCCTGCGATGAGCAGGGCGAAGGCGCCGAGCAGCAGGCGGGGTCGTCGTCGCAGGGCCCAGACCACCACCGGCACCACGAGGTACACCTGCTCCTCGATGCCGAGCGACCAGAAGTGGGCGACCGGTGAAGCCTCATGGGCTCCGTAGGTGGTGCCGGTGAGCAGGAACCGCCAGTTGGCCACCTCGAAGAACGCGGCGCCGATGTCGATGGCGATCGACCGGGTCATCCAGGCCATCAGGATCCAACCGGCGGTGATCAGCGCCAGGACCGCGGTGGAGGCCGGCCACAGCCTCCGGAACCGGCGGGCGAAGAACCCACGCAGGTCGACCGTGGTGCGACGGTCCAGCTCGGTGAGGAGGCCCCGGGTGATGACGAAGCCCGACAGGGCGAAGAAGACCGGCAGACCCACCAGGCCGCCGGGCAGCAGACGCGGCCAGAGATGGAACAGCAGCACCGGGATGAGCGCGAGGCCGCGCAGGCCGTCGAGCCCCCGGAGGCGGCCTGCGGGGGAGGCCGACTGCTCAGCGGTCGCGGTCATGGTCACCGCTCGGAATGTATCGGCCACCGAGGAGCCGCCGGGTGCAGCGGAGGGCACCGACTGGTAGTTTCCGTCCGTGGACGTGACGATCCGGGGGGAGTCATCGACGTCGACCGCGCACCGGTCGACGCGGGCGACGAGGCATCGTCGTCATTCCCGGTCACGCACCTTCGCCCATCTGCCCGTGCTCGACGGCCTGCGGGGTCTCGCGGTGGCTGCGGTGGTCCTGTTCCACTTCCTCCCCGATCAGTTCCCCGGCGGGTTCCTCGGGGTGGACGTCTTCTTCGTGCTGAGTGGATTCCTGCTCACTTCGCTGGTGCTGGTGGAGCACCACAACACCAAGGGTCTGTCCCTGCGGGGATTCTGGGAGCGACGGATCCGCCGCCTGCTGCCCGCTGCACTGACCGTCGTGGTGGTCAGCGTGGCACTCGCCTTCATCCTCGAACCCGACTACACCCGGGCCGTTCTGCGCGGCGATGCGATCTCGGCCATCACCTATGTCTCCAACTGGTGGAGCATCGTCCACGGCCAGTCCTACGCCTCGCACTTCGGCCCGCCGTCACCGGTCGCCCACTTCTGGTCCCTCGCCGTCGAGGAGCAGTTCTACCTGCTGTTCCCGTT